>JBOGWP010000056.1:0-14998 GCA_050693875.1 Actinomycetota bacterium
TGCGCCGCGGCGAGCCGGGCAACGGGCACCCGGAACGGTGAGCACGAGACGTAGTCGAGGCCCGCACGGTGGCAGAACTCGACCGATGCCGGGTCGCCGCCGTGCTCGCCGCAGATCCCCACCTTCAGATCCGGCCGGGTCGCCCGGCCCTCTCTAACGGCGATCTCCACCAGCCTCCCCACGCCGGCGACATCGATCGACTCGAAGGGGTTGACCTTGAGCAGCCCCCCGTCGAGGTACTTGGGGAGGAACTTCCCCTCGACGTCGTCGCGGGAGAACCCGTAGGTCGTCTGGGTCAGGTCGTTGGTGCCGAAGGAGAAGAAGTCGGCGACCTCGGCAATCTCCGCTGCGACCAGCGCCGCTCGGGGCAGCTCGATCATCGTCCCGATGAGGATGTCGAGCTTCACCTTGCGCTTGGCGAGGACCTCGGCGATCACCGCCTCGGCTACGCGCCGCATCCGCTCGACCTCCGTCCGAACCGCGACGAGCGGGATCATGATCTCGATCACCGGCTGCTTGCGCCGCGCCTTGACCTCGCAGGCGGCTTCGACGATCGCCCGCACCTGCATCCCGTAAAGCCGAGGGTGGACGATGCCGAGCCGGACCCCGCGCATGCCGAGCATCGGGTTCGACTCCTCGAGGCGGGTGACGCTGGCCAACAGGCCGCGCTTGGTCGCGATCTCCTCGTCGAGCCGCACTCGCTCGTCCTTCTTGGCCCGCCGGCGCTCCCATTCGAGCCGCTGCAGGTCGAGCTCGAGATCCTTCGAGGGGGGCAGGAACTCGTGCAGCGGGGGGTCGAGCAGCCGGATCGTCACGGGCAGCCCGCTCATCGCCTCGAAGATGCCGGCGAAGTCGGCGCGTTGGACCTCGAGTAGCTCCTCCAGCGCGGCGGTCTCCTCCTCCTCGGTCTCGGCGAGGATCATGCGCTGCACGATCGGCAGGCGCGGCCCGAGGAACATGTGCTCGGTGCGGGCCAGCCCGATGCCCTGCGCACCGAAGCCCCGCGCCTTCGCCGAGTCCTCGGGGGTGTCGGCGTTGGTGCGGACCTGCAAGCGGCGAAACCCGTCGGCCCAGGTGAGGATCTTCTCGAGGTCCTTGGACAGGCTCGGCGAGACGAGCGGAACCTCCCCGATCGCAATCCGGCCGGTGGAGCCGTCGATGGCGATCACGTCGCCCTCCTTCACCACCTTGCCTCCGACGGTGAACTGCCGCCGCTCGAGGTCGATCTTGAGCGCCTCCGCCCCACTCACGCACGGCTTGCCTGCGCCACGGGCGACCACGGCTGCGTGGGAAGTCTTGCCGCCCCGTGAGGTCAGGATCCCCTGCGAGGCGTACATGCCGCCCACATCGTCGGGCTCGGTCATCGGGCGGACCAGGATCACCTTCTCCCCCGCCGCGGCCCACGCCTCCGCCGTGTCGGCGTCGAACACGGCCTTGCCGACTGCGGCCCCCGGGGACGCATTGAGGCCCTGACACACCACGTCGATCTCGCTTGCGGGGTCGAACTGCGGGTGGAGGAGCTGATCGAGGGAGGAGGGGTCGATCCGCAGCACGGCCTCCTCCTTGGTGATCAGCTTCTCGCGGACCATATGGACGGCGATCTTCACGGCCGCCTGCATGGTCCGCTTCCCGATGCGGGTCTGCAGCATCCAAAGCTTGCCGTTCTCGACCGTGAACTCGATGTCGCACATGTCTCGGTAATGCTTCTCGAGCACGTTCATGATCCGGACCAGCTCGCGGAACGAGGTGCGATCCCGCGACTTCAGCTCTTCGAGCGAGAGGGGCGTCCTCGCCCCCGAGACGACGTCCTCCCCCTGGGCCTGCGTCAGATACTCGGCCAGGTACCGCTTATCACCGGTCGACGCGTCGCGGGTGAAGGCGACGCCCGTCCCGGAATTCTCGCCGACGTTGCCGAACACCATCGTCACGATGTTGACGCCCGTGCCGAGGTCGTCGGCGATCTTGTTCCGGCGGCGGTAGATGCGCGCCCGGTCTCCGTTCCACGAGTCGAAGACCGCCCGGATCGCCATGCGCAGCTGCTCCATCGGGTCGTCGGGGAAGCTCGCTCCCGTCTCAGCGTCGACAATCTCCCGGAACCGGTCGACGAGCTCCTTCAGGTCTTCGAGCCCCAACTCGGTGTCGGCCGTGACTCCCTGGCGCTCCTTGAGACGCTCGATCTCACGCTCGAAGGCCTCGCCTGACACGCCCATCACGATGCGGCCGAACATCTGGATGAACCGCCGGTAGGCGTCGTAGGCGAACCGGCGATCGCCGTAGGCCAGGGCCAGCCCCTCGACGGACGAATCGTTGAGGCCGAGGTTCAGGACCGTGTCCATCATCCCCGGCATCGAGAACTTTGCGCCGGAGCGGACCGACACCAGCAGGGGGTTCTTCGCGTCGCCGAAGCGCTTCCCCATCTTCTTCTCGAGGCGCCGCATGTGCTTGGCAGCCTCGTCCATCAGCCCCGACGGGAAGTCGCCTCTCGCCATGTACTCGCGGCAGGCATCGGTGGAGATCGTGAACCCGGGAGGGACCGGCATTCCCAGGTTGGTCATCTCGGCGAGGTTGGCCCCCTTCCCTCCGAGCAGGTCCTTCTGGTCCCGATTCCCCTCTTCGAAGTCGAAGACGTATCCCTTGCGCCTCCTCCGCTTCGACGCGCGCGCCACCGGCATCAATCCCCTCCCACCTCGATCGTCAGCTCCTCCTCGTCACCGGCAAGCTCGAGCTCCTGGCGCTCGATCCCCGGTCCGAAGACCACGACACGCCAGCTCCCCGGCGGAATGTGAAAGCGAAATGCACCGTCGTCGAGCGTCCGCCGCTCCGAGACGTACTCCCCGGACGGGCCGATCAGACGGACGTAGGCCCCCGAGACCGGGACGCCTCCCCGTACCACCGTTCCCGACGTCATCGTCGTGCCCCTTTTCCTCGATGTCTCATTCAGCCTCGGGCCCGAGTCGGTCCCGCAGGTACTCCACGAGCCGCTCGATCTGGATGCGCTCCTGCTGCATCGAGTCGCGGTCTCGCACCGTCACCGCGTGATCGTCGAGCGAATCGAAGTCGATCGTCACCGCATGCGGCGTCCCGATCTCGTCCTGCCTACGGTACCGCCGGCCGATCGACCCGGAGTCGTCGTAGTCAATCATGAAATGCCGACGCACCACGCCCGCCACCTCCCGGGCCAACGGAACGAGCCGCTCCTGTCGGGAGAGGGGCAGCACCGCCACCTTGAACGGAGCCAGGCTCCGATGCAGGCGGAGGACCGTGCGGCGCTCCGTTCCGCCCGACGCGGTCGGGGCCTCCTCCTCCCGGTAGGCGTCGATCAGGAACGCGAGCGCGGCCCGGTCGGCGCCGGCCGACGGCTCGATCACGTAGGGCACGTAGCGCTCGCCGGCCTCCTGGTCGAAGTAGGAGAGGTCCTCGCCCGAGAACTTGGCATGCTGCGTGAGGTCGAAGTCGCCCCGGTTTGCGATTCCCTCCAGCTCCGCCCATCCCCAGGGGAACTCGTACTCGATGTCCACCGTCCGCTTGGAGTAGTGCGACAGCTCGTCGGCCCCGTGCTCGCGCAAACGGAGTTTCTCCGGCCGTATCCCCAGATCGGCGTACCAGCGCATCCGCTCGTCGATCCACTCCTGGTGGGCCCGCTCGTCGTCACCCGGCTTCACGAAGTACTCGAGCTCCATCTGCTCGAACTCGCGCGTCCGGAAGATGAAGTTCCCCGGCGTGATCTCGTTCCGGAAGGCCTTGCCCACCTGCGCGATCCCGAAGGGCAGCTTCTTGCGCGCCGCGGCGATCACCTGTGGAACGTTCACGAAGATTCCCTGAGCGGTCTCGGGGCGCAGCCATACCAGCGCGCCCTCCTCCTCGACCGGGCCCATGTAGGTCTTGAACATCAGGTTGAAGTTGCGCGGGTCGGTGAACCGGTTGTTGCCGCAGTCCGGGCACGGGCCGCCGTCGAGATGGTCGGCGCGGAAGCGGTGATGGCAGTTGAGGCACTCGACGAGGGGGTCGGTGAACGACTCGACGTGCCCGGAGGCCTCCCAGATGCGCGGGTGCATCAGGATCGCGGAGTCGAGCCCGACCACGTCGGCGCGCAGCATGACCATCGCGCGCCACCAGGCCTGTTTGACGTTGCGTTTCAGCTCGACCCCGAGCGGCCCGTAGTCCCACGTCGAGCGAAGCCCTCCGTAGATCTCGGAAGATTGAAAGACGATGCCCCGCCGCTTGGCGAGGTTGACGATCGTATCGAGCGTTGGGCCGGCCATGGGTAGGAAGCTCCTGGGATACCGAAGTGAGTAATCTTATGTGGATGTTGGCTCCCTATCAGATCGGGCCGCATCGCAGCGCGTCCGGCCGCCCCCGCGGGCCGGGCCGGACTCCCGCCTGAGCCAGCACATGACCGCCTTGAAGCTCATCGCCGTCCTGCTGCTGGTGGGGGCCAACGCCTTGTTCGTCGCCGCAGAGTTCGCCCTGGTCGCCGTACGGCGCACACGCATCGCCGAGCTCGTGGAGCACGGGAGCCGCCGCGCGGTGTCGGCCAGCAAGGCCATCCGGGATCTGAACCTGATGCTCTCGGGCTGCCAGCTCGGCATCACCGGGGCAAGCCTGGGGTTGGGGTGGATCGGAGAGCCCGCGCTCGGAAACCTCGTGGAGTCTGCCTTCAATCGCCTCCCTTCCCCGCTCGACGCCATCGCCACGCACGGCACCGCCGCGGCGATCGCCTTCGCGCTGATCACCTTCCTCCACGTGGCGCTCGGCGAGCTGGTCCCGAAGAACCTGGCCATCGCGCGGGCGGAGGGTACGGCGCTGTGGATGGCGAGCTTCATCCGCGCCTTCTCCTACGTGTTCCGGCCGCTCATCTGGCTCTTCAACGAGGCGGCCAACGTGTTTCTGCGCCTCTTCGGCATCGAGCCGCAGCCCGAGACGTCGGGCATGCACACACCCGAGGAGCTGGCGATCATCGTCGAGGAGTCGAGCCGCGGCGGCAGCATCCAGCCGCGCCAGGGGGAGATCCTCACCCGAACCCTCGGGTTTCCCGAGAAGCGCGCCGTCGACGCGATGGTCCCCCGAGTGGCCGCCCAGGCCGTCCCGGCCGACGCGAAGCTCGACCAGCTTCTCGACCTCGCCGAGCGCACCGGCTACTCGCGGTTTCCGGTGTGGATGGAGCGTCCCGACGAGTTCGTCGGCGTGGTGCATCTCAAGGACATGCTCCGGGCCGGGCGACGGAATCCCGAGGCGACGATCAGCGACGCGATGCGCGAGCCGCTTGTCGTGCCCGAGTCGCTCCCGCTCGAGAAGGTCCTCGTCGAGATGCGGCGCACGAGAAGCCACTTCGCGATCGTGCTCGACGAGTTCGGGGCGACCGCCGGCATCGTCACGCTCGAGGACATCCTCGAGGAGCTGGTCGGCGAGATTCGCGATGAGTACGACGTGCGCGAGCGTCCCGAGCCGCAGCGCGTGAAGGATGGCTTCCGGGTCCCTGGAACGATGCGCCCCGACGAGCTCGAGCTGGCCCTGGGCTTCGAGCTGCCGGAAGGCGAGTACGAGACCGTCGCGGGCTACATCCTCGAACGGCTGGGCCGCCTGGCGCGCCGAGGCGACGAGGTCAGCGTCGACGGGTGGAAGATCCGCGTCGCCAGCGTCCGCCGCCGGCGCATCCTCGCCGTCGACGTCGTCCCCCCCAAGCCCGCAAGCTAATGCTCCGTCCCGAAAATACCTTGGCATTCGAGCGCTCCTGCATCCCGCATCGCTGCAGTGGCCTCGCATGCGCTCGGCCACGAGATGGCACTGCTCTTCCCGTTGCTCGTCGCGTGCGTGCCTACGGGGGACGCGGCTGTGGCCTCGCTTTCGCTCGGCCGCGAGCTTGCACTGCTTGTCCTGTTCCTCGCGCCTTTCGCTCGTGGGACAGGAGGCGCTCTCGATGCCGAACCTGCTTCCGGGACGGAGCACTCGCGGAGCTTGACATGGGAAGGTATCTTCCTATTATTGACGCACCATGACGAGCGGGCGAGGGGCGCGGTCACTGCTGCTGCTCGCGCTCGCGCTGGTCGCATCGGCCTGCGGGCGTGAGGGGACTCAGCGCTCGACCAATCCGCCCGCAGCCTTCCCGTCAGCCCTCCCGAGCGTCCCGCAGGTTCTGACCGCGGGTGAGCAGGAGCGGGCCGCGCCGCGCTGGGAGCAGGTCAAGGTGCTGACCGGAACGGGCCCGGTGGACGCCGACCCCTTCAGCATCGCCCCCCGGGCCCTCCAGTGGCGGGTGAAGTGGGAGTGCGAGAAGGGGGCGCTCACGATCAAGATGACCCCTCCCCCCTCGAAGGGTGGGCCGCTGCTCTCCTCCCCCTGCCCGAAGGATGGAGAGGCGTTCTCGGTGAACACCGGTGAGGTGCGCCTCAGCATCGACGCCTCGGCGAAGTGGACCGCGACCGTCGAGCAGCAGGTCGACACGCCGCTCAACGAGCCCGCCCTTCCCGAGATGGCAAACGCGCCGGTCCTCCTGAAGGGCACCTTCTACGACGTCGAGAAGAAGGGGAAGGGGACGATCACGCTCTACAGGCTCCCAAACGGCCAGCGCGCCCTGCGCTTCTCGGAGGACTTCGAGGTGACGAACGACATCTCGCTCGTCATCTGGCTGAGCGAGGTGCCGAACCCGAAGAACAGCAAGGAGGTCGTGGACAGCCCCCACGTGGAGATCGCGGCGCTGAAGTCGACGCGCGGCTCGCAGAACTACATCGTGCCGGCCGACGTGCCCACGAACAAGATCAGATCGGTGGCCCTGTACTGCGTCCCGGTACCGTCGATCTACACCGCGGCCGCGCTCTCGTGACCGCAGCGTCGTTCCGCAGGAGCGCTCGCCTGCCCGGCTGCGCCCTCGCGCTCGTCATGGTCTTCACCGCATGCACGTCGGGCGGGTCCGGCGGGACGGCGGCGGGAGGCGACCCGGGAGCGGGAGGGTGGAAGACCTGGGTTCTCTCGTCGGGCCGGCAGATCAAGGTGCCCCCGCCGCCGTCCGGGCAGAAGGCGTCGGCCGACGCCGCAGAGGTTCGCCGCCTCGCTGCCGAACCTACCGATGAGGCGACCAAGCAGATCGAGCACTGGGATCAGGAGCCGGCCGGCAAGCCCTGGCACGAGCTCAACCTCGAGCTCGTCGCCGCGAGCGTGAAGGATCCGCCGCTGGCCTCGCGGGGCTACGCCCTGATGGATGTGGCGCTTTACGACACGGTGGTCGCGACCTGGCACTGGAAGTACGAGTACAAGCGCACGCCCCCGGACGGCGCCCCGAAGAACGGCGACCTCCCCTACTCGTATCCCTCCGAGCACGCCGCGCTCGCAGGCGCCGCCTCCCGGATCCTCGCCTACCTGTTCCCCGACCGCCCGGGCCCACGCCTCGAGCAGATGGCCGAGGAGGCGGCGGCGTCGCGGGTACGCGCCGGGGCGAACTTCCCAAGCGACGTGCAGGCTGGTCTCGAGCTCGGGCGGCAGGTGGCCGCGAAGGTGATCGAGCGGGCGAAGCTCGACGGCTCGGACCGGGCCTGGGACGGGAAGCGGCCGCCCGGCATCGGCCGTGGTCCCGAGTTCTGGGAGCCCCCCCCGCAGAAAGTGACCCCCCCGACCTCGCCGCTGGCCGGCACATGGAAGACCTGGGTGCTCACCTCCGGAGCCCAGTTCCGCTCCGCACCGCCGCCCGCGTTCGGCTCGCCCGAGCACCGCCGGCAGGTCGACGCGGTGATCAGCACGAAGCAGCAGCTCACCGAAGACCAGAAGCGCATTGCGAGGTTCTGGGCGGGCGGACTGGGCACCCCCCTGCCCCCGGGCCAGTGGCACCAGATCGCCCTGATCTACATCGGCCGCGCCCGGCTGAACCTCCCCCGGGCGGCGCGCGCGATGGCGCTCGTGGGGGTTGCCCTCGCCGATGCCGGCGTGGCGGTCTGGGACACCAAGTTCACCTACTGGAGCGCCCGGCCAGAGAGCGCCATCCGCGACCTGGGGATCGACCCGTCGTGGACGCCCTTGATCCCCTCGCCGAGCTTCCCCTCCTACCAATCGGGGCACTCCGGATACTCCGGGGCCACCTCCGAGGTGCTCGCCCATCTGTTCCCGGACCAGGCGAAGGTCTTCCGAGCGAAAGCCGAGGAGGCGGCGGAGTCGCGCCTCTACGGCGGCATCCACTACCCGATCGACAACGAGGTCGGGCTTCGGTTGGGACGCCAGATCGGCCGCCTGGTGGTCGCCCGTGCGAAGGCCGACGGAGCCGAGCTCTGAACGAGTCCCGCTCCCGTTCCGGCCGCGGCGTGAGGCGGCGGCCCTCGGATGCGGGCCGCGGCGGATCGCGGTTGACCGAGGGAGATGACGTCCCCAACAATGGACCGATGCGGCGGCGGCGCGGCCTGTTGCTCCCCCTCGAGGAATCTATCCTCGAGGCCGGCCTCGAGCTTCGTCGCGGGGGCATCGACGAGTTTCACGGCTTTGCCGTCGCGAAGCAGATCCGTGATGCGGGCCCGGCCCGGCAGCTCACCGCCCACGGCACCCTCTACAAGGCCCTGGAGCGGATGGAGCGCGCCGAGCTGCTCGCCAGCCGGTGGGAGGATCCGGCCGCGGCCGCGGAGGAGCGGCGGCCCCGGCGCCGTCTCTACCAGGTGACGGGCCTCGGCGCCACGGTGCTTGCGCAGGCCCGGATCGATCGCCGCGGCGCGGCTCCGGTCGAGCGCCTGGCCCCCTCCTGAGCCTTCACTTCCATGCTGGCCCTCGTCGTCGGCGTCGCGCTCGGCTGGGTGCGTCTCTACACCCGCGGCCTTGCGGAGGAGACGCGAGACCGCCGCATCACCGAGCTGGCCTCCGATCTCTGGGAGCACGAGCGCGATGCCGGTGACCACGACGCAACGGACGCCTCCCGTGCGCTCGCCATCGTCGGCCGGACCCTCCGAGGCATACCCGCCGATCTCTCGTGGCGCCTCGAGCGCCGGACCGGATTGCTGTCCCGGCGGTGGCCCGCCCATCCACTGCTTCGCCCGCAGGCGGTGCTGGCCCTGCTCGGCGCGGCACTTGCCGCGGCCTCGGTAGCCGGCGCAGCCCGGCTGGTGCTGTCCGATCGGCGGATCGTCGTCGGGGCCAATACCCTGGTGGGCCGCGGCGGCAGCACCGTGGACGCGACCAACTCCCCGACGGTTGCCGTCAACCCCTCGAACCCGTCCAACCTAGTCATCACCCGGCGCATCGACCGGCCCGGCTATGGCGCTGCCCTCGACTGGAGCTTCGACGGCGGCCGGTCCTGGGGGTCGACCTCTCTGCCGCTTCCGGAGACCGTCCCGGCCTGCGCCGCTCCCCTTCGCCGAGCGGCCGCCTGCCCCTACGCTCCCGAGGCCGCCTTCGCCCGGGACGGCACCCTGTACGTCTCCTTCCTCCACCTGGCTCGCCGGGGCAACCGGCCGGAGGGACTCTGGCTCGCCCGCTCGACCGACGGCGGGCGAACGCTCTCCCGACCGGTCCGCGTCGCGGCGGGGGTCCTCCTACAGCCAAGGCTGGCCGTCGGCCGGGACGGGACGGTGATCGTCACCTTCATGCAGCCGAAGGAGGTGGCTCTGTTCCGCGTCGACCTGCCCACGGCGATCTTCGCAGTGCGGTCGACCGACGGCGGTCGGACCTTCTCCGCTCCCGTGCGCGTGAGCGACTCGCAGCGGATCCGCGTCGGCGCGGCGACGCCCGTCGTGGAGGAGTCGGGAACCCTGGTCGTGCTCTACGAGGACTTCCGCGACGACGTCCGCGACTACGGCAACCTCGAAGGTCCCGCCTGGGAGGGGAACTTCGCCCTCGTCGTGAGCGGCTCGACCGACGGCGGCCGGACCTTCTCACGCGGGATCGAGGTCGAGCCGCAGGTCGTGCCCGCCCGCCGCTTCCTCGTGTTCCTCCCCGAATTCCCCTCGCTTGCCTCGGGTCCCGACGGCACCGCCTACGCAGCGTGGGCAGATGCCCGCTACGGGGATGAGGACGTTTTCCTCCGGCGCTCGACCGACGGCGGGGTCACCTGGGGCGGCGTGACGCGCGTCAACGACAACCCCATGCGAGACGGGACCTCGCAATACCTTCCAAACGTATCGATGGCGCCCAGCGGCCGGGTCGACCTGCTCTTCCTCGACCGCCGGCGCGATCCCTCGAACGTCATGACCGACGCCGAGCTTGCCGTCTCGTACGACCGCGGCGGGAGCTTCGAGAACCAGCGTCTCTCCTCGCGCCCCTTCTCCTCGAGCATCGGCCCGGCGGCAGGGCCTCAGTATCTGCCGCCCGATTTCGGGAGCCGCCTCGGCCTCGCCAGCCTCCCCGGCAAGGCGATCGCCGCCTGGACCGACACGCGTCGCGGCACGGGGGCCAGCGGCCGACAGGATGTCGTCGTCGCCTCGGTTCAGGTGCCCAACCCGGCGCAGGCGGTCGGCGGCGGGGTGCTCGTGGCGCTACTCCTGGCTGCCGCCGCCGGTCTGCTCCTCGCGGCTCGCAGGCCGGCCACGGCGCCCATGCCCAGCAGCTGACGCGTGTGCGCGCGTCCCGGTTCAGGCACTCCGCGAGAGTGGCAACCGTATGGTGAACCGGCACCCCGGCCCCTCGTTGCGGACCAGGATCTCCCCCCGATGCGCCTCAACGATCCCCCGTGCGATGGCCAGCCCGAGCCCGGCTCCACCATCCGCGCCATGCGTCCGGGCCGACTCGCCGCGGAAGGCCAGATCGAAGACCCGATCGAGGTCGGACTCGGGGATCCCCCCGCAGGCATCGGCAACCGTGACCACCGCGCGGCCATCCTCGACGCCGGCTTCCACCCAGACCGCCCGGTCCGACGGTGTGTGCCGGATGGCGTTCTCGAGGAGGTTGCGGAGGACCCGTGCGATCTCCGCTGGCGAGAGCTCGAGCTCGGGAGCGGGTCCGTTCAGCCTGCCCTCGAGCCGAACGCCCTTGGCTCGCGCCACCGGCGACGCTGCCGCGAGCGCGTCGGAGACGAGGTCCCCGAGCGAGGCGCGCTCGAGCTGGAGCCGCAGCGCGCCCGAAGAGATCCTGCTGAGCTCGAAGAGGTCGTCGACCAGCGCGGCGAGCCGGTCGGCCTCGCGGCGAAGCGTGCGGTGGTAGCGGGCCACGTCGTCCGGATCGGTTACCAGGCCGTCCTCGAGGGCTTCGACCATGGCGCGGATGCCGGCCATCGGTGTCCGCAGGTCGTGCGAGACCCACGAGACCAGCTCCCGGCGGGACGCCTCCAGGGCGCGCTCGCGCGCCCGAGTCTCCTCCAGCCGCCGAGACATCTCCTCGAGCTCGCGAGCCAGCGCGGCGAACTCAGCGGCGTCGGCCCGCCCGGCCACGGCGTGCCACTCCCCTTCACCGATGCGCCGCGCCGCGCCCGCGATGGCCCGGCTCGCCTCGCCGACCCGGTGGCCCAGCCACAGCGCTGCCATGACTCCCACGCTTCCCCCGGCGAAGATCACCACGATCAGAGCCGACAGGTCGTGGCGCGACAGGAACATCGCCTGCGCGGCGGCAAGCGCCGCCGCCGCGACCGCGGCGAGCGACGTCATCGCCACAACGATCGACTGGGCGACGATGGAGCGGCCTCGCAGCGCCCGAAGGATGGCTGCGCCGAGCCCGCCGGCGAGGAACGATGCGGCACCCGCGATGGCGGCCAGCTGTACGGCATCGGCCGCAGGCAGCCCCAGAATGGCCGACGCCAGCGCCGTGGCCAGCACGCCGACGGCCCCCACCGGTCCCAGCCGGCGCCACGCCGTTCCGCCGGAGCGCAGCGAGCCTCCGGTCACGGGTCGAACCGGTACCCCGAGCCCCAGACCGTCTGCACGTGGCGCGGGATGGAGGGGTTGTCTTCGATCTTCTCGCGCAGCCGCCGGACGTGCACGGTGACCGTCGAGGTGTCGCCGAACGTGTAGCCCCAGACCTGCAGTAGGAGCTCCTCGCGGGTGAACACCGTCCGCGGGTGGCGCATCAGGTGCCAGAGCAGGTCGAACTCGAGCGTGGTGAGCGGCACGAGCTCGCCGGCGAGACGGACCTCGCGTGCGTTCGCGTCGAGCTCGAGCTGGCCGGCAACCAGCGCGCCCGAGCGGTCGCCGTGTCCCTCGCCGGGGGCCGCCCGTGCGCGCCGGAGCACGGACTTGACGCGCAAGGTGAGCTCGCGAGGAGAGAAGGGTTTGGCGACGTAGTCGTCCGCGCCGAGCTCGAGACCGGCCACGCGGTCGTTCTCCTCCCCTCGAGCGGTCAGCATGATGATCGGGATGGGCCCCCTGCGGCGCAGGCGCCGGCACACCTCCAACCCGTCGAGGCCGGGAAGCATCAGGTCGAGGACGACGAGATCCGGCCACCGCTCTTCCGCCTGCTCCAGGGCCGCCCAGCCGTCGCCGACGGCGTCGACCACGAAGCCCTCGCGCTCCAAGTACCTCCGCATCACCTCGGCAACGGTGTCGTCGTCGTCCACGACGAGCACGCGTCCCCCGGCCACCTCGTTCACGGCGCGGGGATGGCCGGGCAGACGGGCCGTATCGAGCCCGGGCCGGAACTGCTCGCAGACGGAGTGGCCATCGCGTTCGATGGTACGCGCCCGGACAACATCCGGGAACGTCACGCCCCGGGGTTCATCGAACCGTAAGGGGGGCTACTGCTCCGGCGCCGAACCCACGCTCGCGGAATCGACGGGCGATTCCTTCCGCAACCGCTGCGACAGACGCTCGATCGTCTCCGGCGGGAACCGGTAATGGCCCCCGATCGTGAGCAGGTACGGCAGCTTCTGCTCCCGCACCCACCGAAGAATGGTGACGGGCGACACCTTCAGGAGGCGTGCGACCTGCGATGTCCTGAGATACCGATCCGTCATGACCTCCGGCAATCTCGGGCCCCTTTACGAGCCGCAGCCAGTCTTTCGTCACTCATCCTAACCCTCAGGCTCGCTTGCCCGCGTCGCATCCCCCGAACCTATGGGCGAGGTCGCGCACGAAGCTCTCGGGAAAGATCTCCTGGCCGGTCAGGGTTCGGGCGCCGGGCATCTTCCCCTCGCGTACCCACCGCTTGATCGTCCGTGGCGAGATGCCGAGCAGACGGGCCACCTCGGGAAGCAGAAGACCCTGCTGCGCCCGGGCCGGCGCACCGTTCCCGGCCGCCGCCTGTTCCGGCGCCGCCGCGCTCGCCTCGGCGGGCACCGCCCCCTCGAGGTCGCAGAGGCTCATGAACTCGAGGCGTTCGTGGAGACCCGCCAGACAGAAGACTCGGTGCACGCGCTCCGGCCCGCGCACGAGGGCGAAGACCCTGCCTGCCTGCCGCGCCCGCCGGTCCGCGCCGACGATGACGTGGAGCCCGGCCACGTCGATGCAGTGGAGGTCGCTGAGGTCGAGGATGAACATGGGGGGACCGTCGCTCTCCAGCCTCCGAAGCTCGCCGTCAACCTTGCGGGCCCCTTGCGAGCCGAGGTGTCCGGAAAGGGCGAGGCATCGGACGTCGCCGAAATTGACTTGGAGGATGTCGAGTGCGCCGTCCACGACCGTCACCCCCCGGGAAGCATGAACTCGGCCGGCTCAACCGGCCGCATGGGCGGCAGAGCCATTCTGGTCACGGCAGTCCCAACGAATCTGGGGACGGGAGGTCGTCGCCGTCGTCGTCCTCCGGTTCATCTGCGTCGATCACGACTCCGGGGAGGATGCCGTGCAGGCGGGCCAGTCCGCGCGCCGTCACCTTCGTCTCGCTCAGGTACAGAAATCGGAGAGACCGAAGCTCGCGGAGGCGGTGGAGGTGGTCGTCGACCAGCGCCGTGGCGCCCGCGTCCAGCACCTCGAGAAAGGCCAGCGGCGCAAGGTGGGAAAGGCCCGCCCCCGAGATCGGCGTCCCCCAGACGCACAGGCCTCGGAGCGCCGGAAGCCAGGCCACGATGCGCAGGCCGTTGTCGGTGATGCGGCAGCCGGACACGTCGAGCTCGCGGAGGTTCGTGAGCTTCCCGAGATGGGCGAGTCCTGCATCGGTGATCCCGGGCCCCGGAAGGCTCAGCCGCCTCAGGCCGCCGAGGCGCCCGATGTGCTCCAGGCCCTCGTCTCCGATCAGGGTGCCCCACAGATCCAGGGAGCGAAGCCCGGTGAGCTTGCCGATCGACTCCGCCCCGGCATCCCCGGCCGGCGTCGCCCAGAGGTCGAGCAGCCGAAGCCCCCGGAGCGGCTCGAGATGGCGGAGGCTGTCGTCGGCGACGTCCGTCCCAGCAAGGGAAAGGGCTTGGAGCGCAGCCGGCTTCAGCTCGTCCAGGAAGGAGAGGTCGGCGGCGGCCTCGAAGCTGACGCGGAGGCCCAGCTCGTGACCTTCCGGGATGGTGACCCGTCCACGCGCCTCGCCCTGGTCCACCCACGACGACCACTCGTCGCGGAGAGAGACGTCTGCACGCTCGAGCTCCTGGTTTCGGAAGGCTACCTGGCCGACCGGCTGCGACGGAAACACGACCGGCCGTTCGGGCAGGTGGTAGGGGTCTGAACTCATGCGTCCTCCAGGCTCCTTCCTCCGCCAGTGCCCCGCCGAACGATAGCGGCCATTGCCCGCGAGGGGTCACGCGAGTCGTGATTAGCCCATGGAGTGCCCTTCTTGCGGCAGGGCCGGTCGGCCCCATTTGGCCCGGGTCTAGCCCAGCTTGAGGTGCCCCAGCTTGAGGTGCCGAAGTTCGTGCGAATGAGTCAAGTTTGGGGGGGACGAGAGCCCACCAGGGGCGCACCCAAGCGGGGCCCGGCAGGCACCGAGCGAAGCGACGCCCTGCCGGCATTGAACGACGCCGCCGGAGGCTCGGCTCGCCGAGCGAGGCGAGGCGGGCCGACATTGAGGACCGCGGCCGGAGGCCGCCCCTTTCCTCTCTGGCCCGTACCGGGAAGCGAAGCGACCCGCTAGCCTCCCTAGGCCGGTTTGATGTTCACGGTCAGATCAAGTTTTGGACCATGTTTTAGGCCGCTGTCATCTGGACCGCCATGTAATCGTTCAGAGCGCGGTCGAAGTCGCGCCAGGTGGT
>JBOGWP010000057.1:0-21327 GCA_050693875.1 Actinomycetota bacterium
TGGGCGCGGTCGTGGTGGGTTCCGCTGGGCAGCGCCTTCCGGAGACCTGGCGACGGCGCGTCCCCCCTGTCCTCGCCGCGATCGAGGCCGCGATCGGGGCGATCTTCATCGCGGGGGCCTTCCTGAATGAACCCGTTACGTCAGTCCTAGCGGGTCGCTTCGCTCCCCCGGTACAGGCCAGAAAGGCAAGGGGCCGGCTTCGCCGGCAGTCCTCTATGCCGGCAGGCCCTCGCTTCGCTCTGCCTGCCGGGCCTCGCTCGGCGAGCCGAGGCTTCGCCGGCAGTCCTCTATGCCGGCAGGGCCTCACTCTGTTCGGCGCCTGCCGGGCCCAGCTCGAGGTGCGCCCCGGTCGGTCTCGTCCCAAACTTGACTCATTCGCGCCCACTTCCCACCCTCGAGCTGGGCTAGCGGCTAGGGGCGCCTGCCCAGACGTTCGAGACGCTCTTGGCGATGGTGCCTCGCGAATGGACCCGGGCATTCCCCAGGGCACGAATGTGAACACGGGATGACATCTGGCCCGTTACGCGCGAACGGGCCGAAAGAGACGCCTTCGCAGACGCGCCCGGAGACGCTCCGACAATCCTCCCGGTTGTATAAGTGCCGACGCTAAGGGAAAACCGGGCGAGACAAGACTTCCCGCCATAGCCCTCGGATTTCTCAAAGGTCTTGTACCTCGGGGGGAGGAGAGATCGGATGGCGTCAGACCGGCCTGCAGGCCGCTCGACCAATTTCGCCGTTGCCACACAGGTGCAAACCGCTCGGGGCGTCGGGACGCGGGTTCCCGCACCGGCGGCACCTGCGACACCGCGAAGCCACCCCGTCGAATCGGCCCAGACCTCCCGTTCCTATCGCATCGCCAAGAGAAGCCTCGACCTCCTCGGCGGCCTCATCCTCCTCGTCCTGACGCTGCCGATCCAGCTGGTAATCGGGCTGGCGATCGCTCTCGACTCCCGTGGCTCGGTGCTCTTCCGCCAGGTTCGGCTGGGTGAGGGCGGCAAGCCGTTCCGCTTCTTCAAGTTCCGCACCATGTATGCGGACGCCCGTGAGCGGTTTCCGGAGCTGTATGCCTACCGGTACAGCGACGAGGAGATCCGGCAGATGTACTTCAAGCTGCCGGGCGATCCCCGCCTCACCCGCGTCGGCCGCCACCTCCGTCGCACGAGCCTCGACGAGTTGCCCAATCTCGTCAACGTGATCCTGGGGCAGATGAGCCTGGTGGGGCCGCGCCCCGAGATCCCGGAGATGTACGGCTACTACCGGGCGGAGCAGCTTCCGAAGTTCTCGGTGAAGCCGGGGCTCACCGGCATGGCGCAGGTGGGTGGCAGGAACATCCTCAGGTTCCAGGAAACCATCGAACGAGATCTCGAGTACGTCCGCCGGCGCTCGTTTCTCGTCGACCTGTGGATCCTGGTGCGGACTCCGCTTGTCGTGTTCCAGATGCTCGGCGCCCTCTAGCGGCCGATGGTGGACGTCTCCGTGCTCCTGGTCACCTACAACTCGCGCGAGGCAATCGGGGACTGCCTGTCATCCCTCTCGCGGGTCGAGGGCTGCGCGATCGAGATCCTGGTCGCCGACAACGCCTCCTCGGACGGAACCCCGGAGTTCGTTCGGCGCGGATGGCCGGAGGCTCGCGTGTTCCCGATGGAGGCAAACCTGGGGTTTGCTCGCGCCAACAATCGCCTCATCGCGAGAGCATCGGGCCGCCACCTGATGCTGCTCAACCCCGACACCGTCGTGGATCCCCAGGTGATCGCCCGCCTGATGTCGTTTCTGGATGGGAATCCGCGCTCCGGCGTCGCCGCGCCGCGCCTCGTCAATCCCGATCTCACCGATCAGCAAACCGCCCGCTCGTTCCCCACGCCCGCTGCGGCCCTGCTGGGCCGGCGCTCCCCGCTGACGCGTGCCTTTCCCAACAACCGGTGGTCGCGCAGGTACCTGAGCGGACGTGATCGGAGCGGGAGCGAGCCATTCGAGGTGGACTGGGTTTCGGGGGCCGCACTGATGGTGCCGGGCACCGTGATCGACGAGGTCGGCCCGCTCGACGAGTCGTTCTTCATGTACTGGGAGGACGCCGACTGGTGCCGCCGGATCAAGGCGGCCGGCTTCGGGGTCTTCTGCGTCCCCGCCGCTCGTGTCGTGCACGACGAAGGTGTGACGAACCGCTCGCTGCCCGCTCGCCAGGTCTGGCAGTTCCATCGCAGCGCCTACCGCTACTACGCCAAGCATCACCTGCCGGGCGCGCTTCGGTGGCTGCGCGTGCCCGCCGGTGCCGCGCTGGCCGCCCGCGGCGCGCTCGTTGTGATGAGCGGTTGGATGGCGGTGGGAGGGCAAACGAAGCCAATTGCCTTTTCGGAAGGGGGCGAGCCGACGCGCACCGGCTCGAAGCTTCCCAGCCCATCTCGTGCGCACACAGAACTCGGGGGAAGGAGCACACGTTGAACGTGGGCGACGTGGTTGCGTCCGGTGGCGCATTTGTCCGCAAGTACTGGAGGTTGCCGGCGATTGCCGTCCTTGCGGCGATGGTCGCCTACTCGGCATCGTTCGTGATCGGTCCGACGTACGAGGCAAGCACGCGGCTGCTGATCCGCGGTCGCGACGCGACGT
Source organism: Actinomycetota bacterium (assembly GCA_050693875.1). Classification (GTDB taxonomy): domain Bacteria; phylum Actinomycetota; class CADDZG01; order JAHWKV01; family JBOGWP01; genus JBOGWP01. The sequence continues at coordinate 2,605 of JBOGWP010000057.1, forward strand.
TTCTCACCACGACCGGGGAGAGCCTCTCCAACCAGCCCGGGGTGGTGGACTCCACCCTGGCGAAGGCGCTCGGAGAAACGCTGAGCGCCCTGATCTCGACCCGCCGGGTTGCCGAGCTGGTCGTCGACGACCTGAACCTGGACGCGCCGCGGCCTCCGGAGACGTCGCCGCTGAAGATGGTCCGCTCCGCCTTCAAGACCGTCTACGCGCACGTCCGGGCGTGGATCCAGTACGGCTTCTACGCCAAGCCCAGCGCCAGGCGGGCTGCGGTCGAGGAGGTGTATCTGGGGCTGGAGGCCGAGCCGATCAAGGAGTCCTACGTGATCGAGCTCACCGGGAAGGCCAGCGAGCCCGGCCGCGCCGCCGCCATCGCCGACTCGGGCGCCGAGGCCCTGGTGAAGGTCGGCGCACAGCGGTTTCGTGACGATGCCCAGGCCTATCGCGACTTCCTCAGGGACCAGGCCGAGCGGGCCGGCCAGGAGCAGGCCCAGGCAACCGAGGCGCTCCGTCAGTACAGGGAGAGCCACGGGATCACCGACCTGAGCCTCGAGGTGCTTCTCGACACCGGCTCGGTCGAGAAGATCCGCGAGGAGCTGCGGGATGCGGACGTGTCGCTGAGCGCCGCTCGGGCCGAGCTGACCGCGCTGGAGAACTCGCTCGCGCGCACCTCGGCGACCGACGCGAGCGTCAGCCAGATCCAAACCGGGCGCGGCACCACCGAGATCAAGAACACCGCAGGGAGCAGCGGCTACCAGCAGTTGAAGGCCAGCCGGGACAGCAAGCGCGGCGAGGTCGCCGCCCTCGAGGCCAAGCGGGAAGCCCTCAAGCGCGCCATCGACTCCACGGCTGCCCCTGCCCTGACCCAGGAGGAGGCAGAGCTCCGGCGGCTCGAGCTGCGGTTCTCGATTGCCAGCAAGCAGCTCGAGGATCTGAGCACGAAGTATCAGCAGGCAGTGGTCAACAGCGAGCACCCACGGGTCGAGGTGACCCGGATCGACAAGGCCACCGCCCCGACCTACCCGTCCGCGCCACAGCGGCACATCTACCTGCTTCTCGGGGGGCTGGTCGGCGCCATCGCCGGGTTCCTCGTGATGTGGCGGCGGGGCGAGCTCGCCTTCCTTGCGGTGTCCGAGCCGCCGCCGGCGAGCGGGCCTGCGTTGCGACAGCGGCGGGCGGGACCAGTCGTCACGCCGGAGCCGGCGGCGCTGCTGGCGGGCGGGGGATCGGCCGGCGCGGCCGTGGTGCGAGCGGGGCTGAACGGCAGGTCAAAGGGTGCAACCGAGTGGGAAGAGGGGCCGGGACCGGCGGAAGTCCCCGAGTTTCTGCCGGTCCCGCCGCCTCTCGACCTCCTCCCGGCACTCGAGCGGGAGCCGGTGCTCGCCGGCATCTCTTCGCTGCTGGACTCGCTGCCCGACCTGTCACTGGAGGGTTGGCCCGAATCGCCCTCTCGCGACATCGTGGGGCGCTTCGAGGTCTACACGCGGCCCTCCCCGGGCGCGCCCGCACCCAGCTCCGACTCCACGTAGGCCCTCTCGGTGGAAGTTGCCTCGACGGCACCAAGCGTCCCTCCCTCGCCGCAGCTGGCGAGGGATGTGGCGGTCAGCGCGGGAACCCAGCTGGGCGCTCGCGTCCTTCACCTCGGGCTGAACCTCGTCAGCAGCCTCGTGATCGTCCGCTCGATGGGCCCGAGCTCGTACGGCCGGTACGTGCTCGTGATCACGCTCGCCACGTTCCTGGGACTGCTGGCGGATTTCGGCCTGGCGAAGCTTGCCGTTCGCGAGATCGCTCGCGATCCGGGGGCGGAGCCGGAGGTCCTCGGAACCACCATCCTGCTCCGCCTGGCGCTCGCCGCGGTTGCGGCGGCGCTCGTTCAGGCGGGCCTCGCGGCCCTGTCTGCGCCGGGCGAGGTGCGCGCGGCCGGGGCGGTCGCATCGGCGCTCTTCGTGACCGAGTCGCTGCTTTCGCTGGTGGTGACCTTTCACGTCCGCATGAAGCAGCAGTACGAAGCGCTGGTCAGGGTTGTGATGGAAGCGCTGGAAACCGGCCTTGTGATCTGGCTGGTCGCCCGGTCGGCGTCCCTCGTGCAGCTCGTGGCCGCCCCCGTCGTGGGCGCCACCGCCGGCGTGGTGATCGCGGGCTGGGCGGTGCGACGCCGCTTCGGGGTGCGCCTCCGGTTCGATGCTCGCCTCGCTCGGCGGCTGATGGCCGCGGCCCTCCCCGTGGGCCCGGCCCTGCTGCTCGGCGCGGCCTACCTCAAGCTGGGCGGGGTCATCCTCGCTGCGCGCGCCACCCCCCGCGAGGTCGGCATCTACGGCGCCGCGTTCCAGCCGATCGAGTACCTCCTGCTCGCCACCGCAGTGCTCATCAACGTGCTCTATCCCTTGCTGGCTCGCTGGCACGGCGCCGAGCCGGGCACGTTCCTCGCCGTCTACCGGCGTGGTAGCGAGTGGCTGCTGGCCGCCACGCTGCCCGTCCCGATCCTGCTCGCCTTCACCGCCGGGCCGGTGGTCTCCTTCGTCTTCGAGCCGCGCTTCGCGGCTTCGGCGGGACCGCTGCGCCTGCTCTCGGTCGCGCTCGTTCTCATGTCGGTCTCGGCGTGGCAGTCGTTCGTGCTCCTGGCCGGCGGGCGCCAGCGCGTCGCGCTCGTCTACGACGGCGTCGCCCTGGCGTTCACGGGACTCCTCGGTGTGCTCCTCGTGCCGTCGCTGGGCGCGGCGGGAGCCGCGATCGCCACGCTCGCCGGGAGCCTCGTCGTGGCCGCCTGGTCGACGATCGCCTCGAGTCGCCTGCTGGGCGCGACGCTCGACGGGCAGGGGCTGGCGCGGGTCGGCGCGGCCGGCGCCGGCCTCGCCGTCACCATGGCCGTGCTCCGGGGCGCCGGGGTGACCTGGTGGGCGGCAATGGTTGTGGCAGCGGCCTCCTATCCGATGTGGCTGCGCCTGGCCGGCATCCTCAAAACCGGGGAGCTGCGGGCGATGCTGTCGCGCCATCCGGCCGCACCCACCCCGGTCGGCGAGGGGGCGTGATGAGTCGCCCCGAACCGACCATCTCGGTGGTCATCCCCACATACAACCGCGCCGATGTGACGGCGCGCACGGTGCGCCATCTCCTCGACCAGACCTACGACCCCGGAGGCTACGAGATCCTCGTCGTCGACAACTCCTCCGATGCCACGCCGGCGATGGTCGGCCGGATCGCGGAGAGTGCGGCCGCGCCGGTGCGGGTGGTCCGCACCGACGAGCGACTTCCGGCGGTCAAGCGGAACGTCGGCACTCGACTCGCCTCGGGCGACCTGATGCTCTTCATGAACGACGACGTCTGGGTGGGTCGGGACTTTCTCGAGGAGCACGTCCGCACTCACCTCGCCCACGGCGAGCCCGTGGCGGTGGTCGGGCATTGCGAGCAGTCGGCCGAGATGCCCGACACCGCCTTCATCCGCTGGTACCGGCCCTTCGCCTACGACGAGATCGCCCACCTGGCCGACCGGCCCGTCGCCTACCGCCACTTCTGGTCGATGAACCTGTCGCTGCCCCGCGCCGAGATGCTCGAACGGAACTTGCTGTTCCACGAGGACTGGGCCGAGATCGGTCACGAGGACGTCGAGCTCGGCTATCGGTGGAGCAGGGCGGGCCGGGAGATCTTCTACAACCCCCGCGCCCGGGGCTACCACTATCACCCGCACACCCTGCAGAGCGCTTGCCGTCTGCAGGAGTCGATAGGGAGAGGGCTCCGCGATCTCGAGGTGCTGATCCCCGAAGCGGGGCTCCTCGGACGCTACGGCGTCTTCTCCTTGGACAACGGAGCTCGTGGGGTGTTCCGTGGCCTGGCTCGGGGAGCCCTCTTCAACCGATTCACCGTTCCGCCCGCTCGGCGCTGGCTGGAACGGCAGCAGGCGAACGGCGCCCTCGCCCGGTGGATGTACTGGAAGGTCCTGCTGCATCACACCGGGCGGGGCTATGCGCACGCCCCGCGGCGCGCTCCCCGGCCCCTTCCGATCCGCGAGCTCGAGCTCGCGCCGGGAGCGGTGGCATGAGCGGCGCCGACGCGACGGCTGTGCGGGCGGATCGCACGCCGGGCGGCGGGCTGGAGTCGCTGCTCACCGTGCTGATCCCTGCCGGTCTCGCCGGGGGGTTTGCATGGGCTGCCGCCCAGCTCGGTCTGAAGGGGGTCGTTGCCGTCGTCGGAGGCCTCGTGTTCCTGGCGGTGCTGGTGGTCGTCCGGGACCGGCCGACCTTCGTCTTGTTCGCGCTGGTCATGTCGCTCGGGTTTCTCATGCACAAGAGCGTCGGGCCCCTCGAGGGGGACATCGCCAGCGGACCCCCCTCCCTCTACGTCACGACGTTCGACTGCCTGCTGCTCCTCCTCTACGGGTTGTGGTTCCTCGAGGGGACGCTGGTTCCCGACCTTATCCGAGCCCTGCGGCGGCCGGTGGTGTGGCTGCCGATCATCGCCATCGGGGCGTGGTCGCTCAGCCTCGTCGGGGCCCGCAATCTGAACCTCGCGATTGCCGAGCTCGGCCGGGCCGGGTGGATGTTCCTCACGTTCGTCTACGTCGCCGCACGCGTGCGAACGCGGCGCCACGTGTGGGCGGTGCTCGCGGCGCTGGGTTTGCTCGCAGCCTTCGAGTTCGTCCTGATCCTGGCGCAGTGGAAGACCCACTCCGTGCTCGGGCTGGACCTGATCGGCACGCCGCTGCAGCTGGGCGAGCGAACGCTCGACCAGGGCGATGGGCTGAACCGGCCGTTCGGCACGATCACGCATCCGGTGTTCATGGGGGCGGTGATGTCGACGATCGGCCTGGTGGCGCTGAGCCTCGGCTGCAATCTGCGCCGGAGCTGGGTTCGCCGCGTCTCCGTGGCTCTCGTCCCCGTGTGCGTGGTCCCGCTCCTCATCTCGCAGACGCGCGCCGCCCTGGTCGCGTTCGCCACGGCTGGTGGGATTCTGGGGCTGGTCGCGCTCGTGCGCGGGCGGATCCCTGCGAAGACCACGGTCGTCCTGGGCGCGGTGGCGATCACCACAGCGATCGCGTTCGGGCCGCAGCTCGTCGAGCGCTACCGTGACAACTTCGACACCGAGCACTTCCGGCTCGAGGTCGAGTCGCGCTCTGAGCTCAACGCGATCGCGATGCGCATGATCCGCGATCACGCCTTCCTCGGCGTCGGGCTCAACAACTTCCAGCAGGCCATGGAGCCCTACGATCCGTACGGGGCGATCTTCGCCGGCAATCCCGTCCACAACCTCTACCTGCTGTACTGGGCCGAGACGGGAGCGTTCGGCCTCGCGGCGCTGCTCCTCGTCGGTGGAGGGCTCGTGTTCCTCGCCCTGAGGCTGGCGCGCTCCGGCGACAGGCTCTTCTCCGCGGTCGGGGCGGGGGTGGCAGCGGTCTATCTCTTCTTTGCGGTCGAGGAGGTGCTGGGGTTCTCGCTGCGCCAGGACATCCCCCTCGCGCTGTTCTGGCTGCTCGCTGGGGTTTCCGTTGCCTGCCTCCGGTTGTCCTCGGACGAGCAGGCTGCTGCCGGAGGCGGTGCCGCCCCGGCCCTCGAGCCCGGCCTTCCGGGCACCGAGGCCGACCTCCATCGCTGGGTGCCGGACTTGGAGCCGGTGGGTGCACGCGCCGCCGCACGCCTCGGACCCGGCGGCGAGCGGGGTGAGGAGCCGGTGGTCGAGGTCTGGGATCTCGATGCGCTGGCGAGCGAGCTGGATGCGCTCGCCGGCGGCGACGACTCCGGCCGGCGTGAGGGCCCGGATGGAAAGGCCCAGATGTGAAGCTCGGGCGTGGGCGGCACAGCGTCTTGAGGCGGACGGGTCGCCGGAGCATCCTCGCCGCGGTCCTCGCGATCGCGGGGGTGGGGGCGGGGCTGCGCCTGTACGTCCCGGCCTTTCGTCCCGGCTCGGCCGATGCGAGCGCGGGGCTGCAGCTGCTGTTCGCTGCCTTTCCTCGCGCCGGGGGCCCGCAGGCGCTCTACGTCGCGGACTCCGAAGGCAACGTCCGCCGGGTGTCGCCCGACGACGGGCGGACCTACGACTGGGGGACCTGGGCGTTCGGCGGGCAGCGCGTCGTGTTCACCGCCCGGGCGGGGCTGCCCGGCAACCCCGAGAACCTCTTCCTGATGGACCCCGACGGGTCGAACGTCGTCCAGCTCACCGTGAACACGTGGCGCAACGCCCAGCCGAAAGTCTCTCCCGACGGCACCCGGGTCCTCTTCACCTCCCAGTGGGAGGAGTACCCAGAGGTGGCGCTGTACTCCCTCGACCTTGCCACCCTCGAGGTGACGAACGTGTCCGCGGTCGCGTCGACGAAGGGGGCCTTCGACTCGGACCCGCGCTGGTCGGCGGATGGAGGCTCGATCGTCTTCGCGAACTCGGTCGGCAACGGGGAGACGCGGCCGACCCAGATCTACCTGATGAACTCCGATGGCACCGGTCGCCGTGCGGTGACCGACGACTCTTTCTACAACACCGACCCCTCGCTGTCCCCCAACGGCGAGTTCGTAGCCACGGCGAGCTACCGGGGTTCCGGCCACCCGCGGCGCGACGATGCCACCGATCCGCTCGATGTGAAGCTGTCCGACTGGCACCTCGTCACCCGGGCGGTCGGCGGGCGTGGCGAGCGGGTGCTGACGAATGGGGAGCTCTGTGCCGCCCGCCCCGCGAGCGATCCGTGCTCCCCGGAGCAAGGCTCGGCGTTCGTTCCGATCTGGTCGCTCGACGGATCGAGCATCGGGTACATCGGGATCCTCTCGCAGACCTCCGTTTGCATCTGCATGATCGATGCGGGCGGCACCAACCCCCGCGTGTTGTTCAAGAGCGACGACCTCGCGATCACCTGGTGGGATTGGAACGACCCGAGCGCCGCGCAGGCGGGGGTGCCGGCCATTGGAAGGGAGGTCCGGTCGGAGCGCCTGCTCGTCTCGGGGAGCGGGTCCGACGGGGGACGCGGTCTTGTGACGTACGGACCCGATCGATGGGCGGGCTTCCCGGTGCTGCTTCGTGCGCCCCTTCGCCTCATTCCTGAGGATGCGCGATGGACGCCGGATCGCCGCAAGATCGTGTTCGTCGCGGAGATGCCCTACGACATCGAGGCGTTCAAGCCTCATCCGGCGGCGCCGCCGCCGGATGAACGAAGGCCCCACTTCACGCTCGACTTCGTGCGCAATCTCTTCGAGCCCGCAGTCCAGCGCCCCGACGTGGCGGGCAAGCAAGTGTTCCTCATGGACGCCGACGGGAGCGGCCTTCGGCAGCTGACCGATCCCTGGATCGAGGACTACGCCGACGGACTCCCCGACGGCGAGGCACGCGGCAACATCGACCCCGACGTCTCGCCGGACGGGCGGTACGTCGTGTTCACCAACGTGTCGTCCACCACCCATGAGTCGGCGATCCTGCGCCTCGACCTGACGACCGGGGAGGTCTACAACCTCAGCAGCGCCACCGCCGGAGCCATCCCAGTCGCCGACGCCCATCCGCGCTTCTCCCCCGACGGACGCCGGGTCGCCTTCGTCTCAACCGGCATAACCAACCGGCTGTATGTCGTCAATGCCCAGGACGGCCGCGGCCTCGTCGAGCTCAGCCACGACGACTACTTCACGAGCTCTCCGGCCTGGTCGCCCGACGGGCGGTCGATCGCGTTCGTCTCGTATCGCGGGTCGGAACTGCCCGTCCTCGAAGGCGACCCGCTCGAGCCCGGGACCTCTCAACGGATCCGGCTCGACGAGTGGTACCTGGTCAGGGTCGACGTGCGAACGGGATTCCAGACCGTCCTCACGGGATCGAAGGAGTCCCCGGCCTTCAACCCCGTCTGGTCGCCGGATGGGCGCCGCATCGCCTTCATCTCGATGGGCGACGTCCCCCAGCCCGACATCTACGTGATCAACGCCGACGGCACGGGCCGCCGACCCCTGCAAGTCACGCTCCGGAGTCACGAGGAATATGTCGACTGGCGCTGATCCTGTCACCGCGCACCGCCTGACCACGGTGGTGGTCAGCTGGAACACTCGCGAGCTGCTCGCGCGCTGTCTGGCGAGCATTCGCGATCACGCTGCCCCCGGGCTCGACAACGAGATCGTCGTCGTCGACAACGGATCCGACGACGGGTCCCTGGAAATGCTCCGCGAGCAGTGGCCCGAGGTCCGGGTCATCGCCAACTCGACCAACGTCGGCTTCACGAAGGCGAACAATCAGGCGCTCCGCTCCACCGGCGGCCGGTACGTCCTGCTGATCAACGCGGACGCCTGGCTGGCACCGGGGTGCCTCGAGCGGCTCGCGGCGCAGCTCGACGCCGATCCCCGCGCCGCCGTCGCCGGTCCTCGGCTCGTCTACGGCGATGGCCGGTGGCAGCGGTGGACCGCCGGCCGGGAGCCGGGACTGCGAAGCGTCGGCGGCTACCTGTTCCTCTTCGATCGCTTCGGCCACCGCTGGCCGTCGATGGCCGGCATCTACCTCGCCAAGGATGTCCGGACGGCCTTCACGCCCGACTGGGTGTCGAGCGCTTGCATGCTCGTCCGCCGTTCCGCCCTCGAGGAGGTCGGGCTGCTCGACGAGTCGCTCTTCGCCTACATGGACGACGTCGACCTGTGCAGGCGAGTGCGGGAGCGAGGCGGGCGGGTCTGGTACGTCCCCGAGGCCGAATGCGTCCACCTGATGGGCCGCAACGTGGAGGGCCGGCCAGCTGCTTCCCCCCAGGCCCTGCTCGCCCTCAACCGCTACTACGCACGCAGCCACGGTCGGGTCGCCCTGCTCGGCCTCCGTGCGCTGGAGGCAGTCGGCTTTGGTCTTCGCGCCGCCGCCTACGGGGCCCGGGGCGTCGCGCTGCGAGAACAAGGTGCCACCGATTCGGCACGGGCCCACTGGATGCACCTCCGTCTAAGTCTGGAGCGACCGAATGCTTGACAACGGAAACCCACGTCCGGGCCGCAGCGAGCGGCAACGCAACGAAGCTGCCGTCTACGACGCCCGTGCAGCCCTCATGCTCGGGAGCGCCCAAGACGCGGAGCTGCTCATCGATCGTGAGATCCCCCCGTTCGCGAACCGCGAGCACGTGGATTTCCTCTCATATGCGCTCGAGCGTCTCGGCCGGCTCGCCGGGCGCCGCATCCTCGAGGTCGGCTGCGGCACCGGCGCCCTCTCCGTCTACCTCGGGCTGCAGGGCGCCGAGGCGGTGGGCATCGACGTGTCGGAGGGCAACATCGACGTGGCCCGGCGCCGGGCCCGCGCCAACGGTGTGGCAGGTCGGGTGCACTTCGAGCCGATCCCGGTCGAGTCGCTGGAGCACCCGGATCACTCCTACGACGCCGTGGTGGGCAACCAGGTCCTCCACCATTTCGAGATCGACCAGGCCATGCGGAACATCGGGCGACTCCTCGTCCCCGGAGGGCGCGGCGTGTTCTGTGAGCCGGTGCTGTTCCTGCCGGATGTCGTCCGCAAGGTTCGCAACAGCCGTCTGGTGACCTCACGGTTCCCGCTCCGAACCGACACCCCCGACGAGCGGTCGATCTCGCTCAACGATCTGGAGCGGATTCGGGTCCCCTTCGCCCGCAGCGAGTGGCGGCCGTTCCAGCTGCTGTGCCGGTTGCAGAACTTCATCGAGCTCTCCGACGCGGCGTTCCGCCGGCTCTGGCGCATCGACCACCTTCTCCTTCGCCGCGTCCCCTTGGCGTGGAGGCTCTGCCGCTACATCGTGCTGGTGCTCGAAACCGAAATCGAAGAACCCCGGCCTCGCCGGCGTGAAGGAGGACAACCATGAGGATGCTGATAACCGGAGCCGCCGGCATGCTCGGGAGCGAGCTGGTCCCGGCCATGGCGGCAGCCGGGCACGAGCTGGTCGTCACCGACATAAACCTCACCGAGCCGCGGCCCTGGGGGCCCAACGGGCCGACGCTGGGCCTTCTCGACGTACGAAACGGGGACCACGTCAACGAGGCGCTCGATGCGGTGCGTCCCCACCTCGTGCTCCATCTGGCGGCCGAGACCAGTCTCGAGGTGTCGGAGAAGGATCCCGACCATGCCTTCCTCACCAACGCCATCGGCACAAAGTGGGTGGCGTTGGGATGTGCCCGCCGGCGGCTGCCCATGGTATTCATCGGGACCGCGGGGGTGTTCGACGGCACGAAGCCCACGGCCTACACGGAGTTCGACCAGCCGAATCCAATCAACGTCTACGGACATTCGAAGCTCGAGGGCGAGCACTTCGTGCGCACCTTCGTCCACCACCACTACATCGTCCGGGCGGGGTGGATGGTCGGAGGGGGCAGCAAGAAGGATCACAAGTTCGTCTCGCGGATCCTGGCGCAGATCAACGCCGGATACACGAGCGTCTTCGCCGTTGGCGACAAGTACGGAACGCCCACGTATGCCCGGGACTTCAGCAGGTGCCTGCGCACACTCATCCACAGCGGCAGCTACGGCCTGTACCACATGGCGTGCGGCGGGCATGGAACCCGTCACGACGTCGCCGCACGCATCCTCGAGGTGCTCGGCCGCACCGACGTGCAGCTCGTCGAGGTGTCGTCCGACTTCTTCCGCGAGGAGTTCTTCGCACCACGCCCGGCGTCCGAGAGCATGCGGAACCTGGTCCTCGACCTCCAGGGGATGAACACCATGCGGCCCTGGCCGGAGGCCATCGAGGACTACCTGCATACCTGCTTCCCGGACCTCGTCTCGAAAAGGAGGGTTGCATCGCGATGACGCAACAGGCCATGCAGGCATCTCGTTCGGGGAGCCTGCGAGCACCAACGGCAAACGTGGCGGTGGTCATCCCCATCCCCAACGACCCGGACTGGTCGATATTCGAGGAGCTGGCGGAGGAGGTTCCCATCATCGTCGTCGACGACAGCGACGGGAAGCTCGCGCCGGCGCCACGAGGCAACGTGCGGTTCTTCGACCACGCCGCTCAGCGCGACGTGATGGGGAAGCACTACCACGCCATTCCGCACAAGAGCGCGGCGACGCGCAACTTCGGCCACTACCTCGCCTACCGCGAGGGGTGCGACGTCATCCTTGCGCTCGACTACGACTGCCGCCCCCGACCCGGCTGGCTCGAGCAGCACCTCTCGTCGCTCGGCCCCACCGACGGGGTGCCGGCGCTCGCCGGAGCCTGGATCAACTCAGTGGAGCAGCCGGGCTTCTACGCCCGGGGATACCCGTACGAGTACCGCAACCCGGAAGCAGCCGCGGTGGCGGAGTCGGTGGCGTCGGGCGAGGTCAAGGTGAACATGGGGGTCTGGGACAACGTCCTCGACCTCAACGGCATCGACAAGCTGGAGCGGACACCCCCTGCCGAGCCCGGGCTGCGAGGCCCGGCGAACTATGCGGCGTTGGGCAACCTGCCGCTCTGCGGGATGAACGTGGCCTTCACCGCCGACGTCACCCCGGCGTACTTCTTCCTCCCCGACGTCTCCGTGCATGGGTGGCCGCTCAGCCGCCACGACGACATCTGGGGCGGCTACATCCTCAAGCGCATCATGGACCTGCGGGGAGACCTGATCACGTTCGGCCGCCCCGTCGTCGAGCACACGAGGCAGTCACGCATGGAGCGGGTGCTCGTGATCGAGCACTACATGCACCTCATGTCGATGCAGTTCTACGCCATCGTCGAGACGTCGTTGGATCGGGTTGCCCCGGGGAGCTACGCGGAGATGTTCGGCTGGTTCGCGCAGGAGTACCGCCGGGAGGTCGAGGCGGTGCCCGGCCTGCCGCTGCACTACCGCGAGGCGTTCCGGGAGCTGGGCATCTGGATGGAGCGGTGGTCGGCATGCTTCGCTTGAATTGGCGCCGGCCCGCCAGGCGGGGCTTCCTTCCGACGATCCGCGCCGACCTCGACAGCATGGCGGAGCTGAAGAAGGCCCCCGTCCCGTCGCTGCGCGGCTATGTCGACGTGCTGACCCTTCCCGGGACCTGGGCGGTTCTGCTGTTCCGGGCCGCAAACGCTCTGCACCGTCTCGGGATCCGCCCCGTTTCGAGGCTGGTGTACTTCGCCAACGTCGTGCTCTTCTCGTGCGACATCCCGCCGGGAACCGAGATCGGTGAGGGGCTGGCGCTGCCGCATCCCGTCGGGGTGACCATCGCGCCCGACGCCCGGGTGGGCCGCAGGGCGCGGGTGTTCAGCGGAGCCCTGATCGGCGGCGGTGCGGTCGAAGACGATTCGCAGGACGGCTTCCCCACGATCGGCGACGACTGCTGGATCTTCGCCTACGCGCGGGTCTTCGGCCGGATCAACATCGGCGACCGGGCCGTGGTGTCGACGAGCTCGCTCGTCGTCCGGGACGTTCCACGCAACACCGTCGTCGCCGGCGTTCCCGCCCGGGTCGTGCGCCACCGCGACGACCGGTCCGTGCTCGGAGAGGCCGGCGGCACCCGCGCCGCAGGGGGGGAAGGCTGATGCGAGCCGCCGACCTCCACGCCGGTGCCGCCCGCGAGGACGGGTTCATCCGGGAGGGCGACGAGACGCCGGACCTCGGTATGAGCTTCGAGCTGACCGGTGCGCAGCGAGCGCTCCAGGAGGAGGTGACCCGCTTTGCGCGCGAGGAGCTTGCTTCCGACCTCGTCAGGCGCGACGCCGAGGGCGAGTTCTCCCGCGAGCTGTGGCAGCGCTGTGCCGACGCGGGGATCCTCGGGCTGCTCGTCCCCGAGGAATTCGGAGGGCGCGGCGCCGACCTCGTCTCGGTGCTCGCCGCTGTGGAGGGGCTCGGCTACGGGTGCGCCGACAACGGACTCGCATTCGCGGTCGGGGCGCACCTGTGGGCCTGCACCCTGCCTATCCTGCATTTCGGGAGCACCGAGCAGAAGCGGCGGTACTTGCCCGGCCTGTGCGACGGGCGGCTTATCGGTGCCAATGCGGCCACCGAGCCCGCATCGGGGTCCGACATCTTCAGCACCGCGACCCGCGCGGAGCCCGACGGGGAGGGCTTCGTGCTCAGAGGGGAGAAGGCATACATCACGAACGCCCCCGTGGCCGGCCTGCTCCTCGTGCTGGCGACCACCGACACGGAGCTCGGCAGCGCGGGACTGGCCATCTTCCTGGTCGAGCGGCAGGAGCCCGGACTTTCGGTCCGGGGGCCCGTGCGCAAGATGGGGGTGCGCACCGCCCCGATGGGGGAGGTCGTCTTTGACGGCGTCCGGGTGGGGGCCGGACAGATCCTCGGCCCCCCGGGCGCGGGGATGGCCATCTTCAACACCCTTATCACCTGGGAGCGCGCCTGCATCATGGCCGGGGCGGTAGGAACGATGCGCCGGCAGCTCGAACGCACGATTGCCCGAGCCCGCGCCCGCCGCCAGTTCCGCCAGCCCATCGGACGCTTCCAGGCGGTCGCGCACCGCATCGTCGAGATGAAGCTTCGCCTCGAGACCAGCCGGCTGCTGCTGTACCGGGTCGGCTGGCAGCTGCAGCGTGGGGAGCGGGCGACGCTGGAGTCGGCGCTGACGAAGCTGCACATCGGCGAGTCGTTCCTGGCCTCGAGCCTCGACGCCGTCCAGCTCCACGGGGCCTACGGGTACCTGACCGACAACGAGATCGAGCGCGACGTGCGCGATGCGATCGCGGGGCGGATCTACTCCGGCACCTCCGAGATCCAACGCAACATCGTTGCCGCATGTCTGGGGCTATGAGCCCGGGAGGAGACGAAGGCGTGGACGTGGCTGAGAGCGTGCGGAGCTTCATCGTCGACGAGCTGGGATGGGGAGGCGACCCGGCGGTGCTGACCGGCGACTATCCCTTGATGGGGCGGCGCGTGATCGACTCGCTCGGGATCCTCCAGCTGGTCACGTTCCTGGAGCGCGAGTACCGCATCCGGATCGGCGACGAAGAGGTAGTGCCCGACAACCTGGGAAGTCTCGACGCGATCGCCCGCCTCGTCGAGGACAAGACCGTCGTGCGGGGCGTCACCCGCCAGACCCGGAGGGAGCGGTGACACGCACCTACCTCGTCCACCAGCTGCTCGAGCGGTCGGCGGCCGAGCATCCAGACCGCATCGCCGTGGCCGACCGGGGGGCGGGGATCTCGTACGCCGAGCTCGACCGCCTCGCGAATCAGATCGCCCACCTCTTGCAGGAGCTGGGTGTGGGGCCGGGAGAGCGGGTCGGCATCTACCTCGACAAGTCGATTCACGCCGTCACCGCCATCTACGCGGTGCTGAAGGCGGGCGGCGCCTACGTCCCGCTCGATCCGCACGCGCCGCCGGCACGGCTTGCCACCATCCTGGGGGACGCTCGGGCCGTGTGCCTGATCTCGGAGACCGCGATGTCAGGCGCGTGGCGCGACCTGATCGCGGGCGAGACGCGGCCCGAGCACCTCGTGGTCGTCGACGCTCCCAACGCCGCTGCGCTCCCTTCCTCCCCGTGGCGCTCGTGGTCGTGGGCCGACGCCGAAGGCCGGCCCGTGACCCCTCCGACGTCCTCGGTAATCGGCGCCGATCTCGCCTACATCCTCTACACGTCCGGCTCGACCGGCGTTCCCAAGGGCGTGATGCTCACCCACACCAACGCCCTGGCCTTCGTCGAGTGGGCGGCCGACACGTTCGGCATCTCTTGCGAGGACCGGCTGTCGAGCCACGCCCCGTTCCATTTCGATCTGTCGGTGTTCGACCTCTTCGCCGCGGCCGCCGGCGGCGCGGCGGTCGTGCTCGTGCCGGCGGATGCGGCGGTCTTCCCCGTCGAGGTCGCCCGGTTCATCAGGAGGGAGGGGATCACGGTCTGGTATTCGGTCCCCTCGGCGCTCTCGGTGCTGACCGTGCGCGGGGGGCTGAGCGAGGGGGACCTGCCCGACCTCCGAACCGTGCTCTTTGCCGGCGAGGTGTTTCCCACGAAGTACCTCCGGCGCCTGATGAAGCTGCTGCCCCTCGTTCGCTTCGGCAACCTCTACGGCCCCACCGAGACGAACGTGTGCACCTGGTACGACGTTCCGCCGCTGCCGGAGGACGCCGACGATCCGATCCCGATCGGCCGTGCCATCGAGGGTGACGAGGTCTTCGCGGTGACGGAGGACGGCAGGGTGGCTGCCGACGGGGAAACCGGCGAGCTCTTCGTGCGCGGGGCGACGGTGATGGCCGGCTACTGGGAGGACCCCGAGAAGACCCAGCAGGTGCTGGTGCCGAATCCCGTCTCCGGCTCGCGCCCTGGCCTCGTCTACCGCACGGGCGATCTGGTCCGCCGTCGAGCCGACGGCGTGTACCAGTTCCTCGGAAGGCGGGACGCGCAGGTCAAGACGCGCGGGTATCGCGTCGAGCTGGGCGAGATCGAGAGCGCGATCTACGCCCATCCGGCGGTCGAGGAGTGCGCAGTGGTCGCCGTCCCCGACGAGCTGGTGACCACCCGGATCAAGGCCTTCGTCGTCACGCGGCAGCGGCTCGGCCAGTCGGAGCTTGCCGCGTTCTGCATTCGACGAATCCCCCGGTACATGGTGCCCGAGACGGTCGAGTTTCGGAGCTCGCTGCCGAAGACCTCCACCGGCAAGGTCGACCGCCAGGCGCTGCGCACCGCCGCACGCGCGGTCTCCTGAGCGCGCCGATGCACGTCGCGCTCGACGGCACCGCCCTCGGATCGGGCCGCGGCGGCGATGAGACCCTGATGCGCGGGCTGCTTGGGGGTCTTGCCGAGGTGGCGTCGCCGCAGGACCGGTTCTCGCTGTATCTGCCGAGCAGGGCCGGCGTACCCGGTTCCGTCGCCCGGTCACCGGCCTTCCGCGTCCATCGCACCCCACGCCTTCCGGGCACACTGTGGTACGGGATCGGCTTCGATGCCCGGCTGGCGTCGAGCGCCCGGTCGTCGTCATTGGTCTTCTCGGTGACGCACGCCCCGGTGTGGACCCGGCTTCCGACCGCGCTGATGGTCACCGACTTGTCGTTCGTGCGTCACCCGGAGCACTACCCGCCGGCGACGCGCCGACGGCTGCAGGCGCTGGTGCCCCGGCAGGCTCGCCGGGCTGCGGCCGTGCTCACGCTGAGCGAGTTCTGCCGGCAGGACATCGTCGACGCGTTCGGACTTTCGCCCCAGAAGGTGTTCGTGGTGCCGTGCGCTCCGGAGCCACCCCACCCGCTCTCGGACCACGAGCGAGACCGGGCGGAGCGATGGATGCAGGCGCAGTCGATCCGTCCCCCATTCTTCCTCTACCTCGGCAATCTGCATCCCCGCAAGAACGTGCCGAAGCTGATCCGCTCATTCCTGCGAGCGCGCGCCTCGTCGCCGGCCGTAGCCGGGCACCGGCTCGTCGTCGCCGGGGCCCGCTGGTGGGGCGATGAGGAGGTCGCCGAGTCGAGCGCAGCGCCGCCGGGTACGGTGCATCTCGTGGGCCGCGTCGACCAGGCGCAGCGCGAACACCTGCTGCGATCGGCAGCTGCCCTCGCGTACCCCTCGCTCTTCGAGGGGTTCGGGCTGCCTCCGCTCGAGGCGATGGCCCGGGGCACGCCGGTTCTCACCTCGACCGCAGGCGCCATCCCGGAGACGGTTGGCGACGCCGCGCTGCTGGTCGACGCCGACGATCCCGATGCCATTGCCGGCGGCCTCGTCCGTCTTGCCGAAGATTCGCTGCTGTGCAGGGAGCTGGTCACCCGGGGACGGCTCCGCGCGGCGACGTTCACGCCGGCTCGAACCGCATCCGATGCCATGCGGGCGTTTCAGGCCGCGCTGGGCGATGGGGGGGGACGGGCGGGCGCAGGGCGCGTTCGGGACGCAGCTTCCGCCCCGTAGTGGCCCGAGGGCGAAATGCGGTTGCAATCGAGCGCGCTGGAGCGCTCCCGGTGCGAAACCTACCTCCCCGACGGGCCACCATGCGACGGGCAGGGCTCGTCCCGGCGCTCGTCCTGGCCGCCGCGGCCGCCTGCACCCGGCCTCCGCAGCCGGGCCCCCCTCCCGGTGAGCCGCCCGATCCCGGGCCTCCGCTTGCGCAGAGCCGGATGGTCTTCGACTCCGATCGAAGCGGGAATTTCGAGGTCTACTCCATGGGGCGCGACGGCGGGGACGTCGAGCGCCTCACCGACGACCGGCGCTTCGACAGCTGGTGGGCGCGGCTCTCGCCGGACCGCCGCCTGATCCTGTTCTACCGGAGCCCGAAAGGGACTCACGATCGGGACTACACGAAGACCAGCCTCTGGATGATGGCTTCCGACGGCTCCGGCCCGGTCGAGCTGCGCCCGGCGCGAACCGATGGCTGGCGCCTGCAGGGTCACGCCGAATGGTCGCCCGACGGTGGGCGGCTGGTGATGTTCGGCGGACCGCGGCTCAATCCGCGCATCCACCTCACGGGCACCAATGGGCGCGAGCCGCAGACCGTGGTTCGCCGGGGCGGGAGCAACCTCGACCCGAGCTGGTCCCCCGACGGCACGCGCATCCTCTTCGTCGGCTGTCCGCGGCCTATCTGCGTCGAGCGTGACTACGAGATCTACACCGCCGATGCCCAGGGAGGCGGCGAGCGCCGGCTGACCGACGATTCCCTACGCGATCACGACCCCTACTTCTCGCCCGACGGATCGAGGGTCGCCTGGCTCACGCAGACCTCCCGGCGTGGGGCGGTCGGCGTCTGGAACATCCGGATGGCCGGCGCCGACGGATCGAACCTCCACCTCGTCACCAACGACAACGCCGTGAACAGCAAGCCCGAGTGGGCTCGAGACGGCTCGGTGATCTACTTCCACCGCATCCCCCCGGGCGAACGTCGCTTCGGCATCTACTTGATCCGTCCCGACGGCACCGGGCTGACCGAGATCACCGCGGGCCACCCCGGGGTCAACGAGTACCCGTCGCTGTGACCCCCGAGCGCCGCCTGTTGCGCGGCTGCCCGCGATCGTCACCGGTCCCGCCGCTGCCCCGTTTGCAGCGAGGGGTGATCAGGCGACGCCCGCCATTCGTCCTCGGAGCCGGCCTCCGGCCCGGATACGGCCAGAGCATCGAGCTCCTCCTGCGCCTGACGCTCGACCTCCTCTCTCGACGGTCCTCCGAACAGGCGTTTCAGGAGCTTCTTCACGGACTCCTCCTTCTCTCGCCGCTGACACTTGTGCCGCTGACGAGCATGGGGCGTCCGGGTTCTTGCGTAAGGGCGTGGGTCACTGTGCCCCCGGTCACTGTGTTGTCGGAACGTGTTTGCCGCACATAGATTTGACGAGGTTCCGGAACCGTCCAGAATGGGGGCACGATGGCAGACCGGGCGCGGGATGGTGGAGCGAATTCGGCTCGCCAGCCGGAGGGCGGCCTCCCGAGAAACTTCTTCCGCCCCTGCCTGCTCCTCCTGCTGAAGGAGGGGGCCAGTCACGGCTACGATCTGCTCAACCGCTTGGCGGACTTCGGTTTCAGCCGCCACGACCCGGGCTTCCTCTACCGGACGCTCCGCGCCATGGAGCGAGAGGGCCTCGTCGGGTCCTGGTGGGAGCATTCCGACGCCGGCCCCTCCCGCCGGACGTATGCCCCGACGGAAGAGGGCGAGGAGTGGCTCCATGTGTGGGCGGGCGCGCTCCGGGAGAGCCGCCGCCTCCTCTCGCATTTCACCGCCCGATATCAGGCGGTTGTGGCGCCGGCCGCGATCGAGGCCGGGCCCGTTTCTCGGGCTCGCTGAGCGACGTACGGCCGCCCACTGCGGCCGTAAATGCCTAGCGGGTCACCTCGCTCCCCGGCACAGGCCAGAGAGGCAAGGGGCGGCCTCCGGCCGCGGTCCTCAATGTCGGCCCGCCTCGCCCCGCTCGGCGAGCCGAGCCTCCGGCCGCGGTCCTCAATGTCGGCCCGCCTCGCCCCGCTCGGCGAGCC
>JBOGWP010000058.1:0-34443 GCA_050693875.1 Actinomycetota bacterium
CCACTCTTCGGTCACCCGCCGGTGGCGCAACTTCTTGGTGGAGGGCAACACGCTCAAGACCGGCGCCGGCTACGGGAGGGGGAACCTCGAGTTCAAGCGATCCGAAAACGTCACGGTGCGCGCCAACTCCATCGAGATGCCCCCGCCTCCTTGGGGCTTGGAGCAGCCGGTCGTGCGGCTGATCGACTCACACGGGGTTCGGGTCGACTTCAACCGTGTTTGCGGCGCCTACGAGGTCATCCTGGTGGCCGACGCCACCAGCTCGGACTACGCCGAGTCTGGAAACTACTGCTCGCCCTCCCTGCCGGTCATTCTCGGGGCAGCTCCGCAGTAAGCTCCTCGACCTGATCGAGGCATCGATCCCACGACCACTCCCGCTCGGCCCTCGCGCGCCCGGCCTTCCCCAGCGCCTCCCTAAGCAGCGGGCTCTCCAGCCGACGGATGGACGAGGCAAGCGCCTCGGCGGTTGGATGGCCGAGCAGAAGTGCGTCGACCCCATCGCTGAGCGTCCGGGCTACCTCTCCCCTCGCCACCGCGACCACCGCCTTCCCGCAAGCTAGGTACTCGCGCAGCTTGAGCGGTGAGTAATGGAATTCGTGGTCCGAGCGGTGCAGGAGCAGCCCCACGTCCATGGCCGCAACATAGCCGGGGATCTCGCGGTGAGGAACCGTCCCGGTGAAGATCACGTCGCGCAGCCCCAGCTCCCGCGCGATGCGCTGCGTCGACGGTCGCTCCTGCCCATCCCCGACCAGCAGCAGGGCGAGGTCAGACATCTCGCGTTGCAACACGGCGATGGCCTGAAGGGCGACGGCCAAGCCGTGGAAGGGCCGGAAGCTCCCGACCCATCCGACCACGAGCTTCCCCTGGAGGCCGAAGCGCTCACGAATCTGGGCTCCCGACACGGAAGGGTTGAATCGCTCCAAGTCGACCCCGTTCGGCGTCACGAGTATCCGCTCTTCCCTCGCGCCAAGCGATGCCACCGACGCGGCGACCTCGTCCGAGACGCACGCAACCAGGTCCGCCGCCAGGAGTTGTGGACGCTCGCCGATCCGTTCCAGCAGGCGTCCCCAGCCCGGCCGGCGAACGCCCCACTTCTCCGCCTCCCATACCTGGGGGGCATCGACGAACAGCACAAGAGGTCGACCAAGTGCACGCGCCAGCCCGAAGCCGGCGTGGCGGAAAATGCCGTGATATTGCCAGACGAAGACCAGATTGAACCGGCGCCACGCGCCCTCGGGAATCGTCCAGCGCCGGCTGGCAGCCATGTTCCTCACGTCCTTGTAGGCCGTGATGCAAACCTCCGGCACGTAGGGCCGCCACCAGCGGCGCCGACGGGGGGCGAGCTCCGAGCGGGTAGCGCGACTCGCCGCTTCCTCCGGGCCGAGAATGCCCTCGGGAGTTGCCATCCAGGCACCCCCCCACCTCTTCGCGGCCGCGGCGGCCCACCCAGCGGCGGGAAGCCAGGGCGAGACGGGGCCGGAGTCTCCTTCGGTGGCGGTCTGGATGACGAAGAGTACCCCCGAGTCTCCCTCGCCCGGGACCTGGGCCCGCTGACCGCTCTCTTGGCGATGTCCCGGCTTCGTGGGGGCTGCCCTCACCTCTCGACCTCAGGCGTCGCGGGGGGTACGTGGGCGCAAGCGGAGGAGGCCTCCATGCTCTACAAACCTCCCGAGCGGGGCCGAACGCCACAAGCACCGGGCCTCGCCACTACCAGAAGCGTGTTCCACGCCAGGCGTTCGGGCAGGATCACGCGGATTAGTGAAGCCACTGTCCTCCTTGCCCGACCGGGTGTGGAGTGGGGCACGAACTTGATCTCCAGGACCTCGAACCCGTTGCGTTCCAGAAGCTGACGTATCGAGTCCTCGCAGAACCAGCATGTGTGTTCGGCGTTGAGGGGGGCGTTTTTGAAGAGGCGGTAGACGAAGTTCGAAAAGCCGAAGACATTCGGGGTCGTCAGCACGAAGAGGCCTCCGGGCTCCAGGTGGCGCCGTACGCCATCCAGGAAGCCCCGGAAGTTTTCGAGGTGCTCAATAAGTTCGCCAGCGAACACCAGATCGAATCGACGTTCGAGGCGAAGGTCCTCCCCATCCCCGACCACAATCTCGTTGCCGCGCTCGCGCAGAGTCTCGACGGCCTCGATATCACGGTCCACCCCAACGACGTCGTGAGCAACGCCCCGTATCAAGGAGTGGAACCAGTCCGGCCTTCGGTGACCCGAGGCACAGCCCAGATCCAGCACGGTCTTCCCCGTGACGAAGGGGCGAACGGCAATCCAACGGTCCCGGTTGGAGCCTCTGCTCCACTCGGGTTGCAGCACATGCTTCCTGCTCGTGCGGACCATCACCTCTCCCCAACTCTGTCGTGGAGCTCTCTATCTCGGACCGCAAATGGTTCTTGGGTCGATCATGCGGTCGCCAGACAGACCCTTGCAGAACCGCGCGAGCCTCCTGCTCGTCGCCTCCGGAGGTGGGTCGAGGTCGGAGGAACGGCCAAAGACCGACCCCGATCTCCGCCGCGAGACGGCCTCGGTAGGAGCCTTGGGGGATGCAGCAGGCCCTGCACCCGCGCGAGTGAAATCCTCATCGGCGGCTAGCCTCGACGAATCGATGTTGCCGCGACCCGACGTTGCGGAGGCGCTAGCTTTGCGAGAACGCACGGCGACAAATGGTTGTCACGGACGCCCAGTCCCTCGTTCAGGCAATTCCCCATCCGTCGAACGAGTCACCCAGGAAGTTCCGCAGCCGCCGGATGTCCTCGCGCAGCCTGTCTTCCAGCTGGTCCCGAAGGCCGGCGGTCACGAGCGCCTCTCTCGGATCCACGCCACTCGTGCGCAACCGAAGGGTGGCCTCCTTCACCCTTGGCGGGACGACCCGCCCCATCAAGCCGTAGCCGGGAAGTGTCCGGAGCCGGTTGAAGATCGGCCGCAGGGCGCGCTTCTCAGCCGTCCGGTGAAACTCGGTGTCAAGCTCGGGACTCGACCACGTCGGGTCGACTCCAAGAAACGTGAAGACCCGTTCGAGCGTCCCCCGTCGCGCGGCACGAAGACTCTCAGAGGGGATCACGAGGAGGCTCCCCGGAGGGAAGTAATCGAGGTACTGGGCGAGCTGCATCCCGTACCGGCTCCAGTCGAGGTACTGCGGCCTCTCGAGCAGGGCGCGCTCGAGGGATCGGTCTTCCCGGCCGATCAGCCTCCAGTGGAGGTAATGAGAACGCATTCGCTCGATCGGGTGACGGACCAGGTAGATGATGCGGACGTCCGGCAGGTGTGCTGCGATCCGCGCCGGGACCCCTCCATAGTCGGGAAACTTCGAGTAGCTCGTAGACGCTTCCCCAACTGCCGGTGCCCGCTGGCCGCCGTCGAAGTGGCTCCGATACCACACAGCTCCGAGGCCCCAGTTCAACTCGGCGGCGAAGAAGTCCAACTCCTTGATCCTGCTCATGAAGATGTCAGGATGCGAGCCGAGGTACCTGTAGAGGCTGTCGGTACCTGCCTTCATCGCCCCGATCAGGAGGAAATTCGGCAGCACCCCTCCCGTCGACGTGCCCCGGCGAACCTTCGTGGGGTTGGATCGGCGTTCCGCGCGGTTATCCAGCAAGCCTGTTCACCCAACCTCCCCTATCCTGTTCCTCAAACCCCCTTGGCTGGCTCGCCTCCATCGCCGGTACGCGCGAGGCAGCCGAGCCAGCTCGACCCCAGCTCGCTCGAGATGCACCCGCAGAGGAGGCCCAGCCAAGTACACCCCCCTTGACAACGCCGTAGGCGGCTCGCCGTACCCCAGCCGGTTCATCTCGCGACCGCAAATCGATTCGACATCCCTGCGCTGCTCGTCCGAGAGATCGCCTCGCCACGCGCTGATGCGCTCATCCGTGATCTCCCCGTAGACCCGCTCCTTCCACCACTCCCACGGAAGAGCAATTCTCTTCGTGACTTCCGTATCCACGGCTGATTCGAGCATTTCATGGCTCCCGAGGAGCTCGGCAATGTGCTTCCGACTCGACTCGGCATCGAGCACGACGTCCTCATAGCGCAGCAGCAGGAACCGCCATCCTTGCAGCGAGCGGTGGGCTCTCCGAAGCCGCCGCTGATCCACGCACCAGCGCTGTGCGAGGACGACGTGGGAGGAAGTCGCCCAGGGTACGCGAAGGCTCGATGCAACCACGGCGCGGGGGTCGCGAACGACCGCGATGATCTTGAGGGCGGGCAGGGCGTTCGTCAGCAGGCGCCACCAGGGCAGGTGCTGGGGGGACTTCTCACCGACGATCGGAGCTTCGCCCGCGAGAACGGAGAGAATCGCGGCGAACAGCTGGACGGCATCTCCGCACTGACCATCGAGGCGGCTGAGCACAGCGATTGGATCGAGATCCATCCCCTGCGCCCAAGGGAGTGATGCGTAAAGGTTGACCTCCTCACGAAGAGCTGCCTGGTCGAGCGGAAAGCGGCGGCGCCGAAGAAGCCCCGGGAGAAACATGGAGAAGAACTGCGTCTCAGGCGGCACGACGACCCCGGGGACCTCACTAGCCAGCCGCTGAACGAGCGTCGTGCCGGAGCGGGCGGTACCCAGGATCATGAAGGCAGGAACGGTGCGGCGGGCTGGCGGAACGGCCACGGATGGCTCGTGACCGGCCGAACCGAGGGGACGAGACCTCTCGGGAACGTTGTTCGGGGATGGACGACCATTCACGGTCTTACTCCTCTCGGGGGCGGGGACCCGAACTCGAGAAGGGTGCCCGAATCCTCCTCCGCGCTCGGCTGCCGGAACCTCAGGGACGGGCAAGCCCGCAATGAAACAAGCCAAACCCCTCACCGGGGGGGGTCTTGTGAGCTCGGGCGCGACATCCCCGATCCCACCAAAGCTGCGGCGGCCAGCGGGACGAGTGGAAAGTGCAGGATGCCGTCGACGCATGCGTGGATGCCCAGCGCGCTCAGCCCGGCAGCTGCAAGTTCGGCAGGGCGTCCGTTTGCATCCGACGGGCCGAGAGCCACGAAGGCCCATCCCCACAGCGACGTCAGCAGGAGCAGTCCCGGCACTCCCGCCTCCGCCCCCTGCTGAAGGAACTCGTGGTGCGCCCAGAGGACATCCGGGTCCCGCCTGGCGGTTGGGCTGAGCTCCTGGAATCGGCCGGGTCCTGTGCCCAGCAGCGGTGATTCTCGAAGCATGACGAGTGCCTCGTGCCACAGGCGAGGCCTGTTCTCGGACAGCGACGAGGTGACCATCTGACCCAGCAGCCCCGGGCGGCCGGGCCGATAGGCGATTGCAAAGGTGGTCGAGATGACCATCGCGCCAAGGAAGAGTCCCGCCCACACACGCCGTCCCGTTGCGCCGCCGCGCCGCCTCATCATCGCCGCGGCCGTCGGCAGCAGGAGCAGGAGCGTGGCCGCTACCGAACCGCTGACCACCGAGAGTGCGCCGGAGGCGAGGGCGGCGGCGATACCGAGAAGGCGAGGAACAGCACTCTTCGCAGCGGCGGCAAGCATAAGCCCCGCTACTGCCACCTGGAGGAAGAACGCCCCCTTGGCATTCGTGTAACCGAATGGCCCGCTCAGCGGTCTGTCGCTCAGGAGGCCGTGTGGGAACAGGGCGACCACGATGGCTCCCGTGATCAGGACGCACGCAGGGCCGGCCCACCACATCGCCCCGGCGGCCTTGGTCAGGACGAGCACTCCGCCACACGCGGCCAAGACGAGGAGAAACGGATAGGGATTCCCTCCGCGAGCCGCCGCGACAAGAATTGTCCAGAGGCCCGCGGCCAGGAACAATGCCGCTCCCCACCTCTCCGCCCGGAGCCGCCGCGGCTCGCGGTGCCGCTTCGGTTGCCCGTGCGCCTCTTGCCCGTTCGCCCGGCGCACGCGCATCATCCGGATGTGCGGTCGGGACGTCGAGCGAGGACGAACAGCCCCGCGTTCTCCCTGACCCGCTCGACGACCAACCCCGCGTCAGCGAACCAGGGCTCGATCTCCGACCACACGAAACGTCGCTCGAGCGGTGCAGCGAGCCGGTCGAAGGTGTCCAGCCAGAGACTCCGCAGGGGCCTCCCCCGGTAAGTCCCGAGGGGGAGTTGTTCGAGCGCGGGCAGACCCAAGCGCTCGCCGACCCGCCCGGGGATGACGAAAGCGACGTACAGGGCCGGGGCGATCAGGGCGCTGAGCGCTCGGACGGCTGGAGGCGGGAGTCGAGTGGTGGCTCTGCGAAGGAGAGCGGCCGCGGCCAGGCCCATCCTGCGCATGCCTGGGTGTTCCGGACGGCTGTAGACGTAGATCAACAGCCTTCCCCCACGAGCCAGCAGACCGACAAGGGAACGGAACCCCTCGCGTGGATCCGGGAGATGGTGAAGAACCCCCAGACAGTAGACGAAATCGAATGTCTCTCCAGCGAGCGGAGCCTGGCGAAGGTCGGCGCGTACCACGACCACGTTCTCGAACTCCGCAAGGTTCTTCGCGGCGGCCGTTACCGCAGATGACCCGTCGAGTGCTACCAACGCTCTCAGCAGAGGTGCAGTGAAGTAGGCATAGCGACCCTTCCCGCATCCGACATCGACGCCGATCCTGCCGACGAGGCTCTCCGGCGGGACATCGTCGAAATAGTTGCTCCAAAACTCATGGTCCTCCGGCTGGATGCAGTCGAACGTGGTCCACTCGTAACCGAAGCGCTCCAGGGTCCGCCTGCTCGCTTCATCGGGCGGCAGCCCGGAGGCGTCGATGTAACCGTCGACCAGGGGCAGAGCATGACCCTCCCGGCACCGCAGACCTCCATCCTCGTCGCTGATCTCGCTGCGACAATTCGGACAACGGAGGCGAGTGACGATATGCCGCGACAACATGGGCTCGGTCCTTGTGACGACTCTTCGTCGGCGATACCGGCTTGGGGGTGACTCGATCTCAACCAACGACAGGCGCCACCCCAATGGAACGCAGGGACTGCCGGTCGATCTTCCCCGTCGACGTCTTTGGGAGGGAGGTCAGGAACTCGAAGTGCTCGGGAATCATGTATCGAGGAAGTCGTCGGGAGCACACCTCAACGATCTCCCGTTCCGTCACGCCCTCCCCAACCACGACGTAGGCCCTCAGCCGGTTCGTCACCACCTCGTCGGGGATGGCAACGACGGCACACTCCATGACGGCGGGGTGGGCATAGATCACGGTTTCGATCTCCCCGAGCTCGATTCGATACCCCCGGCTCTTGATCTGCGCGTCCCGTCGTCCCAAGAAACGATAGTCTCCGTCGTGCTCGAGCCGCACCAGATCCCCCGTCCGGTAGGTGGGGTCCGGCAGCTCGTCATCCAGCGGATTGGAAACCAGGACCCGCGAGGTTCGCTCCGGGTCACCCCAGTACCCCTTCATAACGGTCGACCCCCGAACGTA
This sequence comes from Actinomycetota bacterium, assembly GCA_050693875.1. Taxonomy (GTDB): domain Bacteria; phylum Actinomycetota; class CADDZG01; order JAHWKV01; family JBOGWP01; genus JBOGWP01. The sequence goes on from JBOGWP010000058.1 coordinate 7,361, forward strand.
GAGCTCTCCGACCTCGCCCACGCCGGCCGCCGATCGGTCGTCCTTGACCGCGAAGACCTCGACGTTGGCGATCGCGCGGCCGATCGGGATCGGCTCGTTCTCGCCCTCCGGGAGCGGCGGCACCTCGTAGAACGTGCACACATTGGTCTCGGTAGGCCCGTACAGGTTGAAGAACCGGGCATGCGGGACGAGCTGCATCATCTGCCGGAGGTACTTGGTGGGAAACACCTCTCCCGCGAACAGCACGGTCCGCACCGTGGAAAGCCTTCCGCCTCCGTCCTTGAGGTTGCCGCGTAACGCGAGTGCGGTCAGCGCTGAGGGAACCGAATACCAAACGGTGATGTCGTTTGACTCGATGAACCGCGCCGCCTCGATCGGGAACACCACCGCCTCCCTGGGCACCAGCACAACTGCGGCGCCGGCGCCCGCCGCCGCGAAAAGGTCGAACACCGACAGGTCGAAGTGGAGAGGGGCATGACTGGACAGCCGGTCCCCCGGTGTGAGGCCAAACGTCTCGACGCCCCACTCGACGAAGGTCAGTGCGTTCAGGTGGGAGAGCTTCACTCCTTTGGGCAGCCCGGTCGATCCCGACGTGTATAGGATGTAGGCCAGGTCGAGATGGATCATCTCGACCTCGGTCGGCTCGTCGGGGCGGCGGTCGATCTCCTCCACGCCCACCACCCGGACGCCCGGGGGAGGCGTCAGCCCTTTCTTGACATGGTTCAGCGCCACCAGCGATTCCAGGCTGGCCCCATGCCGCGTCAGCTCGTGCCAGGTGGCCTGCTTCTCCGTCCCGGTGAGCAGGACGCGCAGGGCGGCGTCGCGGGCGATGCCACCGAGGCGCGCCGGAGGTGCATCGGGGTCCAGCGGAACGTACGCAGCGCCTGCCTTGAGCGTCCCGTAGATCGCCACGACCGACTCCATGGACTTATCGAGGTACAACCCGACGCGGTCACCGCGGCGCACCCCCATCGAGATCAGCTGCCTGGCAACCTGGTTGCTCCGGCGGTCGAGCTCCGCGTACGTCAGCCAGCGCTCCTGATCGACGACCGCAACACGGGCTGGGTGGCGCGCCGCCGAATCCGCGAGAAGCTGGTGCAGCAGGGATCTCATGTCGTCAACCTCCTTGCCGCCGACCCGCTTTCCTCCACCCGCGCCGGGGGTTGCCCTGCGGGTCGCCGACGCTCTGACCTTCCTACGGGGCAAGGGCGACTGCGCCCACGACGCAACGCCCGAGGTCGAGAGTCTCCCACTCGACCTCCCCCCACCGTCCGCTTGTGCCGGCTCCGACGTGGACGCTCCTGAGCGCGGCCAGCCCGAGGTCACATGCCTTCACGCAAGCCTCCTTCACGGCCCAGAGGCGAGCGAACTCGAACGGACGCCGTCGCGGCCGCAGCGCCCTGAGCGACCGCAGCTCGTCCGGCAGGAGCACGCGTTCGGCGAGAGATTCGACATCGCGCCGCACGGGAGCGACGTCGACGCCGATACGGCCCTCGTAGGCCAATCCGATCACGACGTGGCCCTCGCAGTGACCGATGTTGAAGTCGATCTCGGGCATTCCCGGCCCCGCCCACATCGAGGGCCTCCCCGAGGGAGCCGCCCCGAGACGAATGGCCGCCGACGGTACGCCGGTCGCGTCCGAGAGCATCCGACGGACCTCGATCCGGGCAACTGCGAACTGCCGCCGATCCTCCACCGTGGGGAGAGCCGCAAGCAGCTGCCGCTCTCCGCTACCAAACCACGCGATCGCCCTATCGTGAAGGGACGATGCGGGTCCAGACGGAATGCGGATTGCCCTCACCCAGTAGCGGGCACTCACCCGCCGGCGGGCAGGGGTGACCCCAAGCCGAGGAGCCATGCCTCGATCATCCCTGCGACCTCGTCTTGAAGTTCAAGGCTCGCAAAGCCATGCAGCTGGCCGTGCATTGTCCTCGTCGTGATAAGGGGACCCGCCCGCCCGAGGAGATCGCCGAGTCTGCCGGTCGCCGCTTTCACGAAGGGCGCCCGTAGGTTGTCGTCGGATCCGATCGCGATGAGGACCGGGATCTGACGGGCGACCAGCTTGGCCAGCGGAGAGAGAAAGGCATCGCTGGCCTCGCTGTCCGGTGCCCCCCTCGCAGCGCCCGTGGCACGGAGCCGTTCCCAGAGGCTTCGCCCTTTCACGCGAAGGATTCGACCGTACAGTTGGCGGCGCCGAGGGTCAGTGGCGGCGCGGCAGATCCCTCCGGCAAGGGCATGTCGGACGTGCCCCGACAGCGGGGCTTCCTTGACCCAGTCGGTCCCGGACTCGAAGTCCTGTACCGGGGGGGCGAGGAGCGCAACCCCCTTGACGCTGGGAGCATCAGCAGCGTAGGCAAGGGCCGTGCGCGCGCCGAAGCAGGTCCCGACGAGGATCATCTGCTCGGCGCCCTGGTCGCGGACCCATGCTCTCACCGCCTCGACGTCGTCGACGAAGGGGCGGTCGAGGCGGAATGTCCTCGTCTCCCCGGCGCTCTCACCGACTCCCCGGTAGTCGAAGCGCATCGCGAAAAAGCCTGCCTCGGCAAGGCGCCAAGCCATCCGAGTCCAGAACCGGTTCTTGTGGGTGCAGGGGACGAAGCCGCCACTCAGGAGGAGCACCACCGTATCGGGGGCAGGCGCGGCCGGGCGGGTGAGCACCCCGAAGAGGTCCCCGCTTGCGCTCTTGACGAATACGGGGATCTCCACGAATTGCGGCATCAAGCCGCTCCCCTCGCCAGGCGTCGAAGAAGCCACTCTCGCGTGCTTCCGACCAGTCCTGCCGTTCCCGATGGCTCCGAGTCGAGCCACCACGCGACTGCAGCTGCAACGAGTCTGGTCTCGACCGCGCATCCCCGTCGTTGCCAGCCCGCGATCGCCCGGGCATAGTCGCCTCGCAGCTCCCTCGCCCGGTCGATCTGGACGAGCAGGATGGGACGCGGCTGCGGGCCGAGCGCATCGTCGAGGCGGGCGGTACGCCCGCTTTCATAGAGCGGCAGCGAGATCGGATACCCGAGCACATCGACGAGGCCCGTCCTCCGCAGCTGGTCGACGGGCCGCTCCCCAGGCTCGCCCGATTCGCTCCCCCTGGTCAGCGCACTCATCCGGGCGGCTCTGAATGCCTCCCGGAAGAAGCGCTCCCCTTCGAGGAAGGGCTCCCAGAGCACGAGGGGGACGCCGCCACGTCGCGTCGAGGTCACCGCGGCGACGAGCGCTCCCCAGCGCGTGCCGACGATCGCCGTGGGGGGAATCCCCACCCGATCAACCAGGCGGTCGGCGGCAGCCCCGGCATCCCCGATCATCGATTCGAGCGTTGCTTCACCGGTGTCGCCCGCGCTGTGGCCCACACCACGGTAGTGGAACCGGTGCACCGCGACCCCGGCAGACGCAAGTGAGCGGGCCAGCACCACCTCGTTTCTGTAGGCGGCCAGCAGCTCAGCGTGGATCGAGGTGCAGATCAGTACCGATCCGGTGGGGGAGCCACGAAGCGGCCGGTAGAAGGCGCCGAACATCTCCTCCCCGGACGTCCCGTAGAAGCCGACCTCCTCGTGGATGCCCAGACGCCGGTCGGTCCGCGCCGCGACCCGGACATCAACCACGATCCGCTCCAAGGGAGGCTCGTTTCGAGGCCACGAGCCCCTCAATGGCGGCGAGCGTCCCGAAATTGGCGGGGACAAGGTCCTCGTCGTCGACCTCGATCGCAAACTCCTGCTCGAGCATCGTCACGATCCGGAAGATGCCCATCGAGTCGACCACCCGGTTCGCGATCAACGGGTACTCCGGGGTGAGGAGCTGCGGCTGCCCCGGCCAGCGCAGCTCCTCCAGGATGAAACTTCGGACCTTCTCCATGACGTCCATTGATAGAGCGACCTCCTCTGTCAGCTCAGAGCCCCAGGAACGCCGCGGCGATGTTCTTCTGGATGTCCGACGTGCCCGAGTAGATCCGGCTCCCAAGGGCGTCGCGCACCTCTCGCTCGATCTCGTACTCGGCCATGTAGCCGTAGCCCCCGAAGGTGGCCAGGGCGTCGAGGCTGGAGCGGGCGAAGCTCTCGCTCACGTGGAGCTTGGCGAGAGCGGAGTCCAGCGGAGTCGCCTTGCCGCGATCCATCAGCCATCCCAGCCGCTGTAGCAACAGGCGCGAGGTCTCCAGGCGAAGCTTCATGTCGACGAGCCGGTGCGACACCGCCTGGAACTTGCCGATGGGCTGCCCGAATTGCTTTCGGTCCCGGGCGTAGTCCAGGGAGCGCTCGAGCTGGCGCTGCATCGTGCCGAGCGCTCCTGCGAGGATGCAGCTTCTCTCCCAATCCATCGCCGTCGCAAACAGCGCCATGCCCCCGCCCTCTCGCCCCAGGAGAGCCGTGGCGGGGATCCTGCAGCCCTCGAAGACCACCTCGCTCATGGGCGAGGTGCGAAGGCCCATCTTTGCGAGGGGCTTGCCGATCACGAGCCCAGGCGCATCGCGGTCGACGAGGAAGGCGCACAGCCCGGCGAAGCCGAGGCTCCTGTCGATGGTGGCGAAGGTCACGAATAAGTCAGCGACTGGTGCGTTGGAGACGAAGGTCTTGCTTCCGTTCAGCATGTAGGAGTCGCCCGATCTCGTTGCGCTCGTCGAGAGGGCGAAGGCATCTGAGCCCGATCCGGGCTCGGTCATGGCGTGAGCGCCGATGATGGAGCCTCGACAGAGGGCGGGGAGGTATCGGCGCTTCTGCTCCTCAGACCCGGCCCGAAGCAGCGGCGTCGTGCAGCCCCACATCTGTGCGTTCATGGAGAAGATCAGGCCGGCGTCGCGGCACCCATAGCCCAGCGCCTCCATCGCCACAATGATCGTGGAGGCGCTCGCCCCCTGGCCCCCGTACTTGAGCGGAACGGGAAGCCCCTGGATCCCGAAGTCCGCGCACTTCCGCCATCCCTCCCGCGAGAAGGCGACTTCGGCATCGCGGGTCACCACGTCGTCATTCAGCTCCTTCTGGGCGAAGGCGATCACCGAGTCGCGGTACTGCCGCAGCTCCTCGTCCAGCTCGAAGTTCATCTTTCGCTCCTTCCGCAAGCACCACGCCTACCCAGGCGAGTGGCGGCCTGCCACTTCCGCTCTGGAGCGCGCCCGCCGGCGGCCTTCGCGTGTACGTCATATGGTCCTCAGCCTACGCGCCCGTCCGAGCACCCATTCCGCCTGGATCTCGAGGGGGCCCAGCACGTCAGCGTCGCCCGGCTCCGTACTCCGCTCGACCACGACGGCGCGATCCAGCCGCCAGCGATCCCGCACGACTCCGTCCGCGGAGAGGATGCCAACGACGGGAAAATAGACGCCGTCCCTGAGCGGCAGGGGGCGGATCTCGCAGCCAATCGAGCCACCCGCGCCGGACAGCGGCATCGGGGGTGAGACCGAGGACCCGATCTCGCGCCCGCCGTCATCGAGAAACCCGACATAGAAACTGGCTCGCTCGAGCGTCACGTCCTCATAGAGGATGTCCACCAGTAGGGAGCGGTTCAGCGACGTCTCCTCGAAGTGAACCTCCCTGACGCGGGCCCCTCCAGCTCCCCACCGATGCAATCCCCGCTCGATGACCCTGGCGTGGGTTCGGTCACCCTCGGCATCCCGCTGCTCCATCGCCTGCGCGTACCGGGGAAGCAGATCGGCCGTCGGCCCCTCGTCCCGCACCCTGCCGTGGTCGAGCCAGAGCGCCCGCTCGGTCATGTTTCGAAGCAGGCCGAGGTTGTGCGAGACGAAGAGCAGCGTCCCACCGCTCGAGCGGAACTGGTCGATCCAGCGCATGCACTTGCGCTGGAAGTTGGCATCTCCGACCGCGAGCACCTCGTCGACGAGCAGGATCTCGAGGTCGAGCGCGGTGATTGTGCCGAAGCCGAGCCGGGCGGCCATACCCGACGAGTAGCGCTTCAGCGGCGTATCCGCCAGCTCATCGATCTCGGCGAACGCGAGGATCTCACCCATTCGGGCTGCCATGGCCCGCCGGCCCAGGCCGTACATCGCGCCGAGCAGGTAGACGTTCTCCCGACCGGTCAGCTCCGGGTGGAATCCGACGACGACGTCGATGAGAGCGCCCATTCGGCCTCGAACCACGACGTCACCTGCCGTCGAGGCCGTGACACCGGCGATCAGCTTGAGAAGCGTCGTCTTGCCCGCGCCGTTGTGACCGACGATACCGAGCGCAGTTCCAGCGCGGACCCCGATCGACACGCTGTCAAGCGCTTTGAAGGTTCCGCGCTCCCACCAACGCGGAAAGGCGCGCCCGAAGAGCCGAGCGATTCCGCCCGGCAGCATCTCGCGCACCCGTGCCCTGCCGACGCCGATCCTGTACGTCTTCGTGACACCCCGCGCCTCGAGGATGTTCATCCGTCAGAGCACGTCGGCGAAGCGTCGCTCGGTGGAGGAAAAGTACCAGGAGCCGATGGCAAAAGCCAGGATTGCGCCCGCGACGGCTGGGAGCCAAAGCTCGGCGGAAGGTGAGGTCCCGGCAATCAATACGCCTCGGAACGACTCCACGAGCCCGGTCATCGGATTGAGGCGGTACCAGGCATGCAGGCCCGGCGGAACCGCGGCCAACGGGTACATGACGGGGGTCAGGAAGAGCAGCAGCTGCACGACAATGGGGAGCGCGACCCGCAGGTCTCGTGCGAAGACGTTGAGAGCGCTGGCCAGAAGGACCAGCCCGGCGGCGAGCACGATCTCAGTGAGGACGAGCGCTGGGAGCCACAGCGACGCGACGGAGAGGCCGTTGCCGGTCGCGTAGACAATCACCGCGAGTATTCCCCCCGCGATGCCCAGGTCGATGAGGGAGACGCCGACCATGCTAATGGGGAGCACCGCCTTCGGGAACGAGAGACGCGACACGAGCTGCGGGGCCTGGACGACGGCCGGAATCCCGAACATGAGACTATTGGCGAAGAAAGTCCACGGGGCGAGACCGGCAAGGGCAAAGAGGGCATAGGGGACGCCTCCCGTGTCGATCCCCGCAACCCGGTCGAAGACCAGCACCGCCATGCCCAGGGTGGCCAGTGGGGGAACGACCGCCCAGACGACGCCGATGAGGGACTGCCGGAAGCGCAGCTGGTACTGCATTCTCACGAGCGCCAGGACTAGGTGGCGATAGGACCATAAGCGCTTGAGCACCGTGCTCTCCTCGATCAGTAAACGGTCGGCCGGGTAGTCTGGGCATGTCGCCCTCCCGGCCGGACAGAGGGCCGCTCCTGATCCAGCCAGGCCTGGAACATGAGGACGTCCCACAGGTCGTACTGCCAGTCGCGCCTGGCGGCGAGATGCTCGTCCCATCTCTGCCGGATGGGCTCGGGGTCGAAGAACCCCTCGTGCCGGAGGCGGCGGGGTTCGAGGAGAGCCTCGGCCCAGTCGCGAAGCTCGCCTCGAAGCCACGACCCGATCGGCACTCCGAACCCCGTCTTGGGCCGCTCCACCATTGCCTGGGGGACGTACCGGTGAAGCACTTCTCGCAGGATGCGCTTGCCCTGCCCATTGCCCACCTTCATCGACAGGGGCAGGCGCCAGGCGAACTCCACGACGCGGTGATCCAGCAGGGGAACCCGCCCCTCGAGGGCGACGGACATGCTCGCCCGGTCGAGCTTGGTCAGGATGTCGTCCGGAAGGTAGGTGACCGTGTCGAGGAACATCATTCGCTCGGTCAGCCCCTCCAACCCTGGCGGCACCGCCGGCATCTCGCCATCACGCTCCGGCTCGGCGACCCCGACGAGGGTGCCTGGATCCTTCCAGTGGGAGGCCAGCGCCCGGTAGACGCCGTCGTCATCGTCGGCGCGGAGCACCTCGGCCACCTTGTAGACCTTGTCCCCGACGACGCGCGCCCTCGCCGACATGGGTAACACCGGCTCGACCCGACCCAGCACAGCCTCCCAGGTCTCTTGCGAGAGCAGCGTAAGCAGCCGGGCAACGCCCCGGCGGAGCGTTCCCGGGAAGCTCCCCACCTTCCGATGGATCGCCTCCGCCCATAGATGGCGGTTGTAGCCGCCGAACAGCTCGTCACCCCCGTCGCCGGACAGGCTCACCGTTACGTCCTTGCGGGCGAGACGGGAAACGAGGACCGTGGGAATCTGCGACGAGTCCGCAAACGGCTCGTCGTAGATGGTGGGCAGGTCGGGGACGACCGCCATCGCGTCGGCAGGGGTCACGTATAGCTCCGTGTGGTCGGTGCCGAGGCGCGACGCAACCGCCCTGGCCTCGCGAGCCTCGTCGAACGCCGCGTGGGTGTTCCCGATGGTGAACGTCCGAACGGGGCGGCTCGCCTGGGCCTGCATCAGCGCCACCACGGTTGAGGAGTCGATCCCGCCGGACAGGAAGGCGCCCAGCGGCACGTCGGCCTCCATGCGCAGCCCGACCGCCTGGTGCAGCAGTTCGTCGAGGGCCTCCATGGCCTCTCGGGGATAGCCGGTGAAGCGGTGCTCGAGCCCCTGCTCCGCCATTTCGCGCAGCGACCAGTACGGCACCGGCACGGGGACCCCGCGGCCCGGTGCGACCGTGAGAACGGTTCCGGGAGGCAGCTTCTTGACCCCCCGGTAGATCGACCGCGGAGCGGGTACGCAGTTGTGGCGAAGGTAGAGGACGAGCGCCTCCCGGTCGATCTCCCCGGCGAACGCCCGGTGCGCTCGCAACGCCTTGAGCTCGGATCCGAAGACGAACGCCGGCCCGATAGACCCGTAGTACAGAGGCTTCTCGCCGAGTCGGTCCCGGACGAGATGCAGCCGCCGGCTCTCCCGATCCCAGAGGGCGAAGCCGAACATCCCGTTCAGACGTGGAAGAGCCCCGAGGAGTCCCCATCGCTCGACGGCCGCCAGCAGAACCTCCGTGTCGGAGTGACCCCGGAACCGCAGTCCTGCACGGGTCAGCTCGCTCCGCAGCGCCCGGTGGTTGTAGACCTCACCGTTGAACGAGACCACGTATCGGCCCGAGCCCGACGTCATCGGCTGATGGCCCTCGCTCGAGAGGTCGACGACGGCAAGGCGTCGGTGCCCCAGGGCGAGGAAGCCGCCCCCGTCACTCCAGACGCCGGCGTCGTCTGGCCCTCGGTGGCGGAGCGTGGCCGCCATGGAGCCCGCGACCTCCGCGAGCTCGTCAGGCCGCGTGGGAGCCGCTGTCATCACCCCTACGATTCCGCACACGGTTTTGCCTTCCCATCACCGATCGTTCCGGCCCCGCTCGTGCCGCCCCGATGGAATTCGCTCCCCCGTGGGCCCTCTCCTCTACCTGCGCCGGCGGGCCATCTTTCGGGCGAAGCCGTTCCAGCGAGCCGCGAGCGGCCTCGCATGGCGACCCCGCGTGCGGGCGGCGAGGAACTCAGCGCTCGGCAGGAGGAGGGCCCGCACGTAAGAAGCCTTGTTCGACAGCCCCGAGATGGCGCGGATCGAAGAGATCTCCGTGGCGCCGCGCCACCGGCGTGCGCTCACGTAGGCCTCGAGCGCCTTCTGCTCCCCCCTCCCCGGCTCCAGCCCGTCCAGCGCCAGTTCGTGGGGAGGGGGGCAATCAAGCGTCCGCGTCTGCAGCTCGAAGGCATGCCGGAGCACGACCGCCAACCGCCAACGCCGTACCAGCTCAGCCACCAAGGTCCAGTCCACGGGGCCGGCAGCCGTTTGCGCCACGTCCCTGATCGGGAGGAGAAGTGGCGGATACCAGCCGAGAGCCGCGTGGATGCAGGCGTGCAGCAGAAGATCGGCGTCGCCGAGCCTCCGCAGCACCCGCCCCCCGAGTGCGAACGTGGAGGACCGGTCGAACAGCTCGCCGGGCTCGATCCACAGACCGAAGGGGCCGAGCGTGAGCGTCCGGTGGAGATCCACCTCCGTACCGGCATCGTTGCGGTACTCCGCACCCTTGCCGAATTTCTCGTCGAAGCCCGCGGCCGGTTCGGGGAGGCGACGCCGGTGGCCGAGGCTCTCCAGAACCTTCCCGGCGCGCGCGAAATCTCCCCCGCGGACGAGAAGGTCCACATCACCAAACGGGCGCCAGGAGGCATTGGGGTACCGGGTGTGGGCCAGCGCCGCGCCCTTGAGCACGAGGAACTCGATCTCTGCCTCGTCCAGCCCGGCCGCGATGTGAAGCAGCGCCCTTTCCAGTCCGAGGGCATGGAGCATGAGGTCGCGATGGCGGGCGAGAAGCTGCTCGGCCTGCTCGTCGCTCAGGGTGACTGCTTCCTGGTAGAAGGCCTCGAGCGCGATTCCGGTGAGACGTTGGGACGCGAGCGACCCCAGCGCGTAGGGCCATAGATGCTCCGGCACCTGGGCGATTCGGCTGTCGGTTTCCGGTCGAGGCAGGCCGAAGCCTGCGATCTCCTCCACCAGGCGGCGAGCACTCTTGTCAGACACTGTTCGATCTCCCGATCCCTTTCCTTGTGAGGACTGGAGGTCAACGCTCAGCTGCCGGCACCCTGCCTATCTGGCCCGACAGACGGGGGTGGTTCTCCGGTGAGCTCCTCCAGGTAGCCGAAGCGAATGAGCTCGGTGATTGCCACATCGATATCAGCTCGGATCCGCGTCTCGTCGGCCCTGTAGAGTTGGGCGAGTGTTGCGGCTACCTGCTCGAGCGTATGGGGGCTCACGAGCAGATCCCACAAGAGCGCGGCGGTGCCCGACAGGGACTGGAAGTCGTCGCGCTCGGGGGCTGCCAGCAGCAGCTCCTCACCGACCCGCCGAGCGAGAAAGCCTGAGGAGCGGCAGATCAGGGGAGAGCTCACAGCCGGACCACGTTGGAGCGAGCGCTCGCCCCATACCCATTTCGTGCGTCGAACACCAGCTTCGATTCCTGGGCTATCCAAGCCAGGTCGTATGCGCTGTGGGGGACGAGGAGGGCTACGCAGTCGCTCGTCCCAAGGATCCGCGTCGAGAGGGGGACCCGATGCGAAGCCCCCCCGTTCCGCGACACGAAGGGAATGTGCGGATCATGGTACGAGACCTTGGCCCCGCGGCGCTCGAGGAGACTCATCACCCTGAGCGCCGGCGACTCCCTCACGTCCGCCACGTCGGGCTTGTAGGTGATCCCGAGTACGAGGATGCGCGCTCCCTTCAGTGCTTTCCCCGCTTCGTTCAGCGCCTCGGCGATACGGGAGACGACGTAGGCCGGCATCTGGCAGTTGATGTCCTCCGCCTGCTCCAGAATCCGGAACTGATGCCCTGCCTCGCGCCGTACATGCCAGGCGAGGTAGGTCGAGTCGACAGGAATGCAGTGGCCGCCCACACCCGGACCGGGATCGAACCGCATGAAACCGAACGGTTTCGAAGCGGCTGCCTCGATGATCTCCCAGACGTCCAGTGACATCTCGTGACACACGATCGCCATCTCGTTCGCCAGGGCGATGTTCACCTGCCTGAACGTGTTCTCCAGCAGCTTGGCGAACTCGGCTGCGCGGCACGACGAGACCGGGAAGACGTGATCGACGATCTGTGTGTAGAAGAGGCATGCAGCACCCGTCGCCTCAGGGGTGAGCCCCCCTACGAGGCGCGGGACACTGCGGAAGTCGAACTTTGCGTTGCCGGGGTCGATCCGCTCGGGCGAGTAAGCCAAGAGGAAGTCCCTCCCCGCCAACAGGCCCGACTTTTCGAGAAGAGGACGCACCACTTCCTCGGTCGTCCCGGGATACGTCGTCGATTCGAGGACGACGAGCGACGTCGGTGAGAGGAACGGCTCGATGTCGCGGCATGCCGCGTCGACGTAGGACAGGTCGGGGCTCTGGTCGCGCCGGGGCGTCGGGACGCAGATTGCGATGATCTGAGCCTCGCGGATCGCCTCGGGGCGGGTGGAGAAGCGCAGCCCCGCCCGAAGGGCCGTCCGGTAGACCTGCTCGGAAACGCCCGGAACCGAGAGCCCCCCGCCCTCAAGTTCGCGGATGCGACCCCCATCGACGTCGATGCCGGTGGCCGGGAAGCCCGCCGCGGCCGCTTCACAGGCCAGCGACAGCCCGACATATCCCTGGCCAATGACGGCGACGTTGGCGGTCCGGCTTTCGATCTTCCGACGAAGCGCAGCCGTACCTTTGATCGAAGTCCTCCTGGCGCTGGACGCTCAGTTGGGGGGCTGGCCGAGCCGGACGATGGTTCTGATCGCCCCCGCACGCCGTCGAAAGCACTGCCGGCGCGAGACCCCCACCTTCTGCGCAATGTCGTCGACCGGAAGCTGCGTGACGTACCAGAGGAAAAGGATGTGCCGGTCCGCCTCCCGAAGGTGTTGCATCCTGCGGCACAACTCCGACCGCTCGTCGATGCCGTCGAGCAGTTGGTGCGGAATGCCTTCGGGAAGATCCTTCTGCCGACGAGCGGCCCCGACCTTGAGCACCGAGGCGCTGCTGGGCTGCCACCAGTCGGCGTAGGTGATGAGGCAGCGAACTACCTCAGGGGGGGACGTCAGCATGCCGGTGCCCGGTCTCGAGCGGCGAGAGGTCGGCAGACAGCCCACCAGAGTCTAGACATTACGTCCCGCTCCGGTGACGCAACAGCCAGGGAAATCCCCTACTCCGGAGTGTCCGGCGGTAGAAGCCGTGCGGGACTGGCATCTCTCGGGCGTCGTTGAGGACGGCGGCCAGCGTTGGAGCCGCGAGACCCGTCAGGACCTCGACGCTTCGTCTCGCCTGCTCCACGCTGGTCATCCCCGCGCGCACCACGAGGAGTACGCCATCGACGTGAGGGAGGAGGTGCGTGACGTCGCTGGACAAGAGCAGTGGTGCGGTGTCGATGAGGACGACCCTGGCCTCGGCCCGGGCCTGCGTCAGGGCTCGCTGGAAGGCCTCGGAGCCGAGGAGCTGGCCCAGGTTATGGGGAATGGACCCGCTTGGCACCAGCCTGAGGTTCCGGATACCGGTCTCCCGAATCCGTCCCTGCAGGATCGGACGCGGAGACGAGGCGTCTGGGCGCTCAGGAGTGGGTGCGCCCGGCCGGGCAGCTGCCGCCCCAACCGCAACCGTGCGCTGTTCAGCCCCCGATGGGAGGATCACGCTTGCCAACTGGCCTATGCCCGCACCGTGCGTCCCGGCGAGGGCGTCTCCGAGGCCTCCCTCGTTGGGCACGCCGAACAGCTCGTGAACTCGAGGATGTCGGAAATCGCAAGACAGAACCACGACGGTTCTCCCGAGGTCCGCGAACGTGGCAGCGAGGTTCGCGACCACCGTCGTCTTGCCCTCGGCCGGGCCGGGGCTGGTGACGAGGATCGTGCGGGGTGGTTCTCGGTCTCGTGCCGAATCCTTGCCCTTAGCGGGGCTGCCGTTCCTCGAGACGGGACTGCTGATCGACGCCGCGAGAAGCGCGAAGGCCTCGGTCAGAGGCGAGCTCCCACCGCGCCGTTGGAGTTCGAACAGTCCTTGACGCCTCCAGATCGGAACGTGGGGGATCTCGGCAACCACCGGAAGACCGAGGTGCCTCTCCGCGGCCTCCCTGGTTCTGATGCGTGTGTCAATACGCTCGAGAAGCAGCGCGAGGCCCAGTCCGCCCGCAACCCCGACGATGGCAGCGAAAAGCAGCCGCGATTTCCTGGTGTTCGGCGGCTGAAACCCGCCCCGCACCACCGCCACTGCCGACGCGCTCTGGATGACCTCGAGCGCGTCGGTGTCGGCAGTATCGGAGGCGAGCTGCTGGTAGGACTCGTAGAGGAGCCCGAAGCGTCGCACCTTCGCATCCCGGGCGGCCCTGAGGAGCTCCGCGTCGGAGGGCAACGAGGCCGCGATCTGACGGTCGAGATCGGCGATCTCGGCCCTGAGGGGATCCATCCGCTTGCTGAGGAAGTCGACCTGGCTGGCAAGCGTCTCGATCCTTCGGTCTTTGAGAAACCCGAGGAGCTCCCGAGCAAAGCTGTCGGCGAGCTGCTCGGCTTCGTCGGGATTGGTCGAGGAGGCGGTGATCTGGAGCAGCTGCGCCTTCGTGTCGGCACGAGCCTTGAGCTTGCGAGCGAGGAGAAGGGGCTCGCCCTGGTAGCTCACCGCCTTTGCCACCCGCTGCGGCACTTCTCCCACCGTCACCAGCGCGGCGATGGCCTCGAGGTTCTGTGACCCCGTCGGTGCGGCGACGCGGGTGTTCGCCCGCTCGCGGGCCATCAACACGGTCGTCGCCTCGAACTCCCGCACGGGCGGCCGGGGGGGAGCGACCTGCGTGGTGAACCAGGCGACGGCCAGAGCCACTGCCAGGCTGCTCGCGACGACGCCCCATCGGCGCCGCAGCGCCCTCAGGTAGTCAAGGGGCTCCAAAGGCAAGCACCCCTTGCAGTTGAGGGAGGGCACGGGAGACCGCGGCGGTCTGGTTGGCGACACCCAGCTTGGCGAAGATCCGAGTCTTGTGGATCTCCACAGTTTTCGGGCTGATCCCCAGGTGGCGAGCGATCTGCTTGCCCGGCAAGCCGCGGGCGACGAGGGCCAGCACGTCCAGCTCACGAGGCGTCAGCCGGCCACGAGGCGAGGGCACCGGGGCATCGGGTACGAGGGCACCGACGAGGGCAGCGATTGGGGAGCGTGTGGGGACACAGACGCCATCCTCCTCGCCGTTTGCCTCGCCCAAGAACACGACCCGCGTCCCTCTGCGACGGAGCGCGGCTGCGGCCTCGTCTGCGCCGCACATGGTGCGTTCGATCACCGCGAGGTCTGCACGCTCCCCCATTTGTCGCGCCTCTGCCGCGTTGGTGGCAACGCCGAGAGGAACCAGTGCCGGCTGCTGGGCGAGTCGGGCTGCGATGCCTTCGGCGAGCATCCGCTCGGGGTGGACGACGAGAAAGGAGCGAGGCCTCATGTCCGCGCCCCCGCCACCACCGGAGACAATCCGACGGCGACCGCCTTCATCCGCTCGGCGAGCTCCGCCAGCCCCCCCTGGCTCGCCAGCCCCTCCAGCTCTCGGACCACAGAACGAAGCTCGACGAGATCGAGGGTTGCGCCACGGGAGACGAACACCCCGGGGTGGCTCGTGGACTCGGCCTTCTCGTGCTCGTCCAGCACTTGCTCGAGCAGCCTCTCGCCCGGTCGCGGGCCGACGATGACGATCGGGACGTCCTTGCCGGGCACCTTCCCCGACAAGCGAACGAGGTTGCGGGCGAGGTCGAGGATCTTCACCGGCTCACCCATGTCGAGGGTGAAGAGCTCATCCCCTCGCGAGAGCGCTGCTGCCTGGAGCACCAGCTGGACGGCTTCGTGCAGGCTCATGAAGTAACGGGTCATCGCCGGATCGGTCACGGTGATCGGCCGTCCCAGGGCGATCTGCCGGAGAAAAGTCGGGATCACGCTGCCCCGGCTTCCGAGCACGTTGCCGAAGCGCACGGCGCAGAAGCGGCAGCGGACCGAACCGTAGCTGCGGATCACCTGCTCGGCGAGCCATTTCGACGCCCCCATCACGCTGACCGGGCGGACCGCCTTGTCTGTCGAGATGAGAACGAAGCGATCGGTGCCGGACGCCAGTGCCGCATCGGCGACATTGGCGGTTCCCAGGACGTTCGTGAAAAAGGCTTCGTCGGGATGCTCCTCGAGCATCGGGACGTGCTTGTGGGCGGCGGCGTGAAACACCACCTCGGGGGCATGCGCACGGAACAGGCCGAAGAGGCGGTCGCGGTCGCGGACATCGGCGAGCAGCAACCGCATCTGGGACGCGCCGTCGAGTTCGATCAGCGCTTCGTGCAGGTGGGTCTCGTCGTGGTCGAGCAGGAGGAGCTCGGAAGGACCGAACGCCGCGACCTGGTGCGCTAGCTCACGGCCGATCGAGCCGCCCCCACCTGTGACAAGGACCCTGCGGCCGGCAATGATCGTGCGGACCGCCTCGAGATCGGTCTCCACCTGCTTGCGCCCCAGCAGATCCTCGATCGACAGATCCCGGACGTCTCGTACGCTCACCTTCCCGCCGACGATCTCCTTCATCGACGGGAGCAGACGAAGGGAGACGCCGGCCTGTTCACACAGGGCCACGCACTCCCTGATCAACCAGCTCGTGGCGGAGGGGATCGCGAGCAAGGCCTGGTCGAAGCCGTGACGGCGAGCCAGCCCCGGGATCGCATCACGGTCTCCGAGCACACGGACTCCGTGGATGGAGAGCCCCAGCTTGCGGGGATCGTCGTCGACGAAACCGACCGGATCCATCTGGAGGCTGGGATTGTTGAGGATGTCGCGCAGGAGCATCGCGCCGGCGTCGCCGGCCCCGATGAGCAGGACACGCATCGAACCGCTCTCCACCGTGCGGCGTCGAAATCCAAACAGCCTTCGCTGGAAGCGGATCGTCCCGAAGCCGAGGAAGGAGAGGCAGGTCGCGAGAACCACGACCGAGGCGGGAAGCGGACGCCGCGAGCCTACCCAGCCGACGCCGGCGAAGATCACGAGGCCGCCCGACATCGCGGTGGCTAGCACGAGGCGACGGGCCTCCTGGACGCTGGCGTAGCGCCACATCTGCCCGTAGAGGCCGAAGAGGTAGTTGGTGGCGACATGTACGAATGCGGCGATCGGCGTGAAGATGAGGAAGTTTCGCCAGTAGTGCGGTGGGACCGCACCACCGAAGCGAAAGACGAGCAGGATCAGGTAGGCGGCCGCGACGCACGCCAGGTCGAGCGCGACCAAGAGGACATCGCGACGAAACCAGAGGACAATCCGGTCAGGCAGCTCGGGTCGGCGGGTGACGCCTAGGTCGTCTGCGGATGGCTCGACCGCGGACGCAGCCGTTTCGACAGGTTGCACTCGCCTTTTCGCTCCCCCCGCGCTTCGACGCGCCGGTTGACTCTACGGGGGGTTTTTCCGCAGTTCCTGCTCACCGCGACGTAACTTTCCTACCGCGGGCCGCGCATAGAACCGATGGAGATTGACGCGAGGGCCCGTCGGAACCGCGGGCCGCGTGGTCGCCCGGTGAATCTTGCCGCCGCTTGGTCAGGACGTCTTGCCGTTGCTCGACCCGACTCCGCCCTCCAGGAGTCCGAAGCTCCGAAACTCGCGAATCAGGCGCCGAACCTCGCGTTGCACCTGCGCCGCCGGGATCCCGAACGCGCTGGAGATGTCGTCGGACAGCTCCTTGACCGTGGACTGCCCGTCGCACAGGGTGAAGACGATGGTGGCGGGCTGGTTCAGGTGATGCAGGTCTCCCGTCGCCTGGTCGTAGACCACAGCCTCGTCCTCGACTTCGACCCAGGCAAGATCCCGGCGAACCCTCGGCCTCAGCGGCGCCACGCTACGACTCCGTCCACGAGATGAGGTTGGCAAGCTCGAAGTCGCTGAGAATGCGCTCCACGTCCTCCACGACGATGTCCGGGTGCATGTTGCACAGGTCGCAGACCGCCGTCACCATCTCGTGAACCTCGGTGTTTCCGTCGCAGAGCTGCCAGATGGCGAGCGCGGTGTCGTTGAGCAGGTACACCGATCTCGTCTCGGGGTTGTAGACCGCGTTCTCGTCACCCGCCTGCCGCAGCCACACGCCGGGGTTGCGGGAAGGTCGCCTGTTGCGAAGCGACATCGCACTCATCACGTCACGCGTTCCTCGCCAACATGTCCAGGATGCCGTTGCGCATCACGAACTTCGCTGCGTCGAGTCGAGAGTGGACGTCGAGCTTGGTGAGGACGTTCTGGATGTGGGTTCTGGCTGTCTGAGGACTGATAACCAGCGCCTGAGAGATTCCGTCGTTGTCCCGCCCCTTCGCCAGCAGCGCGAGCACCTGTTGTTCCCGCTGGCTCAACTTCGACATCTTCATGAGCGCTTCGTCATGCTCCCTCCGTTTCCGGATCAGCGTCGCCAGGAGACGGCCCAGCATGTTACGCGGAATCAGCGTCTCCCCTCGGTAGATCGCCGAGACCGCCTCGATGAGATCCTGGAGGGGAGACTCCTTGGTGAGGAAGCCGGTCGCCCCCGCCTCGAGGGCCTCGAGGAGCGTGTCCTCGTCCTCCTCGTCGCTGATGATCGCAACCTTGCACTCGGGAAGCCGCTCGGTGATCATGGCCGCCGCCTGAATGCCGCTGCAGTTCGGCATGTCGGAGAAGAGCAGCGCCAGATCCGGCCTGACACGTTCCGCCTCGGCCACCGCCTGAAGACCGTCCCCCGCCTCGCCCACCACCTCGAGGTGTGGCTCGCCTTCGAGGGCGGCCCGGAAGGCTTGGCGAAAGAGCGACCGACCGTCGGCGATCAGGAGCCGGATCGTCGGCCGGTCCTGAATCCACTCGGCAGCCACGTCCAATCCCCCCGGTTCGACGGATCTCGGTCGCCAAAGTGCCAAGCTAGAGACAACTGGCCCTCCTGACATGCGAACCTCACCGTATTGCCTCTACGGCAAGAAGACGAGACGGGCGCGGCTCGGGGGGTGATCTGAAGAAGGCGACGGCCCTCCTAGCTTGCGACCGGGCGATCCACGCCCGACCCCTCCTGGGCTGGGGGCCTCTTCACCGGTCCCGAGGTCCCCTGGCGAAGCGAACGATCTCCCGGCCTCGCGCTGGAATTATCCGATTCGACCCCCAGTTCCTGCTGAAGCTCGCGTCGCACCTCCGACGTCACCCGGCGGAACTCCCGCATGGCACGCCCGATCTGCCTTCCGAACTCGGGGAGGCGTCTCGGCCCGAGGAGAGCGGCGGCAACGACGAGAATGATCATCACCTCCTGCCAGCCAAGCCCCCCCATGCCCGCGCCTCCTTAGCCCTCCGAGCTCGTCGTGATCCCCCGGAGAGAACATGAATCACAGACCTGCCGACGTCCCGCATGGTCATCCGGGAGTAACTTTCCTACGTCGTGTCCGTGCCGGAACCCGCTGGGACCCGCGGGGTTACTTCGGCGGATGCAACGGCACTCAGCCCCCGGCAGTCGTTTTCCGGCCGCCGACCACCGACCGCTGTCGACTAGATGAGGCCCAAGTTGGTGTCACCGGTGACGTCGCCACCAACCGACGTACCGCACGGCGGAGCGCAGACGGAGTCGCCGCAGCACCCCGCCCCCGGTCCGAACTGGCACGCCCATCCCGGCGGACAGTCGTCCCTTGTCGTACAGAAGATCTTCTGTCCACACCCGAAGTTCTGGCTGCAGAAGCACCCCCCCTCCACCGTGCTGACACAGAAGCATGCGGGTGCGCTCGGTTCACATCGGGCGGGGAATCCCGGCTGCCGGCAGCCAGGGCAGCCCTCGGGGCACCCCGGTGGCGTTCCCACCTGCGCGAAAGCCCGCGAGCCAACGCTCGTGAGCACCGGCGCCGACCAGGCGATCGCCGCCCCCGCGCCGATTCTCTTCAGGGCGCTCCTGCGAGAGATGGTGTTCTCGGGGCGCTCCGTGTCGTCGGGCGGACTCATTCAGCTACCTCCTCCATCCGGTGCAACCTCAGCCCACGCGAGCACTATCGTCGGATAACTCGTTGGGCCACATCGGCAGCGGGGGGTAAGTATGCTCGGCCTTGGACCCGCGGTGGAAGTAGGCTTCGTACCGCGGCGGGCTTTCAAACCATGCTTCCTGACGGAGCGCCTGTCCGCGACTACCTTGGACACCAACCATCTTCCCCTCGGCGGGACGGTGCGCACCGGCATTCGCCGTTCCGTCTCGGATACCAAAGTCAAGGAGCCCCCAACGGGGGCTCCTTGACCGCTCGCACTCGCAAGGGAACTAACCGGCGTTGGTCGGTCCGCTCCCCGCGCCAGCCGTCGTACCGCACGGCGGAACGCAGACGCCGGCGCCACAACATCCCGCTCCTGCGCCAACCTGGCAATGCCACTCAGCCGGGCAATCACCCGATGTCGCGCACGTCGGAACAGTGCCGCAGAAGAAGTCGTTGCTGCAGAAGCACCCAGCGTCGTCCGTCTGCACGCAGAAGCAGTCCGGTATTGCCGGATCGCAGCCGGGCGGTGGACACCCGGGGCACCCGTCGGGACAGCGCGGCGGCGTTCCCGCCACCGCGAAAGCCCGGGAGCCCACGCTCGTTAGCACCGGCGCCGACCAGGCGATCGCCGCTCCGGCTCCAATCCGCTTCAGCGCGCTCCGGCGGGAGATGGTGTTCTCCTGCCGACCTTCACGTTCGTCGGAGTTCAAAATGAGTCACCTCCTCCCGTCAGAGGATCTTGATAGTCGACGTGACGGGAGTCACTATCGCCGCGATCATGAAGCGGTCATATCCGCAGACGGGCGTAACTTTGGCAGGCCACGGCAGGGGGGTGGCGGGAGGTTTTCTACCGCGCAGGGCCGCCGGTCGGGGAAGGGGCCGCGCCCCGAGGACCGACCCGTAGCCTTCCGTTCGAGGACGGGCCGGCGAGCACGCGAGATCCGGTGAGCGAGGCGACCGCCTCGACTGCCTCCTCGAGCTTCCCCGAGACCAGCCGGTAGCTTCTGGCGGCGCGGGCAAGGTCGGCGAGCAGCGGGAGAGCCCGCTCCCGATAGCAGGAGTTCATGTTGAGCGTGTTGCGGCCCACCTCGATGGTGGCGGCACCCGGTGTGAGCGGGGACAGCGTGGTCTGCGCCCCCTCGAGATACCGAGGAAAGATCAGATAGCGCACCTCGCACGCACCCGCAACCGCGCCGGGACGGAGGTCGTCGGGACGGACGTGCCAGTCGCCTGAGATCGAGACGCGCCCGTTCTCACCCCTGAGGTCCGGGAAGCGCTCCAGCGGATCGTATTTGAACGTCAGCGCCTTGGGGTAGGGGAAGAGTCTGTGGGACACCGGATCGACCGCCCCAGCCTCGTCGGACAGGTAGCCGAACCCCGAACGGACCAGGCCGGCGACCAGTGTCGTCTTGCCCGCACCGCTCGCCCCGGGAAGAAGGACGCCCTCGCCTCCTGGTGTCACCACGGCGCCGGCGTGGACGAGGAGGAAGTCCCCGGTGCGGCGCAGCGCCTCGGTGTTGAGATGCCAGAGCAGGAACCTGACGAGCTTGTCGGGTGTGACCGAGTGGTTGATCTGGTAATCCCCGTTGAGCAGCCGGTAGCGCATCCGTCCGGGACGCCCCAGGTCCAGGAGCGAGTAGCGGGCTGGATACCCGGGGGTGAAGGAATTCTCGAGAGCCCAGGGGTCGTGGGGGACCTCGAACACGCCGAGGATCTTGCGCAGGTGTTCGCCCAACCCCGCGTCGCTCCATCGGAGGAAGAAAGGATAGGAGAGCATGCGGTAGGCCGCTTCCCCATCCCAGGTCGCCCGCTTGACGAGATTGACGGCGAGACGGCTCATCGTCGACTAACTCCCCCCTGATGCTCGAGGCAGCGAGTTCGGATGACACAGAGTACGGCCTCCCAGAATGGGCCACAAGACCAGGAGGGTCTTCCGCGCCGACGCAGCCCTGGCGTCGACCATCGTGATGCGAGACCGGCCACTACCAGACCCGTCGAGGAGATGCCGAAACGCGGGGGGGTGGGGAGGGGGTGGACTTCCTTGGACGAGACTACGACGTCGAGGCGGGAAACGCGGTATGAAGGCTACGTCGCAAGTGCGTGGCGGCAGCAAGGGTGACGCCTCACACTGCTGCATCATCGGTGTCCCGAACTCTCGCCTTAGCACGGGCCCTCGCCCCCGTCTGACCGCGCCCAAGGTCGGCCGAGGTTGAGTGCTCGCCGCCGCCCTGTCCGGGCCCTCCTGGTAGCGTTGTCGGTTATCGTCGCCGCCAACGCCTTCTACGCACGAGCGGCCCCGCCCGCCGGTCCCCTCCCGGACGACGCGGCGGAGCGCGTGCCCGGCCAGCTTCTCGTCGGCTTCGTTCACAACACCCCCCCATCGGTTCGTGCGGCTGTGCACGGGCGACGGGGGGCAGCCGTCCTGGAACGGTTCGACTTCATCGAGGCCGACCTCGTCAGCATCCCGGGGGACGAGCACGCAGCACTGCGCGCCTACGCGCAGGAAACAGGGGTGCGCGCGGTCTCGTTCAACTACATCCTCCGGACAACCGCGGCTCCAGGCGATGCCCTGTTCCCGTCGATGTGGGCCCTGGAGAACGTCGGGCAGACGGGCGGGGCACCGGGTGCCGACATCAGCGCCCCCGAGGCGTGGGACCTGACCACCGGGTCGGCGTCGGTCGTGATCGCGGACATCGACACCGGCATCGACATCGACCACCCCGACCTGGCGGCAAACGTCTGGACGAACCCATCGCCCGGCCCTGCCTGCGTCGGCTCACCTCCGTATGCCACCCCCTGCAACGACCTGCATGGCTGGGACTTCGCCGCCGACGACCCGACCGTGTTCGACCCTCTCCAGCGCACCGGCTCCGGCTTCGGCGACCGGCACGGCACGCACACCGCGGGGACGATGGCTGCCCAGAGCGACAACGGGTCCGGCATCGCCGGGGTCTCCTGGAGGGCACGGATCATGCCGGTCAAGTTCCTCGCCTACGGCTTCGGGACGACGTCGGACTCTATCGCCTCGATCAACTACGCTCGCACGCGGGGCGCAAAAGTCATCAGCGCCTCCTGGGGAGGGGCCGGCTACAGCCAGCTTCAAAAGGACGCCATCGACAAGGCCGGGCAGGCGGGGATCGTCTTCGTGGCCGCAGCGGGAAACAACTCGAGGGACACCGACGTTACCCCCTTCTACCCGGCCGGCTACTCCTCCTCGAACATCCTGGCGGTCGCCGCCACCGACCACAACGACGCTCTCGCCCCGTTCTCGAACTATGGGCAAAACTCGGTGGACCTCGCCGCTCCCGGCGCTTCGATCCTCTCCACGATCCCCCGCTCTCCGGCCGGAGTGGTCTGGGGAGGCCAACTCGTCTACCTCGCCTTCGGCCTCGAGGGGGTCGCGTCGAGCCCGGCTCGGACCTCGATCCTCGATCGATCGCTGGGCTACCTCTCGGCGTCCTCGTCGGAACCTAAACTCCTGGTGGTCGACGACGACGAGGGGGCGGGTTACGAGGTCCCCGTTACCGAGGCATTGGAGTCGCTCGGCTACTCCTACGAGGTCATCAGCGTCCCCTCCGGCGGATCGGGGCCGGATGCGGCAACGATGGCCGGCCATCAGGCGACGATCTGGCTTACGGGCGACGACAACGACAGTACCCTTTTGGCTGCCGACCAGTCGGCGATCAGCGCCCATCTCGGCACCGGGGGGAAGCTCCTCGTGACGGGGCAGGACGTCGGCTACGACCTCGATATCACCAACACCGCCCGGGCCTGGTATCAGTCGACCCTGCGGGCCTCCGCCGTTGCCGACAGCACCGGTATCAGCGAGATCAGGGGGCAGGGCGCGTTTGCGGGCCTTGCGTTCACCCTCGGCGGGAACCAGGTCAGACCAAGCACGGTCTGGCCCCTCAGCGGCAGCGAGCCCGCGTTCGGTTACGAGCCGTTCCTCTCGCTGAGCGGCACCTCCATGGCGGCCCCTCACGTCGCCGGGGCCGTGGCGCTGCTCCGTTCGGTCCGTCCGTCCTCCACCGTGGCGGAGGTCCGCTCCTGGCTGCTGTCCTCGGTCGACCCCATTCCGGCTCTTAGCGGCAAGGTCGCGTCCGGGGGCCGGCTGAACCTGCGGCGGGCCCTGGAGTTGGCCATCTCGGACAGCGAACCGCCGACCGTCGGCCCTTCCACCCTCAGCCGACCGAATGGGGGCGAGGTCTTCCTGGCGGGCTCCCAGGAGGAGATCGCGTGGAATGCGGCGTCCATCGCCGACCCCTACCTGCCCAGCGCCCCGATCCGCCTCGAGTATTCGACCGACGGAGGGGCGAGCTGGGGCCTGATCGCCGACGGCCTTCCGAACAGTGGGAGCCACACCTGGACGGTGGGCGCGGCCGACACCGCGAACGCCCTCGTGCGTCTGACCGCGACCGATTCCTTCGGCAATGCCGCCTCCGACACGAGCGATGCTCACTTCGCCCTCGACTGGTCGCCACCGGCGTTCGCCGACGTCAGCGCGGCTCCCGACCCCTTCAGCCCCGGGGTCAGCCCGGGGGTCGCCGACGCCACGCTCCTCTCGGCGCCGGTGACCGAGGCAAACCCGGCGGGGTGGTCGCTCGAGATCCGCTCCACGGGTGGGGAGCTCTTGCGCAGCGCGAGCGCGCAGGGGGCTTTCCCCGGCTTCACCTGGGACGGACGAAACATGGCCGGCGAGGTGGTGGGCGACGGCATCTACACCTGGAGCGTCGAGCAGACCGACCGCGCCGGCCGTGCCGCGGTCTCGCCACCGGGCTCGGTGACGGTTGACTCCACGCCACCGGGCGTGGCCGCCCTGTCGGCCTCACCGCCCAGCTTCGAACCGGGCGCCGGGGAGGGCACGACCCTGACCTTCGATCTGGACGAGCCGGCTACGGTCGAGCTGGTCGTCGTGAACCATCTGGGGGCTCCGATGCGCACACTCCTGTCCGGCGCCCTCGCTCCCGGCACCCACGAGGTGATCTGGGAGGGCCGCGACGGGGGCGGCGCGCTCGTGACGGTGGAGCGATACGAGGCACGAGTGACGGCGATCGACGCCGCCGGCAACGCCAGCGCCGCGTCCATTCCCCTGGAGGTCGTGGCACGCGATCGGGCGGCGCAGGGCACGTGGGTGGGCCTCTACGGGTCGACGGGATATGTTCTCGCGGCCTGGTCGAAGATGAGCGGCGGCACGATCTCCGACGTCAGATCCCTGCCACCGTTCCTCGCCTCGTACTCCCTCACCTTAGGAACGCGCCTGAACTGGAAGCCGGTGACCAATGATCCCCGCGCCCTCACCAACCCGGCCGGCACCCGCCGGAGCGCCGGCGCCTACTCCGGCCCGAGCGAGGTCGTGGTCACGCTCACGTTCGCGAGCGCGGCGCGCACCACCCTGTCGCTCTACGTGCTCGACTGGGATCGTGGCGGCCGCCGCGAGACGATCATGGTCGTCGACTCGACCGGGGAGCACACCTATCCGGTCGAGGAGGCCTTCGACAACGGGCTGTGGCTCCGCGTTCCTGTCTCGGGTTCTCCATCGGCCCCCGTGACGACTCGGATCTCGAGGTCGACCGGCTCTTCAGCGGTCATCTCTGGGATCCTCTTCGACTAGTGGCTCGGGGGACGGTCGTCCCCGGCCTGGCGTAGTGGGAATACGTCGGCTCGCGCATGCCCGGGTACGCGCGAGCACCTACGGTAAGGCTCCACGCCCGTGCGAGCATGGGGCGCCGGCAATCAGGGGGGTGAGATGACCGAGGTCGTGGCGGTGGGAAGGCCAACTGCAGTTCAGGTGGCCCCCAACCCATGAAGCGACAAACTTGACCACCTAGGTTGGGTGGCGAGTCGGTCGTACGAGATCGGAAGCCTTCGCTTCGGAATCCGGACCACTGAAGGGGCCTTTACCGAGTGGATGGACGAGGTGCTCGGTGCGTACCGGGTGGGCGACGAGGTTCCTGCCTACTTCTCCGTCGTGGTGGGCTGTAGCGACGGCTCCAAGGCGCGATCGGTCAAGGAGTTCAACATCCTGTACCGCGGTGTCACCCGGATCGTTCGCACCCTACACATCCCCACGCTCGGGCGCAGTCTGCTGTCTGAGCTCGAGAGGCTCACGTTCGTCGATCGCGACGACGCGATCTTCGTGCGGGCACTCCCGATCGTGTCCAACGGGACCGTGGCACTTGTGCCCTCGAACGTTGCCGAGATCCTGAGCGACCTCGGGCGGCCTGTCCGGCGAGCCGGCGTGGCCCTTCCCGCCAGGAGCGCGGTAGCGATCGACGCCAAGACCGGTGCTTTGGTGCCTACCGGCGGGCTTCCCGGCGTCCCCGCGGATGCCCTCGACCGTCTGGTCCGCAAGCTGCCGGGGAGCGAGCGGAGCGACCGCTTCGAGCTCGAGGAGCCGACAAAGCCCGACGTCGTGCTGACGTTGGGGAGCGCCCGAAGCGCGCCGTTGCTGGAGCCCGCCTCCCGCGGCCAGGCGCTCCAGAGCCTCACGACGCTGGTGATGAACCTGCACAGGACGGGTGGGGCGGCGCTCAGGGCACTGAAGGAGACGGTGTCGGCCGCGCGCTGCTCTCGCTTGAACACCATCCAGCCGGAGCCGTTGCTCGAGGCGGTGCGCTCGGCTCTGCGCTCCTGACTAACGGCTACAGGATGCCGGGAGGATCGACGTGACCAGCGAGCCGCATCATGAAGAGACGCTTGTCCTCTCGGGCATGCGCGCAGACGAGATCGACGGGAGCTTCGTGCCCCGCCCCGCAGAAGATGCAAGATGGGTGGAGATCGAGGGCGAGTGCGTGCTGCTCGTCGAGGGCACTGCCGAGACCCACCTGCTAAACCCCATCGGGTCCGTCGTGTGGCAATGCTTCGACGGGACCGCCACAATCCAGGAGATCGCCGAGGACCTGAGCGCTGCCTTCGGAGTAGAACTCGATGTGGTTCGCGAAAGCGTCCTCGAGCTGGCCAGAGCGGTCGGCAGGGCCGGGCTCCTGGACGGGATCGCGATGGAGTTCCCCGAGCCGCACCAGCACGTCCCCGGTGGCATCGAGCGTGGGACCCAGTTCCCCTCCTTCCGTCTCCCCGGTCTCGCCGGCGAGGAGGTAACGCTCGAGGAGCTCACTTCCCAGGGCCAGGTGTTACTGGTCAACTGGAGCCCGGCGTGCGGCTTCTGCGCCCAGATCGCCCCCGAACTCGCCGAGATGAAGCCCGGGCTGGTGGCGCAGGGGATCGAGATCGTGCTCCTCGCCTATGGGAAGGGGGAAGAGAACCGGGCCCTGCTCATCGAGCACGGTCTCGATTGCGTGACGCTCCTTCACGGCGGGACGCAGGTCGAACCATATACCGGGCAGGGCACGCCCGCGGCATATCTCCTGGATGGAGAGGGGCGGGTCGCGTCTCACCTGGCTCTGGGCGCCCGCGCCGTTCCCGCTCTGGCCCGCTCCCTTCTCGGCGAGTCCGCTGGGTCTCGCTCGGAAGTCTAGGTTTGAGCTCGCAACCGTCCGGCCCGGTCGAGCCTTTCCCGGACCGCGTTGAGGAAGGCCCTGTTCGGAGCGCCGGTTCCGGCGATGGTCGGAGCTTCGGCATTCGATCGACGGCGGTCCTTTCGGCGCATGACATTCGCGACCTCGCCCGTCGCTGCCGGGTGGGTCGGGCAACTTCGCTCGCGCTCGCTTCGGTGGGAGAGGCCCGGCGCCATGCTAGACGCTTGCGGTTTCGGCATCGACAAAAAGTTGTTCATGCGGCCATGGACGTGCTCCTGGTGAGGTGCCGAGGTCGTCGAAGAGGGCTTGCATGCCGATACGGAGCGCCTCGTAGTCCCGGTCGACGCGGGTCCATGCCTTGG
>JBOGWP010000059.1:0-22590 GCA_050693875.1 Actinomycetota bacterium
GCCGTACTTGATGCGCCACCGATAGAACGTCTGCTCCGAGATCTGCAGCCGCTTGCACACCTGCGGGATCGTCGCCCCCTGGCCCTGCAGCTTCTCCGCCTCGCGCAACTTGGCGACGATCTGCTCCACCGAGAACCGCTACCGGGCATCAACCACCTCCATGAGCGCTAACAACACGAGCACTCACACAAGAAGTGGACCGAACCACGGGGGGCCCTTCACCGCCAGAACCGTCGTCGGCTTGTCTCCTTGCCGGTACCCGGCAATCAGATGTTCTCCCGCAACTCTTGCTTATCAAGTGGCAAGTCTTGTCTAAAGTGGTAGGGTTGCCGGGCCAAGGCAAGGAGGCAAGATGGAGCAAACGATGACGGAGCGAGAGCTTCTCGACGCGGCCATCGAGGCTCTCACGCGGCGCTTGCCTTCCACCTGGACTGTGGAGAAGGAGCCGAGCGCCGGCGATCCGGACGCTGCCGACCTGATCATCAAGTCGCCCAACACCGGCTCCCAGACCCTTGTCTTCGTCGAGGTGAAGGCGGATGTCTCCCCCCGCGACATTGAGGCGCTCATAGGCGGCCCGTGGCGACGGTGGCGGCGGCAGATGGGCAACCAGCCCATCCTGCTAGTCGCCCCGTACATCGGCCCGCGGGTCAGGGAGCTGCTGACCGAGGAGAACATCAGCTACGTCGACCTGACCGGCAACACCCGGATCAGCCTCGACTACCCCGGCGTCTACATCGAGACGGAAGGGTCCCGTCAGGATCCACGTTCCGCCAAGCCGCGGTCGGCCGTCCGCGGGGCCAAGGCGGGCGCCGTCGTCCGCGTCCTCGTTGACGCTGTCCCGCCGTACACGGGCGCAGACATCGCCAGGGCGGCCAACGTCAACGAGGGATACCTCTCGCGGATCTTCGACACCCTGGTCGACGAGGGGCTCATAGATCGAGAGCGGACGGGCGTGACCCGGGTCGACTGGCCGGCGATGCTCCAGCGGCGCGCGAGGGCGCTCGACCTGTTCCGTCCTGTGGGCACCTATCGCTACGTCGCGCGACAAGGAACCTCGGCGCTCGTCGACCGCTTGCGCAGTCGACCGCCCTCGGGCCGTCGGCCGCCGACGGTCACCGGCTCCTTCGCCGCTGCCAGGATCGCCCCCGTCGCGGCGCCAGCGTTGCTCGTCGTGTACACGATGGATCCGCGCGCGCTGGCGGACGAGTTGGAACTGCTGCCGACCGACGCGGGCGCCGACACGGTGCTCATTCGTCCTGAGAACGACGTCGCCTTTGCACGCGCGGCGCGGGACGGCGGGATGGCCTGGGCAGCCCCGAGCCAGGTCGCCATCGACTGCCTTGCGGGCAGCGGCCGAATGCCATCCGAGGGCGAGGCGCTCATCGCCTGGATGCGGGAGAACGAGAGCGAGTGGCGGTACCCGTCCATCCAGGCCCTGCTCGACGACTCCTCGACCGAGGAGGGCTGACGCATGCCCGACCTTGCCTCTGAGTACGTCGCTGCCCGGACGGTGCTCCTCGACGCGCTCGAGGCCCTCGGCTCCCAGCGCGAGGCGATCATCGTCGTTGGCGCCCAGGCGGTGTATCTGCGGACAGGAGACGCTGGCATCACGGGTGTTGCCCCGTACACGACCGACGCCGACCTGGCGCTGGCGCCGGCCCGGCTCGCCGACGAGCCTCACATCGAGACGCTCTTGGGTGAGGCCGACTTCGAGCAGAAGGGTGACCCCGGCGTCTGGTGGAAGACAGTCGCCATCGCAGGCGAGCCGACCGATGTCGAGGTCGACATCATGGTCCCTGAGCGCTATGCGCCTGCCGGTGGGCGCCGGAGCGTTCGCCTCCCGCCCCACGACAAGATGATCGCGCGCAAGGCGATCGGGCTCGAAGGCTCAATGGTCGACCACGACCTGATCGAAATCGCCGCCCTCGCCGACTCCGATCCTCGCCGCTTCACAGTTCGTGTTGCCGGGCCCGCCGCGCTGATCGTCGCGAAGGTTCACAAGCTGCGTGACCGGCTGGCCGAGGGCAATGCCGACCGCATCGCCGACAAGGACGCTGCCGATGTGTATCGACTCATGCTCACCGTCCCTGTGAGCGAGGTCCTTCTCCGGTTGCGCCGATGCTCGCCGACGAGACGGCAGGGTCGGTGTGCCGGGATGCCTTTGACCTGCTGGTGCAGCTCTTCGGCGCCCGCGGCGCCGAAGGTGTTCGCATGGCTATCGACGCGCTGCGCGTCGCAGTGCCGCCCGAGCGCGTGGCCGACGTGTGCGTCGGCTTCGTCCGAGAGGCGAGGGGGACGTTGGATGGCGGCTGAGCCTTTTGCGAGCTCGTTCGACGCCCCGATGGTTACTGGGGGAACGCTTGTTCGACATCCGTAGACTTGGGCAGGCAGGAGCCCGATGCCATGCCGGACGACACTGACGAGACACGCATCACCGCAAGCCCATACTCCACGGGAGGAGGCGGCACGCGCCTTGAGCACCGCCTTGGGACGGTGTTCCTGGTTCGTCTCCTCACTGCCGGGCCTGTCCTCGAGCTGAGCGAGCGAGCGCCGGACCGCGTCGCGTTCCAACAGGCCCCGGCGACAAGCGTGGATGACCTCGTCGCCACGGCATCCGGCGTGGGCGGAACTTCCGTTCGGCTTGAGATCGGCGTTCGCCGATCGCCGAAGTTCATCAGGAGCAACAAGAAGACCAACGAGCTGGTTGCGGCGCTCGTTCGATCGGATCTCAACGCCGAGCGCAACTCCGAGCCCCTCGTAGAACGCCGCCCTGCGGTCGCCGTCTCAGGCCAGCAAACGCACGCACAGGAGATCGCCGAGCTCGCGGTTGTCGCTCGAGGTCAGTCGACGGCCGAAGAATTCGTCGAACTCATTCGCACGCCGAGGCAGTTCGCGACCCGAGGTCGGCTCGACCACCTCATCGACATGGTCGCCACTGCCCTCGTCGAGATCTCCGACGAGGACGCAGGAACTCCCGAGCACCGTTGCTGGAGCCTGCTCCGCCGGCTCTGGATCATGCAGGTCGACCTGGAGGCCGGTCACGAGGACGACTGGACGCGCCTCGTAGGCGACCTGAAGCCTGTGGCGCTCGAGCCATCGGACGACGCAGCAGTCGCTCTTCGCGACCGGCTCGAGCAGCTCTCAGCCGAACTAGCGCGAAACGCCGGCGTGGTCGACGCCGCGTCGCTGCGTCGGCAGCTCCACGGCCACATCCGTCCGGACGCACACGTACCGCCGGCCGGCTGGACGCGACTTCTCGCACTTGACGAGCAGGCCCGCTTCGCAGTGGCGCGCTCGCTCATCGGTGGCGGATCGACGTCGTTGACGTTGTCGCGTCGCGCGATCCGCGAGGAGCTCGGAACTGCGATGACCGTCGACGGCGATCTCATCGTCAAGGGCGACTCTGGCGTCGGCAAGAGCGCTTTGGTTATGGATGCCATCGAACCGGGCGAGTTGGGTGAGAACCGTCAAGCGATTGCGCTCAACTTGCGGCACCTACCAGCCAGCCAGCTCGAACTGCTCGCACTGCTCTCCACCCCAATCGACGAGCTCTTCTCGGAGCTGAGCGCTCCCGACCGCCTCCTCGTGATCGACTCGGCGGAGGCTGCTGCCGAAGACCATGGGGAGGTCTTCTCCTACCTGCTTCGCAGCGCGCGGGACGCGGGCCTCAAGGTCATCGCGATAGCCGCGACCGAGGGTGCCGGCACCGCCACCCAGTTGATGACATCCGGCCCCGCGAATACGTGGTTCCAGGGTTCGACGACGAAGAGCTCGCGACCGCGGTCGCGCACCTTCCGGTCCCTCAGCGACTCGTCGACAACCCGCGCGCTCGTGAGCTCCCGCCGGCCGATCGTCATCGAGCTGTTCGCGCGAGCCGACGACCCCGGCTTGCCCCTCAGCGAGGCGCAGGCGCTCGACCACATTTGGCATCACCTCGTGCGAAATGGCGACCGACACGACATGGGAGCGCCCGACGCCCGCGAGCAGGTCATGCTGCGACTGGCGGCTCACGCCGTGCGCAAAGGCGATGTCGACGACCTCTTGGCACGGCTCGACCACGTCGCCGTCGACGGACTCCGACGGAGCGGCCTGCTCCTCCCAGCCAGCCGCCTGCCATGGGAGCGCGTACCTGCGTTCAAGCATGACCTTCTGCGCGCCTACTCAGTCGCGCGGTTGCTCCTCGCAGAGCGCGATCCCGCAGCTGCCCTGACCACGATCGGCGCGCCTCGGTGGACTCTGGCGTCGGCTCGCCTCGCTTGCGAGATCGTGCTCTCCGCGCCCGACGAGGCTGCGCATCCCCGAGTCGGCCGATTCGCCCGTCTCCAAACCGGCTTTGATGCGATCGCCGATGCTGGCGGGGGCGAACGATGGTCCGACGTCCCGACCGAAGCGCTCTTGGCGGTACCGGACTCTGCCGAACTGCTCAAGGATGCGTGGCCGGGGCTCCTCGACAACAAGGCCCAAGGCCTCGCGCGCTTGATTCGCGTCCTGTACGGGCGGCACCAGCGCACAGGGATACTCGATCCGATCATCGCCGAGCCGGTGATCTCCCAACTGCTCGACGTCGGCACGCCACGGACACTGGCCGATGAAGTCGCTGAGCTGATTCGCGACTGGCTGCGAGCGCACATGCTGCACGGCACCCCCGCCGGGCAGACGACACGAATCCAGTTGCGCGACGCCATCCTCGCCCGGTGCGCCGAGAACGAGCGTTTGCTCGACGAACAAGAAGCCGCCCGACAAGCCGAACTTGCTGCACGAACGCCAGAGGAGATCGCAGCTGACGAAGAACGACGCAAGAAGTTCGCTGCTATCAGCACTGTCTCGATGTCGCGGCGACGCCGTCGACGGCCCGAGCCGACGCGACATCGTCCATACCAGTGGATCCATGACGCTCAAGTGGAGCATCTCGCCCTTCTCGGACCGGACCTCGCGCCGGGAGGCGAGGCGATCCTGCGACGTATCGCCGAGGATGAGCCGCACTCACTCGATCACGCAGTCGAGCCGATCTTCGCCGGGCACAGCCTTGCTGCCTACGACCCGAAGCTCCTCAACGACCTCGCGGCCGCGTACTACATCGAGGACGAAGACGAAGACGAAGACGAAGACGATGACGATGACGGGTTCGGATTGTCCGGCGGGCTCCACGACGACGGCATCCGCCATCACCGATTCGGAGGACTCGGGTCAGCACTGGCGTCCTTCACGCATGGTCCATTCCTGGCGATGTTCCGAGCCGACTACCGCGGGGGTGTGGCATTCCTGAACCGGATGCTCGACCACGCGGCTCGTTACCGCGTTCGCATCCTCTCGAACCTCCGCTACGGATACCCAGCCGAGGAAGATCGCCCCGACAGGAAGCACGTTCTCTCGGTTGCCGGAGGCCCGCGCGAATACATCGGCGATAGCCACGTCTGGCTCTGGTATCGCGGCACGGGTGTGGGCCCCTACCCCTGCATGAGCGCGTTGCAGGCGCTGGAGTTCGTGACCGAGGAGTACATCCGCGCAGGTGTTCCACCCCACGTCTTGACGAGGATCATGCTCGAAGACGCGCACAGCCTCGCGATGCCGGCGCTCGCACTTGGCGTATTGGTCCGGCACCTGGAAGTCGCCGGGGATGCCATCGACCCATACCTCGTCGAACCGACCGTGTGGGAACTGGAGTTCTCACGAGCGATCCACGACCAGACGCGCGGTGGACCGCCCGCATCGGAGCTCGCGAACGTCGAGCGCCGCGGATGGACTCTCCGCGAAGTCGGCATGATGCTGACACTTCGCGCGGAAGGCGATCGCATCACGCGTCTTAAGGCGCTTGGCGAAAAGCTGCTGGCCAACGCTCGCGCCGAGGTGGGTGACGACTCGTCAGCCGGTGCACGTGAGCACCTCGCAGCGGTTCGAACCTGGGCCGCGTCGCTCGACCGCGCCGCGTACGAGGTGCGACAAGAGGACGACCGCCTTCTGATCCAGCAAGCGGTTGATCCCGAAGTAGAGCAAGTGCTCGGAGAGACCAACGCCGATCTCCGCCGGACAAACGATGCCGTCGGACTAACGGTTCGACACGCGCACGTGCGAGACAACGGTGGTCGAGCCCCCGACATCGGCACCGAAGCGCTCGTCGCCGACCTTGCCCTCGCGAGACAGCTGTTGGACGACCCTCCTCAGTCCGTGGGGTTCTCGGCGGACGGACCAGTCGCAGCCGCGGCCTCCGCCGTCGAACTGCACCTCAGCGGCCGGGCCATCGTGCCTGACGACGAGCTGGCCTGGAGCGCGACGGTTCTCCTGCAGGTGGCTGCAGGCATTGCTGAGCACGCGGACGATCTCTTCGATGACTCCTTCTTCAGCCAGGGAGCCGACCGGTCTGCGGCGCGGGCGCTGCCGTTCCTTCTGCTGCCTGACGCGCGTGACCTGCGAGAGGCCCTCGGCGTGCACGGGGCCGATGAGGTCGACGAACTCATTGAGCTCAGCCGTGCTCTCTCGGTGAGGGGAGTGAGTGAGGCGCGACTTGCGTACGCCCGAGCGCTCGACGCGGTGTGGACCGCGCCTTGCGACGTCGCGCATCTACACGGCCGCTGCCACCACCGCATCGCCTTCGACCTCCTCACGGAGTCCTTCTTGGAATCAGTCGTGGGACCTTGGGACTCCACAGCCCAGCGACGCTCGATCGTCAGGCTCGATCCGCCCGAGGCGAACTCGCTCGGCCCCATGAAAGGTGACGACATCTACGGTCGGAGGCTCACGCCCGCGCTGCGAGCGATGGGGGCCGCGGCCATCAGTTCTGCGTGCTGCCGGGACGACGCACAAGCAGCACTGCGCTCCCTCCTTGCTGCGCATCAACGGGCGATGCTGGCGTACGAGCACGGGTATCACCACAGTCAGAGCGACTCGCTCGTGGCGGCACGAGCAGCGCTGTGGCAGGCGATCGACGACCGCGATGACGTCGTGCTTGAGTACGTCCGGAACTACATCGACAACGCGCGCGTGCTGGCCGAAGCACTACAGGCCATCGCGGCGGCGGCGGAGGAGCGGGCGTACGCCGGCCAGCAGGCCCACCGGCTCTGGCCGAGGATTGTGGATCTGGTGCTCGAAGAGGCGGAGACGAACTCGAAGGTCTTCACGGAGCGCACGTGGGGGGACTATGCCGAGGCAGCTCTGATCCCAAACCCGGCCGCCGAGTGGGGATACCTCACGATCGAATTGGCCGGACAGCCGTACCTCTGGCGTAACCCGCTCTCTTGGGCGCCCCAGGTGGACCGCTGGCTGGGAGCGATCGAGCGCACGCGCATGAGCATCGACCATCTCGTGATCGCGGTCCGGGAGCTCGATGTTGCCGATCAGATCGAACAAGGCCTCCGGTGGATCGAGCGAATCGTTGCCGAGAGCGGCAGCAACTGCGCCTCGACCTTCACGCTGCCGGAGTGGCTCCACGAACGCCGTGCAGATCTCGTCACCGACGACCAGATCGCTCGCTGGCAGCGAGTCGTCGACCTACTGATCGTCGCCGGTGATAGCCGAGTCGCGGACCTCGCCGACTGAGAGTTCGAGGATGTCGTCGAAGAAGCACTCGTAGCCGTACACGTTGGTGAGCACGCCCGTGGCAGCGTCGGCGACCCACTCGGGATCATCGAAGGCCGGATCGTCGGCTTCGACCCGTCACGGTGATGGAGAAGCGATAGGTCCGAGGAACGACGTCTGCCATCCGTTGAGCATCGCTCGAGGGAGAGGCCGGAGGCGCTCCTTCGATACCGAATCCCAGCTCAAATGCGCAGGCCGGATGGCATGATCGACCGCCTGATGAGAGCAACCGCGCGCGAGCCGAGGCGATCCGCGCCTACGTCGAGGATCAGTCACACGAGGCCGTCGTTCATGCCGAGAAGGCTGCGACGGAACTGGTCGGGCCCGTGCGCCACGACATCTGGGACGTGCATTTGCGAGAGGACCAGATGGTGGGTCATCACCAACCCGACGAACCTGTACGACCAGGAAGATTTCAAGAGTCGTGACGTCGCGTTGACGTTCCACGTCGGGTTGATGCTGCGTGTCGAGTACGGCCGCGAGCGGGCGGTACCCGTCCTGCCCGAGCCCGCGCGGCTCCTTCCCGGCTCGTGGCGACGGTGGCAGCGAGCGTTCGAGTCCTACGAGGCCGCAATCGAAGCCGAGGGGTTTCAGTCAGTTGGCGTCCGGCTCCGCGAGTGCCTCGTCTCGTTCGTTGCCGAGACGCGGTCGGAGGACTTGGTACCCGAAGGGGAGCCGGCGCCGAAGGCAGCGGATGTCAAGGCCTGGACTGCTCTGCTCGCCGACAGCCTCGCGAGCGGAACGTCCGCCGCGTCCCTGCGCTCGTACCTCAAGAAGGTGGCTGTGGAGACGTGGGACTACGTCAACCGGTTGACGCATGCCAAGAACGCAATCCGACTTGATGCGGAGATCGGCCTGAATGCCGTCGAGCATCTCCTCGGCGTGTTCACGGCGGCCCGGCTGCGTTGCGAGGTGCCGCGGTGTGGTTCGTGCGGCTCGTTCGGCGTGGGCGGAGGCGAGTGTCGTCATTGCGGATGGATCGACGAGAACTACGAGCCGCCGATCGCTGAGCCGATCGCCGCGGGGGAACTCGCTCGCAGGCTCGAGGAGCCGTGCACACCCAGTTCCGATATCGGGACGTTCATTGGGCCCGACGATCTTCTCGGCCGGCCGTAATGCGACGAGTCCCTTTCGGGCTTCGCTACCACCTCTCGATGCGTACGGCACGGCGCGCCTACCGGCGCGCGCTCGACCGCGGCGGCCGCAACTGGTCCCGCGAGGAGCTTTACCAGCGAGTTCGCGGGCGGTAGACCTACGTCAGGACGGCAGCTGCAACGTTGCTGCTAACGGGCATATCTCGCCCCTGAGAGTCAGAGCGGATGAGGGGAATCGAACCCCCGCCTGAAGCTTGGGAAGCTTCCATTCTACCATTGAACTACATCCGCAACGGCCCCCATTCTAGCCACCTGCCTGCCGGGCGACCCCGCGGCCGTCCGCATAGGCGCGCTGCGGCCCCCGATAGAATCCGGGGGCGCATGCTGCTCTCCGACCGGGACATCAGGGCCGAGATCGACGCCGGCCGGATCGTCGTCAAGCCCCTCGAGACCGACCTGATCCAGCCGTCCTCCATCGACGTGCGCCTCGACAACCAGTTCCGCGTCTTCCACAACCACCGCTACCGGGTGATCGACGTCCGGCTACGGATGGACGACCTGACCGAGCTGGTCACCGTCGCCGAGGGCGAAGCGCTCGTCCTGCACCCCAACGAGTTCGTGCTGGGCTCGACGGTGGAGTGGGTGCAGCTGCCGCCCGACATCGCTGGCCGGCTGGAGGGCAAGAGCTCGCTCGGGCGCCTCGGGCTCGTCACGCACTCGACCGCCGGCTTCCTCGATCCCGGCTTCGAGGGGCACCTGACCCTGGAGCTCTCCAACCTGGCCAACCTGCCGATCACGCTCTACCCAGGCATGAAGATCGGGCAGATCGCCTTCTTCCGGCTCAGCTCCCCCGCGGAGGCCGTGTACGGCTCCGACCGGCTGGGCTCGAAGTACCAGGGGCAGCGAGGGCCGACCCCGTCTCGCTACTGGGAGAACTACCGGTAGCCCAAACGGGCGCCCGCGCCTCCTCGTCCTCGCCCGCTCGCCCCGGCCTGGACGGCCTCAGCGCTCGGCCGGCGCCAGCTGATCCAACAGTGCCTCGACCTTCCGGCGGATCTGGTCCCGCAGGCGCCGGACCTCCTCGATGCTCGCCATGCCGGCAGGGTCCTCGAGCTGCCAATCGAGGTAGCGCGTGCCCGGGTATACCGGGCACGCGTCGCCGCACCCCATGCTCACGACCACGTCGGCGGCACGCACCGCCTCGTCGGTGAGCGGCTTGGGGAACTCCCGGGTCACGTCGAGGCCCAGCTCGGCGAGAGCTTGGACGACCAGGGGGTTGATCACCTCGGCCGGCGTGCTCCCGGCCGACCGGACCCTCACCTTACCGCGTGCCAGGTCGTCGAGCAGGGCCGCGGCCATCTGCGAGCGGCCGGCGTTGTGGACGCAGACGAACAGCACCTCGGGCAGATCCGTCATCGCGATGGCCCTCCCGGGGCCCTCATGCGCCCGACCGCGATCCGGTCTTCGACCGGCGGCCGGCCGGTCATCGCGCTCCTGCCTTGCCTCGCGACTGCCTGGCCCGCTCGTCGGCGCGCATCCCGGCGTCCGGTCGTTCCGCGCCGTCGGGATGCCGAACCAGGGCGGCGGCGGCGAGCCCACGGCCGGACGGGTAGAGGGACCTGACCACCGCGACGGCGGCCAGGGCACCGAGGAGCTGCGCCCCCAGGAAGGCCGGTACCGGACGCGGGGGCGATGCCGGGAAAGGTGTCGCTGAGCGTGCGCGCCACGGTGACCGCCGGGTTGGCGAAGCCCGTGGATGCGCTGAAGAGGCCGGCCGCTCCGACATAAGCCCCGACGGCGAAGGGAGCGATCCACGGCCGCCCCGACCCGGCGACCCCGAAGATCACCAGCAGCAGACCGAAGGTGGCAACCGGCTCGGCGAGCCACACTCCCGGAGAGCTTCGGACGGAGGTTGATATCTCCACCGCCGGGAGGCGGAACATCATGTTGGCCACCACGACCCCGAGGACGCCGCCGGTTACCTGAGCGGCCATGTAGGCCCCCGCCTGCACGCGGCTCAACCCCCCGAGCGCCCGCTCCGCCAGCGTGACCGCGGGGTTGAGATGGCCGCCCGAGACGGGACCGATGGCCAGGATGATCGCAGCCAGCGCGGCCCCCGTGGCGGCAGCGATCTCGAGCAGCTGCAGTCCCGCGTCGCCCGGCGACAGGCGCGAGGCGCCGATCCCCGAGCCGACCACCGCGACGAGCAGGAGCGCCGTGCCGATGAACTCGGCGAGGAGGCGGCGCGCCAGGGGCGGCGGAGCCGGATTCGAGGAGGTGTGGCCCGAGCGTTGACCCGTTTCGATGGGGGCATTCTGAGCCCCTTTATCCATCACTGTCAATATTGACGCTGGTCGAAACAAAACCTTCCAAGGCTTCGGCGCAGGGATTGGCACTGCCCGTCGGCCGTTGGTCCTCCGAGTATCGCAGCGATCCACCGCTCACCGCGCCACGACGCGGCGCCCGGCGATCCGGTTACGCCACCCCCAGCTGCTGCATCATCCCCGCCAGGTCCTCGATGTGCCAGACCTCGGTGATCCTGCCGCCGGCCACCCGCTCGATGTTCGTCCCCGCAACGATCACGGCCTTGCCCGTCGCGGGGATCTGGAGGAACTCCCCGGTGTGGATGCAGCGGTCCGTGAACCGGGTCACGACGAGGTCCCCCTCGGCGATCTGATCCTCGATCGTCCGCCGGAACTCCGAGAAGGCACCCCGCACCGCCGTCACCACCCCCAACAGCCCGTCCGGGCCGGGCCCGCGACCGGGAAAGGCCAGCGGGTCGCGATCGACCAGGTCGTCGTCGAGCAGGCCGCGTGCCGCCTCGAGATCGCCCGCGTTCCAGGTCGTCTCGTGGAAGCGGCGAACCACCTGCTTGCTCGCGTCGGGGTCCCCCTCCCCGGGAACGACGTCGTCGTCGGACCCGGCGCCGTCACCGTCTCCGCCGGGAACGATCCCGAGCTGGCGCAGCAACCCCAGCACGTCGATGACGTCCCAGTGCTCCGCCAGCAGCCCCCCCCTGACGCGCCAGACATCGATCGAGCGAAGGGTGAGCGGCTTCCCGCTTGCGGGGAGGCCGAGGAACGCCCCGCGCTGGGTTCCCCGGACGGCGAGCACGCCGGCAACCCGGTCACCCTCCGACACCGTCCCGCGCAGCCGGGCCTGACCGTCGGGGAAGGCCTGGCCGAAGCTCTCGAAGAACTGAGCCAGTCCGGCTCGGCCCTGCGGGACCTGCGGGTTGTGTTGGATGTAGTCCTCGGTGACGCGGCGAACCGGCCGGGGTCGCCGCTGTTCATGACCTCGACGAACCGGCCGACGAGCTGCTTGTTCTCGGACATCCGAACGCCTCCTCCACTCGTAGGCTCCGGGGCCCCCCCTGCTACGCGGGCTCGCCCTCCCCCGTCACCGCCTCCAGGATCTGCGCCAGGTCCCTTACCCGGAGATTGTCCGCCGCCCCGCGTTCCCTGATTCCGTCGTCCAGCATGATGTGGCAGAACGGACAGCCGACGCCGACGACGTCCACCCCCGCAGCCACCGCCTCGTCGGTCCGATCGAGGTTGATCTTCTTGCCGGAGCGCTCCTCCATCCACATCCGCCCACCTCCCGCACCGCAACAGAAGGTCTGGCGTCCATGCCGATGGAGCTCCTTCACCGCCGCGCCGGCCTCGCCGAGCAGCGTGCGGGGCGCTGCCAGGATGTCGTTGTGCCGGGCGGCATAGCAGGGGTCGTGGTACGCGACGGTCGCCTCGTAGTCGCGGCGAATATGCAGGCGTCCCTGCTCCACCAACTCGGCGAGGTACTCGGAGTGGTGCCGGACCTGATAGGCCCCGCCGAGCTGCGGATACTCTCGCGAGAGGGTGTTGAAGCAGTGCGGGCAGGCGGTGACCACCTTCTGCACGCCGAAGCCGTCGAGCGTCCCGATGTTGGCCTTGGCCATCTCCTGAAAGAGGTACTCGTGCCCGAGCCGCCTTGCCGGGTCGCCGTTGCACGACTCCGCGGGCCCCAACACGGCGAACCGCACCCCGGCCTGCTCGAGCAGCCCGGCGAAGGAACGAACGACCTTGCGGTTCCGGTCGTCGAACGCGCCGGCGCACCCAACCCAGTAGAGGACGTCGAACGCACCGGGCCCGACGTCTCGCCCCAGCACCGGAACGTCGAGCCCCTCCGCCCAGGCAAGGCGCGCGGACGCCGGCTGCCCCCAGGGGTTGCCGGATCTCTCGAGGTTGGTAAGTGCGCCGGCCATCTCCCGCGGGAACCGCGCCTCCATCATCACGAGGTTGCGGCGCATGTCCACGATGTGGTCGATGTGCTCGATGTCGACCGGGCAGTTGTAGACACACGCCCCGCAGGTGGTGCAATCCCAGACGACCTGGTCCTCGATCACGTCGGGATTGAGCGGCAGGCTCGACCGGCCCGGCCCCCCGGCCCTGCGGGCCTCCGCCAGCCCCGGCCCCACCTCCATCAAATGGTCGCGCAGCTCCATCACGAGCAGCTTCGGGGAGAGGACCTTGCCGGTGTTCCACGCGGGACACGCCGATTGGCATCGCCCGCACTCGGTGCAGGTCATCGTGTCGAGCAATTGCTTCCAGGAGAGGTCGGTGACGGTGGCGGCACCGATCACGTCCTCCTCGGTCATCGTCTCGATGTCGATGTCGATGTTCTTCAGCGCACCGGGCGCACGGGTGGCGGTCGATGAGAGGAGGACGTTCAGCGGAGCGGTGACGATGTGGAGGTGCTTCGAGTAGCCGAGGTAGACGAGGAAGCCGAGCACGAGCAGGCAGTGCCCCCAGAGGAAGGCCGTGCGCAGGGCCTCGAGGCCCCCGGCCCCGGCGCCCCCGAGAACGTGCCGGGCGAGCAACGACGAGACGAAGGCCCACCCCGGAGGGTACGGAAAGCGGCCGAGCGCCACGAGGGCGGCGCGGGCGCCGAGCAGGGTCAGCATGATGGCGCTGATCCAGCCGAGGATGTAGTCCGCCTCGCGCAGGTGCGAGCCGGCGAACCGGCCCGGCCGCTGGAGCTTGCGGATCCCGAAAGCCATCGCCACCCCGGCGAGTACCCCCAGCGCCAGGCCGTCCTGGGCGGCGGCGAGGGGCCCCCATCGGCCGATCAGCGGGAGTGCGAACCCCGGTGCGTAGATTTCGCCGAACCCCTCGACGATCGTGGTCAGCAGGACCACGAATCCCCAGAAGATGAGCGCGTGCATCAGGCCCGGCGCGGGCCACTGAAGGAGCTTCTGCTGGCCGAGGACGACCCGGAGCTCGCGGGCAACGCGCGCGCCGAGGTTGTCGGTGCGGCGCTCCGGGCGGCCGAGGCGGAGAAAGGCAATCAGCTGGAGCGCCCGGCGGATGGCGAGCACGATGGCCACCCCGATGGCGAGGGTGATCGCGAGGCGCTCGAGCACGTCGTGTTCAGTCTAGAAGGTAGCGCGCGGTACGTCGCGCGGCGTCGCAGACGTCAGATCGGCGGGCGCCCCGTCATCGCCTGATAGAGATCCACCGTTCGGTTCGCCAACTCGACGAACTCGAGCATGCTCGAGATTCGTGTGGGGGGCTCCGCGATCAGGCGATCCGCCGCGATGAGCTCCTTGAAGTCCGGCTCGGGCTGGTTCAACGCGACCCCGCAGTCGCTCATCACCCGCATCACCTCACGGGCAACGATGCCGTAGCCGATCGTCGACGGGTGGACGCCGTCCAGCGCGAACAGCCCTCCGGCGAACCGACCGAACCGATCCGACCGAAAGAAGCGCGTGTCGGGCTGGGGCGACAACTCGAGGTACGCGTCGGGCTGCGTGTAGGGGGTCCACCACTCGGGCTGGGCTTCCTGGTCGATCAGAAACCGGCGGTAGGCCAGGCGGTCGAGGATGCCGGCGATGTCGAGGACCCGCCAGTCGCGGCCCGCCCTCCTCGCCCTTCGGACCCGCTCGACGATGTGATCGTTGTACTGGTCGACCGCGAAGTCGAGGACGCGAAGCTGCTCGCCGGTGAGGCAGGGATGACGGTTGGCGCTGAACACCTCGTCGCCGATCCACGGCCTCGTGTACCGGGCGAAGTAGCGGTCGCCCGGCATCTTGTTCCCGATCCCTCGCACCATCGGCGCGATCGTCACGTGCGGGACCGTGAAGAAGATCACGTGCCGTGCATTGACGGTCTCGACCTCCGCGGCGAGCTCGTCGAACTCCGATGCGAAATGCGTGGGAAGCCAGGCGTTGAAGACGGACTTCGCCTCCAGGTCCCGGTAGGCATACGACGCCTCTTCGGTCCATTTGACGGTGAAGTTCAGGACCGTCCCGAGCACGTTGTTGCCGCCCAGCGCAACGATCAGTGTCTCGATCCCCGGCTGATCCCAACCGCCCTCCTCGCCCAGCCGGCGCGCCAGCGAAATCGGGGTGTCGCGGTCGTCGCCTCCGGCGAGCGTGATGAGGCCCGAACGCTCCCCCGCATCGGAGGGAATCTGGCGGAAGATGGCATCGCGGCGTCCCCGGGCGGAGTGGATGCGGCCCCGCAGCATCCCCACGGTGCGGCTGAGTGCGTCGCGGACGTCCCAGCCCCAGATGGCGAGGTTGTGGTTAACGCGGCCCCGCCCGGTCTCCTCGAGCAGGTCGGCCCCCTCTCCCCGCTCCCAGTAGTCCTCGACCTTGTCCATGAGCGAACGGAGGCGCTGCAGCAGCAGCACGTCGCGGCCCACGTCGAGGAGCGAGCCGGGGGCGGCATTCTGAAGGTGGCGAGCCACGGCCTCCAGGTTGAGTGGGAGTCCCGGGCACTCCGGGGGACCCGGGTACCGAGGGAAGCGGAAGGGGAAGCCTGCGTACTTGGCGACGATCGCCGGCCACGACAGGTGCGTGTCGGCGATCGCGAAGCTCTTGAAGCCATGGCTGATCGAGTCGCCGACGACGACGAGCCGATTCGGGGGCATGGGGCCCGCTTCGGGGAGGTCCAGCTTCTCGCCGAGGTCGGAGTCCTCGACCTGGATCGGCTCCCGGACCTCCCAGACGATTGCATCTCGCAGCTCCCGAGGCGTTCCCTCCGGCACCGGTGGCCGTCCCGCCCGCTTGAAGATCTTTGCCCGCGACCTCGAGCCGGTCGCCCTTCCCCCGTCCTCCGTTTGCCTCACGACATCCCTCCCGAGAGCCTCCAACGGCCGAGCGGCACCAGGGTGACTCTGAGGCCCGGCCTCGAGCCGCACAACCGTGCTACCACCACAGCTCGGGGCAGCCGCCGGTCCCGGCCCGTGCTCTAGTAGAAATCTTGACAATAGAACACTCAAGCCTATAATCGGGTTCGTACTCAAGAGAAGGCGGGAGACCAGCTCCCGTCCACGGTTACGGAAAGGGAACGACCGAGATGCCGAAAGCGGTAGGAATCGACCTTGGCACGACCAACTCCGTGGTCGCGGTCCTCGAAGGCGGTGAGCCAGTCGTCATCCCCAACGCCGAGGGCCACCGCATCACGCCGTCGGTCGTGGCGTTCGCCAAGACCGGCGAGATCCTCGTCGGCGAGGTGGCGAAGCGACAGGCCATCACCAACCCCGACCGCACCTTCCGGTCGATCAAGCGCCAGATGGGCACGGACTGGTCCACGACGGTCGACGGGAAGAAGTGGACCCCGCAGGAGATCTCCGCCCAGGTGCTGCTCAAGCTGAAGCGCGACGCCGAGGCGTACCTGTCGGACAAGGTCATCCAGGCGGTCGTCACCGTGCCTGCCTACTTCGACGATGCGCAGCGGCAGGCCACCAAGGAGGCCGGGCAGGTCGCCGGGCTCGAGGTGCTGCGGATCATCAACGAGCCCACCGCGGCCTCGCTGGCCTACGGGCTCGACAAGTCGACCGACCAGACCATCCTGGTCTTCGACCTCGGCGGCGGCACGTTCGACGTCTCGCTGCTCGAGATCGGCGAGGGGGTCTTCGAGGTCAAGGCGACCTCGGGCGACACCCACCTCGGCGGCGACGACTGGGACCAGCGGATCATCGACTACCTCCTCAAGGAGGTGAAGAACAACCACGGCGTCGACCTGGCGACCGACCGCATGGCGCTGCAGCGCCTGAAGGAGGCGGCGGAGAAGGCCAAGATCGAGCTGTCCCAGACCTCCGAGACCTCGATCAACCTGCCGTTCCTCACCGCCACGCAGGCCGGCCCGATCCACCTGGAGACCCGGCTCACCCGCTCGCAGTTCGAGCAGATGACCGAGGACCTCGTCGAACGGTGCCGCGGCCCCTTCGAGCAGGCGGTGAAGGACTGGGGCAAGGCGGTGGACAGGATCGACCACATTATCCTGGTCGGCGGCGCCACACGGATGCCGATGATCCAGGAGCTCGTCCGAAAGCTGACCGGCGGGAAGGAGCCGCACAAGGGCGTCAACCCCGACGAGGTCGTGTCGGTCGGCGCCGCGCTGCAGGCCGGCGTGCTCAAGGGCGAGGTGAAGGACGTCCTGCTGCTCGACGTCACTCCCCTGTCGCTCGGGATCGAGACGAAGGGCGGCATCTTCACGAAGCTCATCGAGCGCAACACCACCATCCCGACGCGCAAGTCGGAGATCTTCTCAACCGCTGAGGACAACCAGCCGTCGGTCGAGGTCCACGTGCTGCAGGGCGAGGCGGAGACCGTCTACTCCCCGGCGGTACGTACCCTCGGGCGGTTCCAGCTGGTCGGGATCCCTCCGGCCCCGCGGGGCATGCCCCAGATCGAAGTGACCTTCGATATCGACGCCAACGGCATCGTCCACGTATCGGCCAAGGATCTCGGGACCGGCAAGGAGC
The DNA here is from genome assembly GCA_050693875.1 of Actinomycetota bacterium. GTDB lineage: Bacteria > Actinomycetota > CADDZG01 > JAHWKV01 > JBOGWP01 > JBOGWP01. Next base: position 17,415 of record JBOGWP010000059.1, read on the forward strand.
AGGCGATGACGATCACGGGCGGCACCGCGCTGCCGAGGGATGAGATCGACCGGATGGTCCGCGACGCCGAGAAATTCGCCGAGGAAGACCGGCGGCGCCGCGAGCTTGCGGAGGCCCGCAACATGGCGGACAACCTCGCCTACCAGACCGAGAAGTCGCTCAAGGATTACGGCGGCAAGCTGTCGGACGACGAGCGGCGCTCGATCGAGTCGGCCATCACGGAGGTGAAGGAAGCCCTCAAGGGCGAGGACACCGCCCGGATCAAGGCGGCGTCGGACGCGCTGATGTCGGCCTCGCACAAGCTGGCGGAGCACATCTACCGCCAGCAGCAGGGGGCCGCCTCGGGCACGGGATCCGGCGAGTCCGGCGCGGCGGCGTCCGAGGACGACGTGGTCGACGCCGAGATCGTCGACGAGGGCGGCTCGTGACGCGGCCCGGCCACGAGCAATCAATCCATACGAGGCCGGGATGACGAAACGGCAGGAAAGGAGCAGCACGATGGCAATGCGGCGATGGGATCCCCTCCGGGATCTGCTGTCGGTTCAGAACGAGCTCAATCGGATGTTCGGCAGGACGTTCGGGTCCGACCTCGTCGAGGGGGCCCCGGCCGGTGCCTGGGTGCCCCCTTTGGACGTTTTCGAAACCGAACAGGGCTACACGATCGTCGTCGAGCTCGCCGGCATGAGCAGCGACGAGGTCGACATCAGCGTCCAGAACAACGTCCTGTCGCTGCGGGGCGAGCGCAGGTTCTACGAAGGAACGCCCGAGGAGGCGTTCCACCGGGTCGAGCGTCGTTTCGGCCCCTTCCAGCGGACGATCGCGCTGCCCCAGCAGTGCGACACCGAGCGGGTCGAGGCGTCAATGACCGACGGACTGCTTCGGATCGACGTGCCGAAGGCGGAGAAGGCGAAGCCGAAGCGAGTCGAGGTGAAGGGGGCGTGACGGTGAGCAAGCGGCCCGGGTCGCCCGACCAGAGCCCCCGCCGGCCCGTGACGATCCACGACCGGCGCAGGGTGCGCGAGCCGGAGGTCGCGGCAGAGGCCGCCGGCTCCGTGGAGCAGGTCGCCGGCCTCTCCACGCCGGCCGGCCCGCGCGAGGCCGAAGCCGCGGCGCCGGCCTCGCCCCTCGCCGAGCTCGAGGCGGAGGTGGCCACGGCGCGCGAGGAGGCGGCCGGACACCTCGACGACCTTCGGCGCCTCAAGGCGGAGTTCGACAACTACCGCAAGCGCATCCTCCGGGAACAGACCGACCTGGCCGAGCGGGCGGCGGGGGGCCTCGCCACACGGCTTCTGCGGATCGTCGACGACTTCGAGCTCGCGGTGCGGGCCGCCGAGGAGCACAAGGACTTCCAGCAGATGCTCCGGGGGGTCGAGATGGTGTACGGCGAGCTCAAGGAGCTGCTGGCATCGGAGGGGGTCACGCCGATCGAGGCGAGGGGCAAGCCCTTCGACCCGAACTATCACGAGGCGGCCTACGAGGTGCCGGGGAGCGAAGGCGGGGAGCCCTACGTCGCCGAGGTGCTGCGGACCGGCTACGTCCACAAGGGGAGGGTGCTGCGCCCGGCGATGGTGAAGGTCGCACGCCGTGCGCCGGAGCAGGCCCCGGGGACGTAAGGAGGCGAGGCCGACGGGCGGGAGGCAGCGATGAGCCAGCGGGCGTGGGCAGAGAAGGACTACTACGCCGTCCTCGGTGTACCGAAGAGCGCGCCGGACGCCGAGATCAAGAAGGCCTACCGGAAGCTGGCGCAACGCTACCACCCGGATGCGAATCAGGGGAACAAGCAGGCTGAAGACCGCTTCAAGGACATCTCTCAGGCCTACGACGTGCTCTCCGACGCCAAGACCCGCAAGGAGTACGACTCCTTCCGAGAGATGCTCGCCTCGGGTTTCGGGGGCTTCGGAGGCGGTGCCGGTGGCGGCGGGCGGCGGATCCGCGTCGAGGACCTCGGCGACCTGTTCGGCGGCGCGGGGGGCGGCCGTCGCGTCAACGTCGAGGACCTGTTCGGCAACGACCTGTTCGGCACGATCTTCGGAGGGGGCCGGGGGCGCCCGACGCGAGGGGCCGACCTCGAGACGCAGGTGAAGATCTCCTTCATCGAAGCGCTCGAGGGCAGCACGGTCACGCTCCCGATCACCGAGCCGCAGAGCGCGACGCGACGCAACGTGAAGGTGCGCATCCCCGCCGGCGTGCAGGACGGGGCGCGGATCCGCGTGCCACGCAAGGGGGTCTCGTTCGAGGGCGGCAGCCCAGGTGACCTCTACGTCAACGTCGCCGTCGAGCCCGATCCGATCTTCGGCCGCAAGGGAAGCGACCTCACGCTCAAGCTGCCGGTCTCCTTCCACGAGGCGGCGCTGGGAGCCGAGGTCGAGGTTCCGACCCTCGACGGGTCCCTCGTGAAGCTTCGGATCCCAGCCGGAACCCAGTCCGGCCGGACGTTGCGGGTGCGGGGGAAGGGGGCGAAGAAGGGAACCGGGGGCCGCGGCGACCTGCTCGTGACGGTCAACGTCGTGGTCCCCCTCCGGCTGTCGAAGGAGTCGAGGGATCTGCTCAGACAGTTCGCGGAGTCGCACAAGACAGAGTCGGTGCGCGAGCACCTGATGAAGAAGGTGGGGGAGAACGATGGCGCGTAGGAGACAAAGGGGCGCCGGCCCGGGCGAAGACCGGGCGGTGTATGTGATCAGCATCGCGGCGGAACTCGCCGGGGTGCATCCGCAGACGCTGCGCATCTACGAGCGGAAGGGCCTCCTGCAGCCGAGCCGCACGTCGGGCAACTCGCGCCGATACAGCCAGCGCGACGTCGAGGTCCTCCGCCGCATCCAGCAGCTCACCCAGGACGAAGGGGTCAACCTCGCGGGCGTGCGGATCATCATGGAGCTGGAGCATCGCCTCGAGCGGATCGAGGCGCAGCTGGAACGCACCCTGCGCCACGCCGCCGAGGCCGAACGTCAGCTGCACCTCGAGCGCGAGCTGCACCTCGCGCGCGGTGGAGCGCTGGCCCGGCTCTCCGATGTCCGCGACGTGCTCGGCGCCCTGTCGGCGCGGGCACGCGGCGAGCGCACCCCGTCGCCGGGAACGAGGTGAGACCTCGATGGAGTTGACCAAGCTCACGATCCGGTCGCAGGAGGCGCTCGCGGGCGCCCAGCGAGCCGCGAGCGACCGCAACCACCAGGTGATCGAGCCCGAGCACCTCGCCTACGCATTGCTCTCGCAGCCCGAGGGGGTCGTCTTCTCACTGGTGCCGCGGCTGGGGGCCGCTCCGGGAACGCTGCGCGACCGGGTCGACGAGCTGCTCTCCGAGATCCCGAAGGTGTACGGCTCGCAGGAGCCGGCCCGGCTGGGTGCCGCGCTCTCGCGGGTCCTGGAGCGCGCCTTCTCCGAGGCGGAAACGCTGAAGGACGAATACGTCTCCACCGAGCACCTGCTGCTCGGGCTGCTCGAGCACGCCGGTCGGCTGGGCCCGCTGTTTGCGGAGTTCAAGGTCACCCGCGACGCGGTGCTCTCCGCCCTCGTCGAGATCCGCGGCACCCAGCGCGTCACCTCACAGAATCCCGAAGAGACCTACCAGGCCCTCGAACGCTTCGGCCGCGACCTCACCGACCTCGCCCGAAGGGGCAAGCTCGACCCGGTCATCGGCCGCGACGAGGAGATCCGGCGCGTGATCCAGGTGCTCTCGCGTCGCACGAAGAACAACCCCGTGCTCATCGGCGAGCCCGGGGTCGGCAAGACCGCCATCGTCGAGGGGATCGCCCGCCGGATCGTGGACGGCGACGTTCCCGAGGGCCTGAAGTCGAAGCGCATCGTCGCGCTCGACATCGGCTCCCTGGTCGCCGGCTCGAAGTACCGGGGCGAGTTCGAGGACCGCATGAAGGCGGTGCTCAAGGAGATCGCCGAGTCCGAAGGACAGGTCGTCTCCTTCGTCGACGAGCTGCACACCATCGTCGGCGCAGGGGGGGCCGAGGGTGCGGTCGATGCCGGCAACATGATCAAGCCAATGCTCGCCCGCGGGGAGCTGCGAATGATCGGTGCCACGACGCTCGACGAATACCGCAAGCACGTAGAGAAGGACCCCGCCCTCGAGCGGCGCTTCCAGCCGGTGATGGTCGAGCCGCCCTCGGTGGAGGACGCCATCGCGATCCTGCGGGGACTCCAGGAACGCTACGAGGTCCATCACGGCGTGCGGATCCAGGATGCCGCGCTCGTGGCCGCGGCCATCCTTTCGGACCGCTACGTCACCGGGCGATTCCTGCCCGACAAGGCGATCGACCTGATCGACGAGGCCGCCTCGAAGCTGCGCATCGAGATCGACTCGATGCCGCTCGAGATCGACGTGGTCGACCGGCGCATGAAGCAGCTCGAGATCGAGCGGGCGGCACTGAGGAAGGAGAAGGACCCCGCCTCGAAGGAGCGGCTGGCCAAGCTCGAGGAGGAGCTGGCGCACCTCCAGGAGGAGGCCGACCGCCTCAAGGCCCACTGGCAGACCGAGAAGGAGGCCATCAATCGGATTCGCGGCCTCAAGTCGCAGATCGAGGAGGCCCGGGCCGAGATGGAGCGGGCCGAGCGTGAGGGCGACCTCAACAAGGCCGCCGAGCTGCGGTACGGGCGGATGGTCTCGCTGACCAAGGAGCTCGATGCCGCCAACGCCCAGCTCGCCGAGCTCCAGAAGGATCTGAAGATGCTGAAGGAGGAGGTCGACGAGGAGGACATCGCGGAGGTCGTCGCGCGCTGGACCGGCATCCCGGTCTCGAAGCTGATGGAGGGCGAGATCGAAAAGCTGGTGCGGATGGAGGATGCGCTGCACCGCCGGATGGTCGGCCAGGACCAGGCCGTGGCGGCGGTGTCGAATGCCATCCGCCGGTCGCGTGCCGGGCTCTCGGATCCCAACCGTCCCATCGGGTCGTTCCTCTTCCTGGGGCCCACCGGCGTCGGCAAGACCGAGCTGGCGCGGGCACTCGCCGAGTTCCTCTTCGACGACGAACGCGCGGTGGTGCGCCTCGACATGAGCGAGTACATGGAGAAGCACAGCGTCTCACGCCTCTTCGGCGCGCCTCCCGGATACGTGGGCTACGAGGAGGGCGGCCAGCTCACCGAGGCGATCCGCCGGCGCCCCTACTCGGTCGTGCTCCTCGACGAGATCGAGAAGGCCCACCCCGATGTCTTCAACGTGCTGCTGCAGGTG
>JBOGWP010000060.1:0-12455 GCA_050693875.1 Actinomycetota bacterium
CGTGTGGGACCTACTTTGCGCCAGCCCGGGGTTTCATGCGAGTGAGCTCAGACCACGGTTCCGCGAAGAGAACCCAGCGGCGCGCTCAGGCTGTGAAGAGCTCGGCGGTCTGAGGTCGCTCGCTAAGACTCGTGCAGCCGGCGGATGTCGCGGAGCTGGTGCCACACCCACTTCGTCGGGTTGTTGCGCTCCACCACCTCGCGGAGCAGCCGGGCCCGCGCCGCCCGCTGCTCAGGATCGAGCGTCAGGGCGGTGTGCATGGCCTCGGCCATGTCCGAGACATCGTACGGATTCACGGAGACGGCCGCGTGCGCCAGCTCGTACCAGGCGCCGGCGTTCCGCGAGAGGATCAGCACCCCGTCGTTCTCGTTCACGGCCGGGCCCTCCTTGGCCACGAGGTTCATCCCGTCGGCGATCGGATTGACGACCAGTGCGTCGTACCTGGTGAGGCACGCGATCGCCCGCACGTAGTTGTCCTCGTTCAGCAACACGATCGGCTGCCAGTCGTCGGTACCGAGCTCGGCGTTGATCCGGTCGTGCGTATCCAGCACGGTCGCCTCGTACTCCCGGTACTCGCGCAGCGCCCGCCGGGACGGGTACAGCAGGGCGAGATGGACGACCTTGTCGCGCCACTCCGGATAGCGCGTGAGGAACTCCTCGAACGCCCGGAAGCCTCGGACCACATTCTTGGAGAGCTCGAGGCGGTCAACGCGGATGATGAGCTTGCGGCCTCCCAGCATCCGGTCGAGCCAGCGCCGGGCCCGGTCGGCCTCGCTCGACGAGGCGACCGCCCGGACCGAGTCGACGTCGATCGAGATCGGATAGTGGCGCACGACGGTCTCCCGGGCACCGTAGCGGACCAGCCCCTGGTCCATGTCGAGCTCTGCATCGAGCAGCTCGGCGCAGCACCACATGAAGTTCCGGGCCCACCGCACGGTCTGGAATCCGAGGAGGTCGTTGGCAAGCATTCCGTCGAGGACATCTCGGGCCATCGACCCGGGCAAGACGCGCATCACGTCGGGCTGGGCCCACGGGATGTGGGTGAAGTGGTAGCTGAAGGCGTCCGGCTGGAGCTTGCGGAGGTAGCGGGCCGAGAGCATCAGGTGGTAGTCGTGGAGCATCACCGGCGCCTGGTCGCGCTCCGCGATCTCCTCGGCGACGACCTCGGCGAAGCGCTCGTTGACGCGCCGGTAGGAGCTCCATGCGTCGCGGGTCCGCTCGTCGAAGTGCGGCTCCACCGGCAGGTTCCACATCCCGTGGTGCAGGAACCAGAACACCCAGTTCGAGATGCGGTTGTAGTAACGGTCGAAGGTCTCCCTGTCGAACGCGAGGTAGCGCAGCAACAGGTTCTCCTCCCCCTCGCGCTCGGGAGCCAGCTCGATGTAGGGGGTGGGCCCCCGCCCGACGACCTGCCTGTCGCCCGACGTCATCGCGCTGGCGACCCATACGCCCGAGGCCCGGCGCATGACGTGGCTTAGGGCGGTCACGAGCCCTCCGGCACCGCGGCGCCCGACGAGCTCGCCGGACGCGTCGGTTTCGAAGCGAACCGGGCCCCGGTTGGAGGCGATGACGAGCGAGCGCCCGCGAAGGACCTCTTCCAGGGAGAAATCGGCGGGAGCGTCGGCGCTTGCTGCCACCGGACCCAGCCTACCTGATGGGGTGGGGGCGGGCATCGCGGTGAGCCGGCGGCCCCGGGGTACGAGCGATGCGTCCGTATAATCGGTCGATGTCGTCGCGCCTGCCGGCCCCGGAGCCGGAGGCCCCCATCGCCCGGGCCCTTCCCAGGGCGGGAGTGATCGCCTGGTCCGTCCTCGGGATCCTCACGCTCGCATTCGTCATCGGCTGGGTGCTCTATCAGGTCCGCAACATCTTTCCCCCTATGGTGCTCGCGGTGGCGCTGATCTTTCTCCTCAACCCGGCGGTCACTGCTCTCGAGCGGCGCGGCCTCCGTCGGGGGGTGGGAACGGCGGCGATCTACCTGCTCTTCCTCCTCGGCATCGCCCTCATCGTGGCGCTGATCGTTCCCGCGCTCGGGCGGCAGGGTCAGCAGATGATCGACACGTTCCCGGGCTTCCTGGACTCTCTGACGGCGCGCCTGGAGGGCATCGCAAACCGCTTCGGCCAAACGGTCGACGCGGCCGCCTTTCGCCAGGTCCTCGAACGCGGGCGGGAAGGACTGTTCCAGGGAGTCGGCAAGATCCTCGAGGTGACGCGCAGCGCGCTTCACCTCGTGCTGGCGTTCGTCCTGGCACCGATCCTGGCGCTCTACATCCTGGCCGACCTTCCCCGGCTGCGCGAGCGCTTCGTCGACCACCTGCCACCCGCCTACCGCGAGGAATGGCTCATGCTGCTCCGGCGGTGCGGGGAGGCGGTCGGGGGCTTCTTCCGGGGTCAGCTCCTCGTTGCCAGCATCGTCGGCGTCCTGTCGTCGGTCGGGCTGTGGATCGTCGGGATTCCCTTCTGGCTGGCGATCGGGCTGCTTGCCGGCTTCTTCAACATCGTGCCGCTGATCGGACCGTTCATCGGCGGCGGCATCGCGTTGATCGTCGGCATCGTGTCGGGCGGTCTTACCAAGGCCCTGCTGGCGGCGCTCGTGATGCTCGTGGTCCAGCAACTGGACAACCACTTCATCAGCCCGAACGTCATGGGGCGGGCGGTGCGGCTGCAGCCGGTGACGATCATCCTGGCGCTGCTCGCGGGGGCCAGCCTGGCGGGGCTGTGGGGGATGCTGCTCGCCGTGCCGGGCACGGCAGTGGCGAAGATCCTCTTGCTCCACTACTACACGACACACGTGCTCGGGCGGCCGAGCCCGCATCTCGAAGCCGATCGAGGGCCCCCGGAGAACCCCCGGACGGCGCGGCCGGAGGCCCAGGTCGCCGCGGAGGAACCCGAGTCCAGGCCCGAACCGCAGGTCGTGGCGCAGAAGACCGAGACGGGCGACCCGGAACCCGATGGGGAGACTGCGGAGTCGGACGAGGAGACCCCGGATCGGGTCAGCCGGGCGGGTGGGTAGGTGCACGAAGGTTGTAGGGTAGGGCGTGGCCACCGTCGAGCATCTGCGATGCCGGGAATGCGCCCGTAGCTACCCGGTCGGGCCGGTTCACGTCTGCGACTTTTGCTTCGGCCCGCTCGAGCCGGTCTACGACTATGCCGAGATCGCCGCAGCGATCGACCGCGAGCGGATCGAGGCGGGCCCGCTCACGATCTGGCGCTACGTCGACCTGCTGCCCGTTGGTGCCGACGTCCCCCGCGTGGATCTCGCGGCGGGGTTCACGCCGCTCCTGCATGCCCAGCGGCTCGGGGAGGAGCTTGGGCTCGACGCGCTGTACATCAAGAACGACACCGCCAACCCGACCCACTCATTCAAGGACCGCGTGGTGACCGTGGCACTGACGGTCGCACGCAGCATGGGCTTCGACACCGTTGCCTGCGCCTCCACGGGCAACCTCGCCAACGCGGTGGCAGCCCACGCCGCCCGTGCGGGGCTGCGCTCCTTCGTGTTCATCCCGGCCGACCTCGAGGCCGGGAAGATCATCACGACCGCGGTCTACGGCGGCCACATCGTCGCGGTGAAGGGGAACTACGACCAGGTCAACCGGCTGTGCTCCGAGATCGCCCAGTCTCGCCGCTGGGCCTTCGTCAACGTGAACATCCGTCCCTTCTATGCCGAGGGCTCGAAGACGCTCGCATTCGAGATCGTGGAGCAGCTCGGCTGGACGCTCCCCGATCATGTGGTGGTCCCGGTTGCCTCGGGCTCGCTCCTCACGAAGGTGCTGCGCGGGCTCGAGGAGCTGCACCGGGTGGGACTGGCGCCCGAGCCGTCGACCCACATCCACGCCGCCCAGGCGAGTGGATGCAGCCCGGTCGTGGCGGCTCTGAAGGCCGGCGTCGACCACGTGCGGCCGGTGAAGCCATCGGGGATCGCCAAGTCGCTCGCCATCGGGAACCCCGCAGACGGGTACTACGCCGTCAAGGCGGTGCGCCGCACCGGGGGGCGGGGGGCCGACGCCACCGACGAGGAGATCGTGCAGGGGATCCGCCTGCTCGCCGAGACCGAGGGCATCTTTGCGGAGACGGCGGGTGGGGTGACGATCGCCGCGCTGCGCAAGCTCGCCGCCGAGGGGGCGTTCCGTCGGGAAGAACGGGTGGTCGCGCTCATCACGGGGATGGGACTCAAGACGGCGGAGGCGTTGTCGGGGCGGTTGCGTCCTACCATTGAGATCCCTCCGGACGTCCGGGCCTTCGAGGACGAGCTGGCCCTGATGCCGGAATGGGAGGCGGAGCGGACAGGGAGGTCCTCGTGAGCGTGGTGGTGAAGATTCCGACCCAGCTGCGCGATCTGGTCGGGGGGAAGAGCGAGATCGAGGTGGCCGACGTCGCCACCATCCGGGAGATGTTCGAGAAGCTGGGCGCGGACCACCCCGCACTGGTCGAGCGCATCATCGACGAGAGCGGAGAGCTGCGGCGCTTCGTGAACGTGTATGTCGGCGACGAGGATGTGCGGTTCCTCGAGGGCCTCGAGACAGCGGCGGAAGGGCCCGTCACCATCCTTCCGGCGGTCGCAGGCGGGGGATGCTGAGCCCGAGCAGCGGGCGGCGGTAGCACCTCTCGTACCCCCAAGGGGGGCTCATTCATCGCTGGGGTAGCCGGGGCCCGCAGCTATCATGACCCTGTCCAGCCAGGGGAGTCGCCGCGTGCAGCAGCCCCGTTCCAGCAGGATCCCGCTCCTGATCGCCATCGTGGTGGGCGTCGGGCTGATCCTGGCGCTCCGCTCCTTCATGACCCGGGGAGGCGACACCGCACGCGGTGGAAAAGGCGCCGGCGCGGTGTCCGGCGATTGCGTGGAGCTCGCCGTGGTCGGCTCGTCGGAGAAGGCTGCCCTCCTCTCGGAGATGGCCGCGGCCTACGAGCGATCTGGTCCTCGGGTGGCCGGCCGGTGCGTGCGGGTGAAGGTGGCCTCGAAGGCATCCGGCGGTGCCGCGGAGGCGCTGGCGCGGGGCTGGGACGAGAGCGCCGACGGACCGCGCCCCGATGTCTGGACGCCCGCCGCCTCGTCGTGGGTGGTCATCCTTCGCCAGCGCCTGGCCCAGCGAGACGCGCCCAACCTCGTGCCCGCGGATATCCCGCACATTGCGAACAGCCCGCTGGTGATCGCGATGCCGCGCCCGATGGCGGAGGCGCTCGGATGGCCGAACAAGCCGGTCGGATGGGGCGACGTGCTGGCCCTGGCGCGCGACCCGGCGGGGTGGGGGAAGTTCGGCCATCCCGAATGGGGTCCCTTCCGGCTCGGCAAGACCAATCCGAACTTCTCGACCTCGGGACTCCATGCCACCGTCGGCGCCTACTTCGCCGCCACGGGCCGATCGAGCGACCTCACCGAGACCGACATTGTCGATGCGAAGGTGCGGGACTTCGTGAAGGGCGTGGAGTCGTCGGTGGTGCATTACGGGGACATCACGCTGACCTTCCTCGAGAACCTGCAGAGGGCAGACGACCGGGGCCTCGGCCTCACCTACATCTCCGCAGTCACGATCGAGGAGAAGTCGGTCTGGGACTACAACAGGGGGAATCCCACCGGAGATCCGAAGACGCTGGGGAAGCACAAGCCGCCACGCACGCCGCTCGCCGCGATCTATCCACGCGAAGGAACCCTGTACTCCGACCACCCCTGGGTGGTGCTGACCGGCTCGTGGGTCGACGAGCCCAAGCGGCGCGCCGCGGCCGACTTCCGAGCGTTCCTCCAACGGCCGCAACAGCAGAGCCGGTTCCAGCAAGCGGCGTTTCGTGACTTCGAGGGAAAGCCCGGCGACGAGATCAAAGCGTCGAACGGGATGCTCCCGGCTGAGCCGAAGGCGGTGCTCAATCCGCCCGCCCCGCCGGTGCTCGACAAGATCCAGCTGTCCTGGCGCGACCTGCGCAAGCGGGCGAGGGTGCTGATGGTGATCGACGTGTCGGGGTCGATGGGCCAGTCGGTGCCGGGGTCGGGGGCGAGCAAGCTCGACCTGGCGAAGCAGGCGGCGATCAAGGCCATGGACCAGTTCGCCCCCGACGACGAGATCGGCCTGTGGGTGTTCGCGTCGGACCTCGGGCAGAACGCCCCGTATCTCGAATCTGTCCCGCTCGCCCCGGCCGTGAACAACATCGGGCAGATCGTCCAGACGATCCGGGGGTTGACCCCGCGTTCGGGCACCGCGCTCTACGCGACGATCAGGGGAGCGACGAAGCAGATGCGGGAAGGGTTCGATCCCAACCGCATCAATGGACTGATCCTTCTGACCGACGGGCGCAACGAGTATCCGCCCGACACCGATCTCGACGGGCTCCTGCGCTCCCTCCGGACCGAGGGCGAGGAGGCGGGGGTGCGGGTATTCCCGATCGCGTACGGCGAGGATGCGGATCTCAACACCCTGCGAAGGATTGCCGACGCGTCGCGCGCCACGGTCTACGACTCGAGCGACCCCACGTCGATCGACAAGGCGTTCACCAACGTGGTGTCGAACTTCTGATGAGTCTCGGCGACGAGCTGAGGGACCCGTGGGCGCTGGTCGCCGCCGGGATTGCCGGCGGGGCGGCGTGGGCGGTGGGAATCTCCGTCGTCGCCGCAGTAGCCGTCGGTGCGGTGGTGCTCGGAGTGAAGGCGGGCATCGGAGCGCTGGTCAGGCGCGGGCCCCGCCGGGCAGGGTTGCCAAAGCTGCCGATCCGCGACCAATCACCCGAGCAGCGCTGGCTGCGACGCGCCCAGCGCGCGGTCGAGTCGCTCACCGATCTTGCCTCCTCGGCCCCCGCCGAGGGAGCCGTCGCCGAGCGATGCCGCACGGTGGCCGAGCAGGCGAGTGGGGCGCTCGACTCGCTCCGCCGGCTGGGGGGCCGGGTGTCGGCGGTGGCCGCGGCGCTGCGGCACGTCGACGTCGCCCGTCTCGCCTCGGAGGAGCAGCGACTGGCCGCCGAGCACGGCGCCGCGTCGGATGCCCCGGTCCAGTCGGAGATCGGAAGGGCACTGGAGTCGGTGCGGAGCCAGCTCGCGGTTCACGAACGGCTGCGGCAGGCGGAGCGATCCCTGCTCGCGCGCATGGAGTCGACGGCGATCGGCCTCGAGGGCCTGGTGGCGCGCGTTGCGGAGGTGCTGGCGCTCGCCGACTCCGCCTCGTCCCCTGCCGAAGGAGCACAGCAGATCGACGCGCTGGCCGAGCAGCTCGAGGGGCTGCGCTCGGGACTAGCCGAGACCGAAGACCTCAGCGTCCGGGCGCTCGAGGGCGTCCAGGGGGTCGAGGTCCTGGCCGAGGGCGGCCCCTCGAGCCTGCCGGGCCAGCGAGAGGAAAAGGAATTGAGCGGACTCCCGGGGCAGGATAGCGTGACAACCCGGGAGCCAACCGGGGAGTGGCGCGGGCGTTCCTTCCGCCGGCTTCCCGGCCCGAGAGAGAGGGGATAGCGATGCTGAAACTTCTGGGCCGGACCTGGCGCTATCTGGTCGCGGCGCTGACGGGAAAGCTCGACGAGCTGGCCGATCCCAAGGTGCAGATCGAGCAGGCGATCGGGGAGGCAAAGCGCCAGCACGAGCTGCTCTCTCAGCAGGCCGCTGCGGTCATCGGCAATCAGCGCCAGCTCGAGCTGCGCCTCGAGCGGAGTTTCGAGGAGGTCGAGAAGCTGCAGGGCTCCGCGCGCCAGGCCCTGGTGCTGGCCGACCGGGCTGGGCGAGAGGGCGACGCGACCAAAGCGGGCTCGTACGAGGAGGCGGCGCAGGCCTTCGCCGTGAAGCTCGTCTCCGCCGAATCTTCGATGAAGGAGCTCAAGGGGCTCCACGATCAGGCGGTGCGCTCCGCCGAGGCGTCGAAGCGAGCGGTCGAACAGAACGCCTTCGCCCTCCAGAAGAGGCTGGCCGAGCGGGCGAAGCTGCTCTCGCAACTGGAGCACGCCAAGATGCAGGAGCGGATGAACGAGGCGCTGAAGTCGGTCAGCGAGCTCGCCACCCCGGGCGACGCCCCGACGCTTGCAGAGGTCCGCGACAAGATCGAGGCGAGGTACGCACGGGCGGTCGGTCAGGGTGAGCTTGCCTCGGGCGGCGTCGAGTCCCAGATGCTCGAGGTCGAGAAGGCCGCGCTCGACGCGCAGGCGGAGGACCGGCTTGCCACCCTTCGCGCAACGCTCGGACTCGAGACGGGGGCGCCGGCCGTGGAGCCCCTCCAGCCCGGGCCGGAGTCGTAGGGCTCGGTCATATCTCCGGCGCGCGCTCGGGGTTCAGGGAAGCCCTGCTGTTGCCCTTCCCGTTCCCGCTGCTCGCGGCGGTGAGGGCGGCCTCCAACTCGGTTTCCGGAGGCGTGCCGAGCCACGACGCCTTGACCGCACCCTTCAGGTCGACGACGAGGATCGTGGGGACGCGCCGGATGCCGTACTTCCCGGCAAGGTCGGGCCGCACCTTGGCATCGATGAGCTGGAACGAGGCGTCGTGGACAAGCGCGGCCGCCTTGAGCAACGGCATGGCCGCCTTGCATTCATAGCAGTAGGGGCTGGTGAACTCGACCAGGACGGGGCTGCGATCCTCGGCCGAGACGTCGGAGAGGTCGAAGCGGGCCGGCGCGTCCGCTCGGTCGAACCACCGGCGCAGCAGCCAAATGCCGATCCAGGTCGCGACCGCGAGCCCGGCGAGGATTCCGAGGCGAACGACGATCGGGCTCATGCGGCGAGCCCACCCTTCGGGCGCCGGAACAGCAGGTACATCTGGCACCCGATGCAGATCCCGGCGAGCCAGTTGAGCGCGGCGAGCGCCGAGACCATCAGTGCCAGCACCCACCCGACGATGTCGGCGCCGAGGGCGAAGGCGCCGCCGGCGACGAGCAGGACGATCGCCCCCAGGGCCTCCGCGAAGCGGTGCGGGGCGACCGCCTCGGGTGCGCCCGGCTCGATCTTGAATGCCGGCTTGATCAGCCCCACGTAGAGCCGCCCGAACAGGCTCGCACGCGGCCCCCCGAGCACGCTGACGGCCATCACGAGGCCGGTGACGGCCACGAGGACCTTTCCGGCCGGCGACGCCACGGAGTCCACGAGGAAGGCGGCAGCGGGGAGCAGGCAATGGAAGGCAGCCTTTGCCCGTGGCACCTTCGATTCGACCTGGGTTGGCCTCGCCACGTGTTCCCTCCCTGCGCCCGGGGGGCAGTCGCCGGAGCACGTCCGGCACGTATCCCACCCGCCCGGAGAAGGAACCTAATAGTACGTGCGAAATAGTTTTAAATCAAGGTGAGTCCTCGCGCGGTGGTATTCTCTGGCGCCGGCCTCTCCCTCGTTCGGGGTTCGACGTGGCCAAGATCCTCATCGCAGAGCCAGACGGAAAAACACGTAGGCTGATCGGCGCAACGCTCGCCGACCTCGGCCACGAGCTTGCCGAGGCGAACACGGCGCGCGCCGCCCTCGAGGTCGTGCGCGAGAAGCGGCCCGATCTCATCGTCCTCGACGTGGCCACGCCGGGTATGGGTGGCTGGGACTTCATCCGTGAGCTCCGCAGGGTCGGCGGCCCAGCGGCCAGGATCCTCATGTTGACCGCACGCTCGAGCGAGTCGGACTTCTTGCATGGTTGGCGGCTCGGCGTCGACGAGTTCATGACGAAGCCCTTCGATCCGGAGGAGCTTGCGATCGCGGTCAACGAGACGCTGATGATGACGCCGGAGCAGATCCGCGAGAAGCGGCGCCGCGAGCTCGAGAAGGCCCAGCTCCTCTCTCGCATCGAGGCTGCCTTCGACGAGTAGCGGGGATGCTCGTCGCGCACCGATCCGGCGCGAGGACGGAAGCGTCGCCCGTGCCTCACCTCGACCGTGGGAGGACGCGCGTCGTCGCGGCTTGATCGCAAGGGATCAGGGACATCTTTCGTGAGAAGTTCTGTTCATTCGCGCGCGCTTCCCCTACACTTCGGCGTCGGGGAGGAACGACTCCACGAAGGAAGGGGGTGGCGCCGATGCCGGCGACGAGGAAGGCCCCGGCAAGGAAGGCCCCGGCAAAGTCAAAGTCCACGGCGAAGAAGCCCGCCGCCAAGAAGCCCGCCGCCAAGAAGAAGAAGTAGCGTCCCGCCGATCTCGACGGCGAGCCCCTTCGAGGCCCCCCTTCGTCTCCGGCGAGCCTCCCACCCCGCCCGCCGGTGGCGCGGCCGACACCTTGCGCCACACTGCGTCGGATCCTTGCCCCGAGCGCAGCGCGAACCCGGGCCCAGGCCCCGGCCCGGAGAGCGCCCAGGAAACCCCCGGCAGTTGCAAACCCCCCGTTAGCACTCTAGATTAGAGAGTGCTAATCGCCCGGGGGCAGTCCGGGCTGGCATCGAGAAGCCAATCCTGTCGGGAGGTGGGTATGCCTGTAAAGATGATCGCCTTCAACGAGGAGGCGCGCCGTGCGATGGAGCGCGGCATGGACCAGCTCGCCAACGCGGTCCGCATCACGCTCGGCCCCAGGGGCCGCAACGTCGTGCTCGAGAAGAAGTGGGGAGCCCCCACGATCACGAACGACGGCGTGTCGATCGCGAAGGAGATCGAGCTCGAGGACCCCTTCGAGAAGATCGGTGCCGAGCTGGTCAAGGAGGTAGCGAAGAAGACCGACGACGTGGCCGGCGACGGCACCACGACGGCGACGGTCCTGGCTCAGGCGATCACGCGGGAGGGCCTCCGCGTCGTCGCCGCCGGTGCAAACCCGATCGGCCTCAAGCGAGGGGTCGAGAAGGCCGTCGAGGCCGTCGTCGAGTTCATCGGCAACCAGGCCAAGGAGATCGAGGCCAAGGAGGAGATCGCCCACGTCGCCGCCATCTCCGCCAACAACGACCCCGAGATCGGCGAGATCATCGCCGAGGCGTTCGACAAGGTGGGCAAGGACGGCGTGATCACCGTCGAGGAGTCGCAGACCTTCGGGCTTGAGCTCGAGCTCGTCGAGGGAATGCGCTTCGACAAGGGATACATCTCGCCGTACTTCATCACCGACCCGGAGCGCATGGAGGTCGTCCTCGACGATCCCTACATCCTCGTGGCAAACCAGAAGATCTCGGCGGTGAAGGACCTGCTCCCCGTGCTCGAGCGCGTGATGCAGGCCGGCAAGCCGCTCCTCACCATCTGTGAGGACGTCGAGGGAGAGGCCCTCGCCACCCTCGTCGTCAACAAGATCCGCGGGACCTTTCGCAGCGTTGCGGTGAAGGCCCCCGGCTTCGGCGATCGCCGCAAGGCGATGCTGCAGGACATCGCCACCCTCACCGGTGGCCAGGTCATCTCCGAGGAGGTCGGCCTCAAGCTCGAGAACACCACGCTCGACCTGCTCGGCACCGCCCGCAAGGTGGTCGTCACGAAGGACGACACCACCGTCGTCGAGGGCGGGGGGACCGAGGAGGACATCAAGGGACGGGTGCACCAGATCCGAAGCGAGCTCGACAAGACCGAGTCCGACTACGACCGGGAGAAGCTGCAGGAGCGGCTCGCCAAGCTCGCCGGCGGCGTCGCCGTGATCCAGGTCGGCGCCGCAACCGAGGTCGAGCTGAAGGAGAAGAAGCACCGGATCGAGGACGCCGTCCAGGCCACGAAGGCCGCGGTCGAGGAGGGCATCGTCCCCGGTGGGGGCGTCACGCTGCTGATGTCGCAGCAGGCCCTCGACAAAGTGGAGCAGGACACCGAAGGCGACGAGCGCACCGGCGCCGTAATCGTGCGCAAGGCTCTCGAGGCGCCGCTGAAGCAGATCGCCCACAACGCTGGTCTCGAGGGTGGCGTCATCGTCGACCGGGTGCGCAATCTCGAGTTCGGCAAGGGCCTCAACGCCGCGACCGGCGAGTACGAGGACCTGATGAAGGCCGGGGTCATCGATCCCGCCAAGGTGACCCGTTCGGCGCTGCAGAACGCCGCGTCGATCGCCGGCCTGTTCCTCACCACCGAAGCGGTGGTGGCCGAGAAGCCGAGGGACGAGAAGGCTGGAGGCGCCGGCGGCCAGCACATGCCGACCGGCGATATGGACTTCTAGCGGGTCGCTTCGCCTCCCCGGTACAGGCTGGAAAGGCCAGAAAGGCAAGGGGCGGCCTCCGGCCGCGGTCCTCAATGTCGGCCCGCCTCGCCTCCCTCGGCGAGCCGAGCCTTCGCCGGCAGTTCTCTATGCCGGCAGGCCCTCGCTTCGCTCTGCCTGCCGGGCCTCGCTCGGCGAGCCGACCCTTCGCCGGCGTCGTTCAATGCCGGCAGGCCTTCGCTTTGCTCGGCGCCTGCCGGGCCCCGCTTGAGGTGCGCCCGGTCGGTCTCGTCCCAAAACTTGACTCATTCGCGCCAACTTCGGCACCTCGAGCTGGGCTAGCCTAGTGGGTCACTTCGCTCCCCGGCACAGGCTGGAAAGAAAGGCATGGGGCCGGCTTCGCCGGCGGTCCTCTATGCCGGCCCGCCTCGCCCCGCTCGGCGAGCCGAGCCTCCGGCGGCGTTGTTCTATGCCGGCAGGCCCTCGCTTCGCTCGATGCCTGCCGG
>JBOGWP010000061.1:0-2894 GCA_050693875.1 Actinomycetota bacterium
CCGGTCAGCCTGCGCAGGCGGATGCCGAAGCCGCGCAGGAGGGCCTCTGCCTGCTGGATGCGCCGCCCGATTCGGGAGGCAGCCTCCTCCTCCGAGCCACGGGGTTCGCGAAGGCAGATGAGGACCTCGCGCCGCAGGGCGTCGCGCCGTCCCCCAAGGTCCCTGAGAAAGGCGGCGTGGGCGCGGGCGGCCGCCTCGAGGGTGGGATGCGGAAGTGCGGCGGCCCCGCCCTCGATGGCCTGGAGCATTCCGGTGAGGTCGAAGCGGTCGGATCGGACCAGGAACTGGGCCGGCCCGTCGAGGGAGTTGAGCAGACGGGAGAACCCCGCCATGAGACCTCGCTGCTCTTCTTCGGCTCTGAGCGAGAGGTTGATCCCGGAAGCGCGGCAGACGACCGCGAACCCATGCGGTCCGAGGTCGGCCAGGCCCTCCTCGTTCACGCCGAAGGGGGGGATGTCGATGGGCGCCAGGCGCCGCCTGGAGAGCTTCGGAGAGACGGCTATGCCTCGAGGCGCCAGCACCAGGCGCCTTGGCATCAGGAGGAAGCGAGCGGCGAGGAAGGCCAGGCGGTCGATTCCGATGCCCTGGGGGGTCGACGTCGCCAGGGCCCAGCCCGCCGCGCCGAGGGGCAGAGCCACCACCGCGAAGGCCGCCCCCATCGACCGGCCGATCGCGAGGTAGAGGGCCCACACCACGAGGACGCCGCCCCCGACGATGAGCAGTTGGCGGAGGGTGAGGCCGGCGAGGATGCGGTCCGGCATGTCGACGTTCGCTGGGAGGCGGAGCTTCATGCCGCCACCGCCGTCTTGGCGGCCGTCAGCGCCCGGCTCTTCGCCGAGACCCAGGCCCGTGACGCCGCGCCCCCGAGTGCGGCGTGGATGGTCCACAGCGGTATGCGGTACAGCAGGTACAGAAGACAACCGATCACGAGCAGGTCGATCAGGGAGCCCGACCCGATCCCCAGGACGCCCTCGCTGCTCAAGAACACCCGCACCGCCGTGGCCAGGACAAGGGTCTGGAACACCGGGGCGACGATCATCGCCACGAGCAGCCGCCACCAGGCCCGCGCGA
This sequence comes from Actinomycetota bacterium, assembly GCA_050693875.1. Taxonomy (GTDB): domain Bacteria; phylum Actinomycetota; class CADDZG01; order JAHWKV01; family JBOGWP01; genus JBOGWP01. Next base: position 1,072 of record JBOGWP010000061.1, read on the forward strand.
GGTGGTCGGTCTGAGGGAGGGCATGGGTCACGAGAGCCAGCGGCCCCGCGGCAAGGAGGACCGCCAGGACGGCGACGCGCACCACGTAGGCGACGACGACGAGCACGGCGATGACCACCACGACCAGGGCGAGGATCAGGAACAGGGGACTTGCCAGCCCCGCCCGGAACAGAAGCTCCGACATGCGCGAGGAAAGGCCGTCGACGTCTGCCGCCGTCGTCACGATTGCCAGCGACACGGCGTTGGCTGTCGAGATGAGCAGGCCCGCGAGCGGGAGGGCGAGGTGGACCGCCCCCGCCGCGAGGAGGAGGCGGGGAAGCAGCTCCTTGAAGGTGAGCTGCGAAGAGAACCCGCCGACCATCACCACGACGCACCCGGCGAGAACGAACAGGATCAGGGCGGCGTCGGCGATGCGGAGGGAGAAGGCCCACAGCTCTCGTATCCGCGAGTGGCCGTCCAGCTGCGGGGTCCAGAGGATGGTCCGGCCGATCACGCGGAACACGGGCTCGAGGGAGGAGGCGACCAGTCCTCGCACCCAGGAGTTGAGGGCGTGCTCTGCCCGTCCGACCACGTCCCACACGGGAGGCTTCGTCTCGTCAGCGGAGCCTTCCGAGGGGGAGGGCGCGGCCTCGGGCGTAGGGGAGGGCTGCGGCTGGCCCCAGGCAGGTGAGGCCGACAATCCCACGCAGAGCGCCCCGGCGGCGGCGAGCGAGACCAGTCGGCGGAGATGGCTGGCCATGATCTCAGACCGTGAGGATGTGCTTGACGATTCCGACGAGGATGGGAGCGAGCAGGGCAACGGCGAGGCCGACGACGGCGGCCTTCACGGCTCCCTTCGCCTTCTCCACCCCCATCGGGTCTCCGACCGAGACCACGTAGCGGACGCCTGCATAGGTCAGGGCGGCGACGGCGAGCCCGACCAGAAGACCGACGAGAAGCGTCCGGACGCCGTCGAGGATGCGCAGGATGTCGGCGATCCCCGGATCCGCCACCATCTGGAGAGCTCCAAGGACGTCGCTTGGGTTCACGCTCTCTCCTCTCCTCTTGTCGCTTGGCGAGGGTCCCGAGGGGGCCAGTCGGGGAGGACGGCCGCCGGTCCGCACCCTCGGGCTCTCAACCTCCCAACACATCGCGGGGCCGTTTTGGGTCGGAGCCGCGACCGAGAATCCGCGCGAGTCGGGAGGGTTCTTGCGCGAGTTTTCGGAGGCGGCACGCGAATTGTGGGTCCCGCGGGGGGTAGGAGTCCCCGAGCCCCCTGGCCCAGGCAGCGAGTTTCCGTATGGCCCTCTTGCGGCACGAGCGAGCGGCCTCCGCACCGAGCCCGAGGAGGGCGGAGACCTCCTCGATCCCCTCGTTCTGGAGTTTCGTCCAGAAGATGAGCTCAGCCTCGGTATCGCTGAGGGTTCCCTCCAGCCGTGCCCAGCAGATGAGCGTCCACGGGTCGGACCACTCCGGATCGCCTGCCTCCGTTGCCTCGATCTCCTCGGCGACCTCCAGCCCGGGATGCTCCTCCTTCAGACGGGCGCGGATCGCTCTCCACACCTGGTGGCGCCCGGCGTTGACGAGCCGGCCGGAGAGCCCGTCGCTGCTGGCGTGAGGGGCGACCGCCTCCTCCCAGAAACCCGAGAGAACCTCTTGGTCGATCTCTTCCGGGGTGAGCAGGTCCGTTGCCCCGGCCTGCTCGACGACCTTCCACAGGGCCGGGAGGAAGATCCAGACAAGGAGGTCGGTGGCGATTCGGTGCTTGCGGTTGTCGTCCGCCTCCGCCTTAGCCGCGAGGCAGAGCGCGAGGACGAGCGGGTCCTGCCTGCCATAGCCGACCG
>JBOGWP010000062.1:0-17554 GCA_050693875.1 Actinomycetota bacterium
CGGCCGCGGTCCTCAATGTCGGCCCGCCTCGCCCCCGCTCGGCGAGCCGAGCCTCCGGCGGCGTCGTTCAATGCCGGCAGGGCCTCGCTTCGCTCGGTGCCTGCCGGGCCCCGCTTGAGGTGCGCCCCTGGTGGGCTCTCGTCCCCCAACTTGACTCATTCGCACGGACTTCGGCACCTCAAGCTGGGCGAGCGAGGCCCCCTCGCTGCGGGGAGCCGACGGCGGGTACGACCGCGTGGTGGGCCTCTGGGCGATCGAGCGGCTCAGGCGGGCTGGAGCTCGCGCTTGGCCGCCTCGGCCAGCGAGGCGAAGGCGGTGGGATCGCTGACGGCGAGCTCGGCCAGAACCTTGCGGTCGACGTCGATCCCGGCCCGGCGGAGCCCGTCGATCAGTCGGTTGTACGACAGCCCGTTCGCTCGAGCGGCCGCGTTGATTCGAACGATCCAGAGGCGCCGGAACTGTCCCTTGCGGTCCCGCCGGTCGCGGTAGGCGTAGACCATTGAGTGGAGCAACTGCTCCTTCGCCACCCGAAAGCGCCGGCTCCTCGCGCCGCGGTAGCCGCTTGCCGCCTCGAGAACCTTCCGGCGGTGCTTGCGTTTGTGGACCCCGCGCTTCACGCGTGCCATCGGACCTACCCTCCGAGCATCCGTCGGATACGGCCGAGGTCGGGCTTTGCGACCGTGTCCTCCCGTTGCTGGCGCCGGCGGCGCTGCCCCGACTTACCCTCTAGCAGGTGCCGGACGCCCGCCTGGGCGCGCACGACCTTCCCGGTGGGAGTCCGGTGAAGGCGCTTGGCCGCGCCGCTGTGGGTCTTCATCTTCGGCATGTTGGGCCTCCGGAAGGTGGCTGAGGGCCACAGGAGCTTACCCGCTCCGGCGCCGACGCGCCCTAACCCCGGGGCGACTACCCCGCTTCGCGGGCCTTGACGCGCTCCGGCCGCTTCCGCGGAGAGAGCACCATCGTCATGTTCCGGCCGTCGAGCTTGGGCGGAACCTCGACCCCGGCGATCTCGGTGAGATCGGTGGCGGCCCGATCCAGAAGCTTGGCCCCCAGTTCGGGGTGGGCCATCTCGCGCCCCCGGAACATGATCGTCAGCTTGACCTTCGATCCCTCCTCGAGGAAGCGCTCGACGTGCTTTCGCTTCACCTCGTAGTCGTGGTCGGAGATCTTCGGACGGAACTTCATCTCCTTGACGATCACCTGCGACTGGCGCTTGCGAGACTCCTTGGCCCGGACGTCCTGCTCGTACTTCCACTTGCCGAAGTCCATGATCTTGCAGACGGGCGGATCGGCCTGCGGGGCGACTTCGACCAGATCGAGATCGAGCTCCTGAGCCCGCGCCAGAGCGACGGGAGTTGCGAGGATGCCGATCTGCTGGCCGTCGTGGCCGACCACCCTGACCTGGGCCGCGCGGATCCGGTCGTTCACCCGGATCTCAGATGCGATTAGGGATCACTCCTCCGGAGTGCCCCAGGCCCGTCCGAGCCGGCACCCACCGTGGACCCGCCGCGAGGCAGCTGCTTGGTTCGGCGCTGAACTGCACCGTCGACTGACTCGCGATCCTTCTCCTCCAACCTCGGCCCGCGGCTTCCTGCCCGCCGGCTCAGTCCAGCAAGCTAACACCAAGTCGGCCCATTCACAATATCCCCCCGGGTGACCACGGTCGGCCCGAGGTAGTTCGGATTCGTGCTCGGTGGTTCGCTCGATGTTGCCGCCACGCCCGCGCGCTCCCGACTCAACAGATCAGGTCGCCTTCAACCCCGCAAGCTCCCACGGCTCAGGAGACGATCTTGCTGATGGGCAGCTCGAGGATGTCGGAGGCGCCCTTGGCCTTGAGCGTCGGGATGAGCACATTGATCGCGGTCTTCTCGATCACGGTCTCGATGGCATAGAAGCCCTTCTCCGCCAGCTCGGACACCGTCGGAGCCTTCATCGAGGGCAGCACCGCAAGCACTTCCTGGAGGTTCTCCTTCCGCACGTTGAGCTTCACGAGCACGCGCCCCTTGGCGTTGACGGCCCCGAGCAGCAGGATCTTGAGCTCCTCGATCGCACGGCGCTTCTCAGCGTCGGCGAACGCCGCCGGGTTGGCGATCAGCAGCGTGGGCGACTCGAGCAGGGTGTGGATGATGCGCATGCCGTGCTGGCGGAGCGTGCTTCCCGTCTCGGTCACCTCGACGATGGCGTCGACGATCTCGGGGACCTTCGCCTCCGTCGCCCCATAAGAGAGGAAGATCTTGACCGGGATGTTCAGCTCCTCGAAGAAGCGGCGGGTGAGGTTCACGTACTCGGTCGAGATCCTGCTCCCGGGGGGGAACTGCGTCGGGTGGGTGATCGGCGAGGCGCCGGCAACCGCGAGGACGATGTGAACGGTGCCCCCGACGAACACCTTCGTGTAAGGAAGCTCCGCGACGACCTCCACCTTTGCGCCGGTCTCCTCGACCCAGTCGAGCCCCGTGAGCCCGAGGTCGAAGAACCCCTCCTCGACGTAGCGCGGGATCTCCTGGGGCCGGAGCACGGAGAAGCGGTCGACGCGGGGGTCGTCGACCGTGCCGTGGTACTCACGGTCGCTCCCGCGCCGCAGCCTGAGGTCCGCGGCCTCGAACAGGGCCAGCGTCTGGGCTTCGAGGCTTCCCTTGGGGATGACGAGCCGGAGCATGCCCGTGGATGGTAACGGGTTTGTATCATCCCCGGGTGCCCGGCCCGCGCGGCAAATGGCTCGTCGTAATCGCCGCCCTCCTGCTGATCGCCGCCGCCCTCGGGGTCATCCTTTCCGGTGGCGGGGCCGGTCGCCGCTGGGACGAAGAGGTGTTGTCGCCCGGCGGACCCGACAAGGTGGCGGTGGTCCGGATCGCGGGGCAGATCGGTTCGACCGGAGGCCTGGTTACCCCGGGGGCGTCACCCGACGAGATTGTCGGACAGCTCGACCGAGCGAGCACGGACGAACGGGTGAAGGCGGTGATCGTCGAGCTCGACACACCCGGCGGCGGGGTCGTGGCCAGCGACACGATCTACGCGAAGGTCCGCCAGGTGCGGCGGCGCAAGCCGGTGATCGCGCTGATGGAGGACGTCGCCGCCTCCGGCGGCTACTACATCGCCGCCGGTGCGAACGAGGTCGTCGCAAACGGGGCGTCGCTCACCGGCAGCATCGGCGTGATCCTGCTGGTGCCGAACGTCCAGCGTGCCGCCGACAAGCTCGGGATCGAACCGGTGGTGATCAAGAGCGGACCGTACAAGGACATCGCGTCGCCGTTCCGCGAGATGACTCCTGAGGAGCACCGCATCCTCCAGACGCTCATCGACGAGGCATACGCCCAGTTCGTCTCGGTGGTCGCCGCCGGCCGCCGGCTCGACCCGGCACGCGTCCGGGAGATCGGGGACGGGCGCGTCTACACGGGCAGGCAGGCCCGCGAGCTCGGACTCGTCGACTATCTCGGCGGTCGCGACCGGGCGTTTGCCCGAGCCCGCACGCTGGCTCACACCCCCCGCGCTTCCCTGGTCCGCTACACCCGGAGGCGCGGGCTGTTCGAACGGGTCCTCGGCCTGACCTCGGGGATCGGCGCAAGGCTGCCGGCGGGTGTCGACGTCGAGCTCCGGCCGGGGCTCAAGTACCTCTGGATTCCCTAGCCGCGCCGGCGTCGAACCGCCCGAACCGACATGCCCGGCAGATCGGCGAACCCTGCTTCGTCGGCGGTGCCGCCCGGTCGCTCTCTGAACGCCTACGCTCAGCTCGGCGATGGCTGATCGCCGCCGCGCGACATCGTCCCGTGAGGTTCTGCTCGCGCAAAGATCATCGGACCTCGACGAGCCGGAACGTTCAGGTAGCTGTCCGAATGGCACTGGAATCCGCCCCCCCGGCTTGGGCACCCTGCCTAGCCAGGTCAGCATGCGGTTCTCCAGCGGCAGTCGGCGCCGTCGGCAGGATCGTCGAGATCCTCGCCGCGGCCCAACCTATCTCATCAGGCGGGCCAGCCCGCCGTGCCGACGACGCCTACCGGTCCACGGTCAGCACAACCTCCCAGAGCGGTGCGTTCCCCTCGAGTGCCATCGGCGACGACCCGCCGCGACATAGCCGACCAACCAAAAACCAGCGGGTCGCTTCGCTCCCTGGAAAGGCAAGGGGCGGCCGCGGTCCTCAATGTCGGCCCGCCTCGCCCCGCTCGGCGAGCCGAGCCTCCGGCCGCGGTCCTCTATGCCGGCAGGGCCTCACTCCGTTCGGCGCCTGCCGGGCCCAGCTCGAGGTGCGCCCCGGTCGGTCTCGTCCCAAAACTTGACTCATTCGCACCAACTTCGGCACCTCGAGCTGGGCTAGCCGCGAGCCCCAAGAGGATCCAGCTCTTCGAGCAGGCCGACCCGACGCCACCCACGCGAGGGGTCTGCTTCGCGAGCAGCGCCGGAGCGGCACGCGGGCCCGGCACCCCGACCCGGTGCGAGGGTCCTTGGCAACGGCAGCGCTCGCCGCGCGGACCGGCGTCTTCCGCCAGCCGGCTGCCAGCCGGCTTCATCGCCGCCGAAGTGCTGCCGACCGACAGCGACTTCGGTCCTTTCTACCGGCCCGAGGAAAGCGGGCTCCTGCGGCCGGACGATGCGTGCCGTCGCCACTGCTGGAAGACCGCCGACCGGTAGAGCAGGCAGACGTTGCGGCCGAGCTCGCCATCCGCCAGCGCCTTCGCCGGGAACAGCGAGGGGAAGGGCGACACGTCGGAGAGTCCCCCCGGTAGGTACGGATCATGTCGGCATGTGCGTTCCTCCTCTTCCTCCCGCTTCTGATCTTCTGTGTCGCTTAGCGGACCCCAGCCGCAACGATCAGCTCGCAGGGTCCCTCGAAGCCGCGGGGACCCTCGAAGGGAGCCAGCTCCTTCTCGATCTCCTCCCACACCTCGGCCTGCTCCGGCTGAGGAAGGCCGGCCAGCATCTGGTGCAGGGCGCCGAAAGACTCCCGCTCGAACCGCACGCACTCGGCGGCCGAGGCGAGCCTGAGCGGCGCGGCGATGGTGCGCACCTCGACGTCTCGGAATCCGGCGTTCTCGTAGGCGGCGGCGAGCACGCCGGGATTGCCGAGGCTGAAGGGGCCGGGCTGTCCGGGCAGGGGTGGAGGGAGCTGGGCGCGCCTGCGGATCACCGACACCGGGATGGAGAAGAACTCGTTGCGCTCGGGGGTGGAGTAGACGATCGCGGCGATCCTCCCTCCCTCACGCAGAGACCGCCGCAGTCCCGCCAGGGCCCGCGGCTGGTCCGGGAAGTAGATGAGACCCACGCGGCAGATCACCGCGTCGTGGTGGCCCTCCTGGACTTCGAGCTCCTCACCGTCCATGGCCCTGGTGGCGACCCAGGCCATACCCGCCTTCCTGGCCTCCAGGGCGGCGTACTCTAGAATGCGCGGGGAGATGTCGGTGGCGAGCACCGATCCCCCGGGCCCAACCCGACGGGCCGCCGCCAGGGTCTGGCCGCCGGCCCCTGCGGCCACGTCCAGTACCCGGCTTCCCTGGCGGACTCCCGCTAGGTCGAGCATGACCTCGGTGGCCTCACCGAACCAGGCCTCCAGAGTCGGTCCCCAGCGGTACCACGCCTCTGCCGCGGCCTGCCACTGCTCGCGGGTGGTCTCCTTGTACCTCACCGGATCGAACTGCAGCGTCGTCCCAGCCATGGCTCTCCCTCCTGTGTAGGCATCGGAGCGAGAGTAGGCGTCCGATGTTGCGGTTCCCTGGCGGCCCCGCATTGCAATTTCTTTCCCGCCCGCCCAACATGGCCGCGATGATCGAGATCCGTCTGCTGGGGCGGTTCTCGGTGCGCCGGCGAGGTGAGGAGGTGGCCCTCCCGGCCTTCGGCGGCCGCCTGGCGCGGAAGCTGGTTCGGGTACTCGTCACCCGACGGGGCGCCTTCGTCTCCCGCGACGCGCTGGCGGACGCCCTCTGGCCGGAGCGCCCACCGGCGGACCCCGACGCCAACATCAACGTCCTCGTCAACCGCGCGCGGCGGGCGCTCGGCGACCAGACCCTGATCCTGACGGGACCGGGTGGGTATTCTCTCGCGGCCGATGATCGGATCCAGGTGGACGCCGAGCGTTTCCTCGCGACGGTGGATGCGGGGCGCCGTGCCCTCGGTGCGAGCCAGCCGGAGGCCGCCCTCCGGGAATTCCGCCGGGGACTGCGCCTCTGGGGCGGCGACCCCCTCCCCGAGGACGCCTACGACGACTGGGCGGCGGAGTTCCAGACCCGGCTGATCCGGGCACATCTCGAGCTGCTCGAGCAGGGCGCGCTGGCTGCCCTTGAGTCCGGCGATCCGGTCGAGGCCGTGGAGATGGCGGCGCTCGCCGCGTCCCGGGAACCGCTCCGCGAGCGGACGCGGCTACTGCTCGTGCGCGGCCTCGCCGCCTCGGGAGACACGGCCGCGGCCCTGGCCGCGTTCTCCGCCTTCCGCAAGGAGTACGCCGAGGAGCTGGGGCTCGACCCGTCGCGCGAAGCCCTCGAGATGGAGTCGGCCATCCTGCAGGGGCAGGCCCTCGCTCCGCCCCCCCGCATGCCAGGAGTCCCCGCCCGGGTCTCGGCGGTCGCCCCGGGCATGCTCGAGCTCCCGTTCGTGGGACGCGACGAGGAGCTCTCCCAGATCCTGGCCGCAGTCGAAGGGGCCGGGAAGGGGACGGTCCTCGTCTCCGGCGTTGCGGGGAGCGGGAAGTCGCGCCTCCTGGCGGAGTTGACCGCGCGCACGCTCGCCCCCGTGCTGGGCGCAAGGGCGCTGCTCCCGGAACAAGAGGAGCCATGGTCACTCGCCCGCTCGCTGCTCCGCTCGGCGCTCGCTCTCGACATCGCCGCCGTACGCGACCTTCCCTCGCGATCGGCACAGGCTCTTGCGGACATCCTCCCCGAGATCGAGGAGCTTCGATCGCTCCCCCCCGCCCCCGTTGATTCCGAGAGCCGGCGCGCGCTCGCCCTGGAGGGGGCGGTTCGGCTCGTGGGAGCGGTCTCCGCCGACGGAGTGGTCGTCGCGGCGGACGACCTGCAATGGTCGGACGCCACCAGCTTGCAGCTGCTCTCCTTGATCGTGGAACGGGTTCCGGTTGTCTCCCTCATCGTCGCCTACCGCCCCGAGGAGGTGGCGGCCGACGGGCCCGTCGCCCGGTTCCTCGCGGGGGCCTCCGCTTCCCCGGCCGTCATGCTGGTCGCTCTCGGGGCGCTTCCCGCTCCGGCCTTCAGCCGGATCTTCACCGATGCGGAAGTCGCCCGAGCGGTTGCGGCGGCGACGGACGGAACCCCCTTTGCGGTCGCCGAGGTCCTGCGCACGCTTGCCGCAGCCGGGGCGGTGGAGGCTGCAGCTCACGGCCGCTGGCGGGCCCGCTCTCCGGACGCACCCCGCCTCGCGCGTGAGGCGGCGCTTGCCGGCCAGCGCCGGGCGCTCGAGGGCAGACTCGGGCGGCAGCCCCCCGCCCTCCGTCAGCTGCTGGCCCTCATGGCTCTCCTGGGGCGGCCCGCATCTGCCCGGCTGCTCGCCCGCGCCCTCGGCGCCGGCGCGCGGGTGATCCTCTCGGACCTCGACGCGCTCGCCCGCGCCGCGCTCGTGCGCATCGACGACGCCGGCTGGGTCCCCGCCCACGACCTCATCGCGGACACTGTCGCCGGCTCTCTTCAGCCCGCAGAGCGCGGCCGGCTCTCGGCCTTGCTCGCGGCGACCCTCCAGGAGGAGCACTCCGACCCCAGCGAGATCGCCCGCCACCTGACCGCGGCGGGGGACTACCCGGCCGCGGCCCGGGCCCTTGCCGAAGCCGCCGGCCAGCGGCTCGAGCGACATGCGAGCAGTGAGGCCGAACGCCTCGCCGCCCAGAGCCTGTCCCTCGACCCCGAGCCTGGCCTTCGCTGCCGGCTGCACGAGGTGCGCGCAGAGGCCCGCGCACGCCGGGGGGACCTCGGGGGGGCTCGGGGCGACCTGCGCGAGGCGCTCGGGGCGCGAGCCGGCGGACCCGACCGGTCTCGGCTGCTCGCCCGTCTGGCGATGCTCGACTTCGGCTCCGAGGACCCAGTTCCCGCCTCCGAGCTGGCCGAGCTGGCCCTCGTGGAGGCGGGCTCCGACCCGGGCGCGCGGGGGAATGCACTCTTCGTCGGGGCCATCCTCGACATGAACACACGCCGGGGCACCCGCGCCGAGGCCCGCTTCGACGAGGCCCTCCGACTGTTCCGTCAGACCGGAAATGCCCGTGGCATCGCCGACGTCCTCGACGGGCGGGCCATGGCTGCCCTGCTCGGCGCCCGCCTGGAGGAAGCGGCGGAGTCCTTCGATCGAGTCGCCCGCCTCTTCCTGGATTCGGGAAACCTTCTCCGGGTGATCACCCCGCGGGCCTCGCGCGGCCTGGCCCTCACGTGGATGGCGTCGCCCCGCGAGGCCCTCGCCGACGTCGACCAAGCCCTGGAGCTGGCCCGCTCCCTCGGACACCCCGAGGGCGAGGCCTACGCGCTCTGGTGTCGGAGTGAGGCGCTCGCCGCGCTGCATCGGCCCCGAGAGGCCGCGGAGACGGCGGAAGCAGCCCTTGCCCTCGCAGAGCGGCTTGGGCATGGAGAGTGGACCGCCGCGGCGCTGCGAGGCCTCGGTATCGCCCGGCATGCTGGCGGCGATCCGGCCGGGGCAGAGGAGGCCTTTCGCCGGTCCCTGGAGGTCTCCGTGCACCACCACCTGCCTCACTTCGAGTGCTTCGCGGCAGCCAGGCTCGCGTCGGTCCTGATCGAGGCGGGGAGCCTGACGGAGGCGTATGGGCTGGTGGCGAACGCCCTCGAGACCGGCCTTCCCCTTAGCCTGTGCGAGGCGAGGCTGGCAGGGGCTCAGCTAGCCGTCGCCGGACGGGAGCGAGGCGCTCAGCGCATCGTGGAGGAGGCCCTGCGGCTGGCGGAGCAGGCGGCCCATCGAGCGAGCGCAATCTCCCTCCGTAGTCTCCTTGCCCAATGCGGGCATGCATGACGGGCTCCGAGCGCCCGAAGATCCCATCCACGGCTCCCGGCCCCCCAGCACAGAAATCCCCGAACACCCCTCGATGCACAACATCGCCCGAGAACGACGAAAGCGCGGGGCGTGGGCCGGCTCCAGATCGGCACGTCCGTGCACGGACCTCTGGGGGGCGGTAGACGTCGGCCCGATCCACGCGTTCTCCTGAGGCCGAGCCGGGCCACATGCTCAAGGTGGACCTGGGGAGCATCGCCATCAGGGCCGCCCTCCTCCGCGGGCTGACGGTCGATGGGCCAAGTCGTCATGGCCTGAGATCGGACAAGGGCTTCCGAGGGGCCGCGTCGCGCGGGGGAGGTCGTCGCCCGCATTGTTGCCGCGTCATGAGGCACCGGGGAGGCGAATGGTGAACCGAGCTCCCATCCGATCGCCCGCGTCGACGGTGATCGTGCCGCCGTGTCGCTCGATGATGTCGCGCGTGATGGCGAGGCCGAGACCCGTGCCCCCAGCGGTCTGGCTGCGGGCGTCGTCGAGCCGGCCGAACCGTTCGAAGACCCGCTGCCGCTGATCGGCGGGGATGCCCGGGCCGTCGTCGGTGACGGAGAGCACGGCGGACCCATCGACCTCGCCGAGCGCGATCGAGATCCTTCCCGAGGCGTGTCGCTCTGCGTTGTCGACGAGGTTGCGGATCGCGCGGGTGAGCTGTTGGGCGTCCCCGAGCACCTGGGCCGCCGAAACCGCGGACATGTCGACCTCGACCCGGCCACCCTCCTTCAGGCGCCCGACCTCGCGCAGGACCAGATCGTCGAGGTCGACCGCCTCGGCTCGGACGTCCCCGGCCACGGCGTCCGCACGCGCCAGGAAGAGCAGGTCCCCGACGAGCATCTGGAGACCGACGACCTCCTCCAGCACGCTCTGATGGGTCGCCCGGAGATCGGAGGTCTCGGTGCGGGCCAGGTCGACCTCCAGCTCCGTGCGGATGCGCGTCAGCGGACTGCGCAGCTCGTGGGAGGCATCGGCCACGAACCGGCGCTGCAGCTCGAGCGAGTCCTCGATCCGGCCCAGCATCTCGTTCATCGTGTGGGCCAAACGACTGATCTCGTCGTCGCCGGTCGGCTCCGGCACCCGGCGGTGAAGGGCGGTGGACCGACCGATCTCGGCGACCTCGTGGCGGATGATCTCGACGGGGGCGAGCGTGCGACCCACCAGCCACCAGACCAGCCCTGCCATGAGCGCGGCCACCAGGGGGACCGAGACGGCCAGCGAGGTTCCGAGGACGTGGGTGCTCTCGGTGACCTCGTCCAGGCTCGCTCCGAGGTGCAGCACCGCCGGACCGACCGGGGTGGCGATACGGCGGCTCAGGACGCGGAAGACGTCGTTGTCGTGCGGCAGGCCCGTCCTCGTGCGGATGGCCTGGGTCCGTCCTCCCGGATCGAGCCGGGGGATCCGTGACGCGCCCGCCAGGTTCGGGCTCGAAGCGATGACTCGACCGTCATCCGTGACGAGCTGAGCGAAGTCTTCGGGCGCGCCCACGCCCTTCGCCAACTCCGGCGGCGGGCTGGCGGCGGCACTGAGCAGCGCGGCGAGGTCGTCGGCCCGCAGCACGAGGGTCGAGTCGAGGCTGGCCGTGAGCACCCGGCGCTGGGCCATCACCAGCCCGCCGGCGGTGAGGGTCAGCATCAGCGCGACGGCGGCGGCGGCGAGCATGGTGATCCGGAACCTGATCGTGCCGCGGAGCCGGGCCAACCCGATCACCCGCCGTCGGCCGAGAGCCGGTATCCGGCCCCCCGGATCGTCTCGATGGCGTGGCGGCCGAAGGGCTCGTCGATGCGGGTTCGGAGCCGCCGGATGTAGACCTCGACGATGTTCGGATCGCCGGAGAACTCGTATTCCCACACCCCGTCGAGGATCTCGGCTTTCGAGAGCACCTGCCCCGCGCGCCGCACGAGGAACTCAAGGACATCGAACTGGCGGGCGGTCAGCCCGATCTGGTGCTCGCCGCGCCACACCCGACGCTGCGCGGGGTCGATCCTGAGGTCTCCGGCCGCCACCGGGGCGGGGTTGCGGCTGGCCGCTCGCCGGAGCAGGGCGCGGATGTGGGCGAGCAGCACGGCGAACGAGAATGGTTTGGTGAGGTAGTCGTCCGCGCCCGTGTCGAGGGCCTCGGCCTCGTCGAGATCGCCGTCCTTGGCGGTGAGCATGAGAATGGGTGTCCAGTCCCCGGCCTCCCGCAGGTCGGCGCAGATCTGGTAGCCGTTGCGGCCCGGGAGCATGATGTCCAGCACGATCAGGTCGTAGGAGCCCTCGGTAGCCATCCACAGACCATCGGTGCCGTCGAGGGCCACGTCGACCGTGAAGCCCTCCGCCTGGAGCCCGCGGCGCACGGCGTTGGCGATCTTCGTGTCATCCTCGACGACGAGCACCTTCATCACGAAAAATTGTCGCGCGGGGTCCGGACGGCCCGCTGAACATTCCGGTGACGTCTACCGGGTCGTGAACGCGACCTCGGTGAGCGTCTGGTTGCGACCCCTCTCGATGGCCAGCACCTCGACCTTGTACCCCACGCCGCTCTCGAGGAACTCCGCCGGGATGTGGAGGCTGGTTGCCCCGCCGGGGAGGTCGGCCGAGAACACCCGCAGGGGGCCCTCCCGGGTGACGAGCACCTGGTAGCCGACGATGTCGATCCCTGCCGGCTCGGTCACAGGCTCCCACCGCACCACCGCGTCGTCGCGTGAGACCGTCGAGCCCTGAGCAGGCGACGAGATCACCGGTCCGGCCGGGATGTTGTGGGTGAGGACGACCGAGCTCTGGAACGTTGCCCCGCCGATCGTTTGGCCAACGAACGTGTACCGTCCCGCAGGGAACAGGTTCTTGAATCTCTCGAGCGGGAATTTGGTGAACGGCGGTTCGCTCGACTCGGAGAAGAGCTCGGTCAGGCCGTAGTCCTGCAGCACGCCGCGGGTCGTGATGTCGAGCAGCCTGCGACCGTCGGGCCCGTCGATGGCAATCGACCTCCACGGCTCATGATCGAGCGATATCTGGAGGCCGGCGTCACCATCGGTGGCGTTGGTCTCCACGATCAGGGTTGCCTGCTTGAACGGAGCGGGCTGGGACTTGCCGGGCGACCTCTTCGCCACGGCGACCGTGGTGATCAGGGAGGCGGCGATCAGGACGAAGACTGCGGTCCAGGCGAGACGTCTCATGTCTTTCTCCTTTCCTCGGTGCCACGGTCGCCGATCGTGGCTGTCGTGTAGGTCGGGGCTTTGTGAGCCGGACCATACGAGCCGTCGCCTGACTGGCACCTGACTCGAACGCCGACCCGGTTGGAAGACCGTTGAGCGGTGGCGGGGGCGACAGTCCACCACCACGGGGGCCGTGGTTCGCTGCGAGCTTCACGGCGTAGCTTCTGGCCAGGCCGCACGGTCAAGGGTGAAGCGATGAGCCGCCGGAGCGATGCCGAAGGCGAGGCCAGTCGTTTTGACGTCCAGTCGGCCGGGACGCCGCTGCCCGTGTGGGCGACGGCCGCGGGCTGCCGCTCGTCCTGGTGCACGGTTCGCTGTGTGACCACACCAGCTTCGACCCCTTGGCGGGGGAGCTGCGGGACGACATGACCACCTTCGCGATGGATCGCCGGGGCTTCGGCGCGAGCGGCGTCGCCGAGGGCACTCGATCGAGCGCGAGTTCGAGGACGTGGCCGCCGTCGTGGACGCCGTCGCCCGCACGGGCAGGCCCGTCGCGCTGTGGGGCCCTTCCCACGGGGCGGGCTGCTGGGCGGCGCCGCCTTGACGAGCTATATGCAGCACCTCGTGCTCTACGAGCCGGGTCTGGGCCTGGTGTATCCGGCCGGTTCGATCGAGGCGGTCGAGAAGGCGCTGGCGGCGGGCGACAGGGAAGCCGATATCCGCCTGGTGTTCGTCGGGATCCTGGAGATGACGGAGGAGGACGTCGACGCTCAGCGAGCGAGCCCGCTGTGGCCCGTGCGCCTCGCCTCCGCCCCGCGGTTACCCAGGGAGTGTCGGGCCGAGGAGGGCTGGGTGTAGCGGCCCGGCCAGTTCGAGGGGATCACGGCTCCGACCCTCATGCTGGCGGGCACCGAGAACCCACCGGTGGTGCGTGAGCTGACCGATCGCGCCGCGGCCGCGATCCCCCCCCGATGCTCGGATCCGGGTGCTCGAAGGGCACGGCCACTTTGCCTTTCAGACCGATCCCGCCATGGTCGCCGCACTCATCCGGGAGTTCTCGTCGTCCTGGATGCCGCCGGTCAGCCCCGGCTGGCTCCTCAGGTCGGTCGGGTGAACGCCGCCCGCCCCTCCTCGATGGCAGCCTGCAGATGGCACCCGTCGAGGTGGTCGTTCACCACTCCGAGGGCCTGCATCGCGGCGTAGACCGTCGTCGGGCCGACGAAGCGGAACCCGTCGCGTCGCAGCTCCCGTGACAAGGCCGCCGACTCCGGGGTGGATGCCGGGAGCTCGGCCAAGGTGCGTGCCGGCGGTTTGGGCGCCAGCTCATGGCGCCAGATGAGGGCGGCCAGGGATCCCACGACGGACTGAACTTCGAGAGCGGCCCGGGCGTTGGCTATCGCAGCCTCGATCTTGCCCCGGTGGCGCACGATCCCGGGGTCGGCGAGCAGACGCTCCACGTCGCCTGCCCCGAACGCGGCGACGGACGCGAGCTCGAACCCGGCGAACGCTCGGCGGAACCCTTCACGCTTGCGAAGGATCGTGAGCCAGGACAACCCACTCTGGAAGCCTTCGAGACACAGCATCTCGAAGATCCTCACGTCGTCGAGAACCGGCCGACCCCATTCCTCGTCGTGGTAACGGCGGTACTCGGGAGGGTCGAGACCCCACGGACATCGCCGCAGGCCGTCCCCGGAGTCCACAACCCCTTGCTGCACCGGGCCATTCTGCCAGGCGTCGGTCTGAGGCGACCCGAGCCGGATCGACACCGGGCAGCTCGTAGCGAAATGCGGCGCGACGACGCGCCACTGGGAAGCCCTGCCCTCTCGGCGACGATCGCGCGATGGGACGGGTCGTCAGATCCGGATCAGCCCCCAGTAGCGGGCCCAGGCCACCGCCTGCGAGTGTGAGGTCGCCCCGGTCTTCTGCAGGATGTTGTGGATGTGGTTTCGGATCGTCCCGCGACTGATCCCGAGGGACTCCGCCGCCTGTGCCACCGTCCGGCAGCCCGCCAGCAGCGTGAGGATCTCGCGCTCGCGGGAGCTCAGGGTGGCAAGCCGCTCAGCGACCTCGTCGCGCTCCCGGTGCAGAGTCGCCGCGTGCTCGACCAACCCTCCCACCTCGGCCGGATAGACCGGCGACTCCCCCGCGTGGGCGCGCCGGACGGCGTCGGCGACCTGGTCGACGACCATGCTGCGGGGCAGGAAGCCCACCGCGCCGGCTTCGAAAGCCTCGGCCACTTCACGAGAGGTGTGGAACCAGGACAGCAGCAGCACCCGCTGGCCCGAGATCTGCTCGCGGATGAGCCGAACGGCCGGGGGGCCATCCATCCCCACCATCCAGTAGTCGAGGAGGGCGACGTCGGGGCGGCGGGCTGTCACCGCCTGAACCGCATCCTCCCCGGAGGCGGGATGCTCCTCCATCACCTCGAGGTCCGGCCACCAGTCGAGGGCCTGGGCGAGGGCGTCGGCAAGCAGTAGGTTGGAGTCGGCGATCAGCACCGTGATCGGCCGGGCGCCCGGGGGCCTCGCATGTTCCCATCCCGCCACCGTCCCCGCCAAATCACTGCCACTTCCCCTTCTCATCACACCCCAATCAGACCAGCGTAACGACCCCACGCCACCGCCTCGTGGTAGGAGCGCGCCCCGGTCTTTTGGCGGATGGAATGAAGATGATTTTTGACGGTCTTGGGGCTCACCCTGAGGCGCTCGGCGATCTCACGCATATCCCCGCAATATCCGAAGAGGGTCAGCACCTCGCGCTCGCGCGGGGTGAGGCGCGCGAGGTTCTGGGCGATCTGCGCCATCCGCCAAGCCCGCACGCCGAGCCGTCGTGTGAGCTCCCCCAGCTCCCCTTCGTAGACGGTGCCGTTGCCGGCGTGCGCTCGGCGCACCGCCTCGGCGACCTGACCCACGCTCAGGGTCTTGGGTAGAAACCCCGAGGCCCCCGAAGCGAGCGCCTGCTGCACGTCGCCCTTGCCGTGATACCAGGAGAGGAAGATGAGCTTGCAGCCGGGCACGCGATCTCGGATCCGTGCGGCCAGCGACGGCGCGTCGATGTCGGGGAATCGATTGTCCACGAGCGCCACGTCCGGAATCCGGCGCTCGGCCGCGGCGATCGCCCCGACCCCGTTCGTCGGCCGCTCGTCGAGCACCTCGAGATCGGCCTGCCAGGACAAGGCGCGTGCGAGCGAGTCTGCCGTCAGCAGCTGCGCGTCGGCCACGAGCACCCGAGTCGCCGGCACAGAGAGATGCTAGAGGAGCGGAGAGTCCCCCCGTAAGTGCACAGCGCACAGTGCGCGCGGGCGAGGCCTAGAAGCGTACCCAGCGAACCCTTCACCCTCCTCGCAAACCCTCGATATTTCCACCTAGATGGTCTCGTCACATAGGCCAAATCGCACATTGACTCTCGCCGGCGAGGGCGTAAAAAGGAGGGAATCTCAGGCCCGGCCCGAGAGTCTCTGATCCCGAGAGGCCCCGGGGAGGGGCTCCCAGCAAATACGGATAGCGGAGCCGACCCTTCCCCGGCTGCGCCCGGGGTGGTCGTGGGAAAGGGGAGTTCAGGCAGTACGAGCGCGATCGGTGCGGACTTGGGCCTAGAGCACGCCCCGGTTAGGCAAGGTCCGCTGGGAACGGTCGGTCATCAGCCGGGGAGAGGGCAGGAAGGCTGGTTCATGTGCGAGTAATCAAGAAGCGAATGAACGCTCCCGCCAGCCGGCGGGCACTGCCGTTCCTCGGCGCAATCAGTGCACTGGCGACGGCGATCGTCCTCATCGCCAACATGTCGGCGCTGGCCCACGTCCCAACGGATCCGCTCCACGGCGGCACCGGCGTCGGGGCCAAGGTGATCGGACACAGCGACCTGGGTGGCGGCGGGCTCAACGGGAACGTCGCTGTCCTCGGCAACACCGCCTTCGTGGGTCAGGGCACCAACGGCGGGTTTGCCGCCCAGTGGAACAAGACCCCCACCTGCAAGGCCGGCGGAGGCCCCACGAGCAACGTCAAGGTCGTCGACCTCACCAGCCCGGCCAGCCCGACCTTGATCTCGACCATCCCGATCGGCTCCGGCGCCCAGCGCCGGCTGACCCTCGCCCGCGACGTCGCCGCCATCCACGTGAGTACGCCAGCCTTCACCGGCGACGTCCTGGCGGTCGGGCTCGAGCGCTGCAACAACGACACCGGGGGGGACTCGGGGGTCGAGTTCTACGACGTGACCGACCCTGCAGCCCCGAAGCTGCTCAGCAAGGACCTGCGCAACATGGGGCAGGCCTTCAACACGGCCACCCGCCAGGTCACCCTGGTTTCTCGTCCCTCCGACGGGCGGGTGTTCGCCCTCGAGGCCAACAACGGGGTGGACCCCGACGACAGCGGCATCCAGGTCCTCGACATCACCGACCCCAAGCACCCCCAGCAGGTCGGAACCTTCCCCCAGGGGCAGTTCCCCTCGGTTGACACGAGCCGCATCCAGGAGTGCCGGCCGTTCAACTTCGCCCAGGGGGTTTCCTCGAATGCCGCCGGGACCACCGCCTACGCGGCGTTCTACGACAAGGGCCTGTTCCGCCTCGACATCTCCAACCCAACCGGCACCCTCCCTGCGCTCAGCCAGACGCAGTATCCGGTGAGCGAGGAGGGCAACAGCTTCCGCTTCGTCCCCAACGACTCCGAGACAACCGCCCTCGCCACCGACGAGGACCTCAACCCGGCGAAGACCTCCCTCACCGTCACCTCCGGCTCCGCCTCGCAGTTCACCGAGCCGGGCGGGACTGGGCCGGGGGTATTCCGGGGCTGCGAGGCCATCTGGGGGGCGGGGGCGCCGAACACCGGCCCCCTCTACCGGAGGACCGCCCCGTCGGTCACCTCTCAGGTGGTGTTCGCTCCCAACGGGGGCTGCGACCCCTCCGACTTCGCCGCCGTGGACTCCACCGGCAAGATCGTGCTGGTCTTCCGGGGAGGCACCCTTGCCAGCGGCGACATCTGCGGATTCGAGGACAAGGCCCGATTCGCCCAACAGGACGGCGCGGCGGCGTTGCTGGTCGGGAACTCTGCTGCGGACCATCACGGCGGGGCGTCGGGCTTCCTTTTCTCGGTGGACTCGGTCAGCCCGGCGGACGCCGGTATCACCCTTCCGGTGGTGCTCATTACGCGAGAAGCCCGTGATGCCATCCGGAACTCGCAGATCGCGGGCGACACGGTGACGGCCACGCTGGCGGACTCCCCCGACACCTGGGGGGCGCTGCGTATAGTCAACCTGGCCGGAGGGAGCCCGATACAGGTCGGCGTGTTCAATGCGCCGCACACGACGGTCCTGACGCCCGGCGACGGGCTCTACCACGCGGTCAATCCCCTCTGGGCGGGCAACCAGGCGGTGGTGGCCTGGATGTCGGACGGCCTCCGGGTGGTGGACGCCGGCACCCCGGCCGCCCCCAAGGGCCGCGCCTTCTACGTCCCGCCCGC
>JBOGWP010000063.1:0-9931 GCA_050693875.1 Actinomycetota bacterium
TTCCACGTCGTGCGTCATCTCCTCAACGCGGTGAACGACGTGCGCAAGACCGAGGCGAAGGCCCTCAAGGAAGCCGAGCCGGAGTTGCTGAAGGGCACCCGCTACGTCTGGCTCAAGAACCCCGAGAACCTCACCGACCGCCAGCGGCTGCGCCTCGCCGAGCTGGAGAAGCGACACGGCCTCAGGACCCTCAAGGCGTACCTACTCAAGGAGCTGTTCAAGAAGCTGTGGGAGTACCGCTCCAAGGCGTGGGCGAAGAAGTACCTCGACCGCTGGTTCTTCTGGGCGACGCACTCGAGGATGAAGCCGATGCGAGACTTCGCCTGGATGCTTCGCCGCCATGAGGCGGGCGTGCTGACCTACTTCGACCACCGCATCGACAACGGCGCCGTCGAGGCCATGAACAATAACGCCAAGGCGATTGCTCATCGGGCCCGCGGGTACCGCTCCGAGAAGGCGTTCACCCTGGCGATGCTGCACTGCCTCGGGGGTCTGGAGCTACCTCCGGGCCTCGCCAAGCCCCCGTAGCCCTCAAGAGGCTGCACCGATTCTCGCGAGGTCCCCATTTTTGTCGCTAGGGCTTCCGCAAGCGTCTTCCGCAAGCGTCTAGCGGGCCGGCACCAGCGCGGCCGCCTCCCTGCAGATCGTCAACGCGACCTCGTCGCCCGACTGCCGGCACACGCTATCGACGAAGCGCGCCTCCCGTCCCTGCATCCGGTGGCCGGTCTTTTCGCCGCAGCGGTCCACTCGGCGAGATCGGCGCACTGCAGCAGAGAGGGCCCCCACGCCTCTGAGGCCGGGATTCGCATGGACTCGCGGCCGTGCGACTCGACCCAGGCGTCCGCGCACGCCGGGGAGGCGCGGCCGTCGGCTGCACCGGGGGGCGGCGGGACGTCGGAGCCGACAGGCCGGGCCTTCTCCTGGCACGCGACGAGAAACAACACCGCCAAGACCAGCGGCGCACTCCTTGTGAACGCCCGGATCGAGAATTCCGTCGGAGCAGACTATCGAACCGGTCGACGACGGTGGAGCACTAAGGAGCGACCCCCTCGGGCTCCTCGAGGATGCCTAGAGGATCCGTCCGCCCCGACCAAAGCATCTGGTCTTCGCGCCGCAGCCAGCCGCCCGGGCGGCCGGTCTCGCCGGCGAAGCGCTGGCGCAGCTCCGAGGCCGCCTCCGTGATCACCACCGCCGAGCGTTCGAGCGACTCAACCCTGCGGAGCAGGTCGTCCAGGTCCGGGAAGATGCGCGTCGCCTCGTCGACGGGCGCAGATCGCAGGTCGTCGGCCAGCTCCGCCAGCGTGGCGTAGAGCCGCCCCGTGCGATCCACGACCCGCCGCACGCCGCGCCACCGCACCCACAGCTGTCGCTCGCTCCCCTCAAGCTCCATGGTCCACCTCCTGCTCAGCCGCTCCCGATAGGCCTCCAGTCGCGGCGGCGCTTCTCGGCGGGCGTATCGGCCCCGCCGCGGCCTCCAATGTAGTGAGCGATGGGACGATTCAGGCGGATTTCCTGGCCGGCCGCGCGGTCCAGGCTGGCGGGGGGTGCCGATATCGGTCTCGCCCGGATCAAAGGCGGGCGATAGCGTTGGAGGTCGGCTTCGACGCGAATCGACGTCCCGATGGACTGGCTCTCGGCGCCCGATTACTGGCTGGCCCGCCTCGTGCTCCAGAGGGGAATCGGCCTCGTCTACCTGGTCGCGTTCGTCATTGCGGTCAACCAGTTCCGTCCACTCCTCGGGGATCGCGGCCTGCTTCCCGTTCCTGCGTTCCTGCGTGGGGCTCGCTTTCGCGAAGCGCCGAGCGTCTTCCACGTGCATTACTCGGACCGGTTCTTCCAGGCGACCGCGTGGGCGGGCCTCGCGCTCTCCGCAGGGGTCGTGCTGGGGATTCCCGAACACGGGCCCGCACCGGTCTCCATGCTCGTGTGGCTCGTGCTGTGGGGTCTGTACCTGTCGATCGTCAACGTCGGCCAGGCCTTCTACTCGTTCGCCTGGGAGTCCTTGCTGCTCGAGGCGGGCTTCCTGGCGATCTTCCTCGGCCCGGCGAGCTCGGCCCCGCCGGTGCTCGTCGTCTGGCTGTTCCGGTGGCTGGTGTTCCGGCTCGAGCTGGGGGCGGGCCTGATCAAGATGCGCGGCGACCGCTGCTGGCGCGATCTTACCTGCCTCTACTACCACCACGAGACCCAGCCGATGCCCAACCCGTTGAGCTAGTTCTTCCATCACCTCCCCAAACCGCTGCATCGCATCGAGGTTGCCGCCAACCACTTTGTGCAGCTCGTGGTGCCCTTCGGTCTCGCCTTTCCGCAGCCCGTGGTCGGTGTGGCCGGCCTCGTCATCGTCGTGACGCAAGGCTGGCTCGCGGTGAGCGGGAACTTCTCATGGCTCAACGCTCTCACGATGGTCCTGGCGTTCTCCGCCTTCGACGACCGCTTCCTCGACGGGCTCCTCCCGGTCTCGTCGCCGGGACACCTGGGCACCGCGGCGGGAGGGCACCACGCGCTCGTCATCGCGCTGGCCGTCGTGGTCGCCTCGCTGAGCTGGTGGCCGGTTCGCAACCTGGTCTCCTCCGCTCAACTCATGAACTACAGCTTCAATCGCCTCCGTCTCGTCAATTCCTACGGAGCCTTCGGGAACATCACTCGACAACGCCAGGAGGTCGTCCGCGAGGGAACCACGGAGACACGTGTGACCCCCGCCACGGTGTGGAGGGAGTACGAGCTCAAGGGAAAGCCGGGCGACCCGAAGCGCCGGCCGCCGCAGGTGGCGCCCTACCACCTGCGTCTCGACTGGCTGATGTGGTTCGCCGCGCTCTCGCCCGGCTATGCCCGCGGCTGGTTGCGCCCCCTCGTCGGGAAGCTGCTCGAGAACGATCCCCCGGCCCTCAAGCTCCTGCGGCACAACCCGTTCCCCGACGGTCCGCCCACCTACATCCGGGCCCGGCTGTATCGGTACCGCTTCACCACCCGGGACGAGCGCCGGGCGACGGGGGCCTGGTGGGTCCGAACCTGGGCCGGCGAATACCTCGCGCCGATCGGCCGGGCCGGAT
Organism: Actinomycetota bacterium; assembly: GCA_050693875.1. Taxonomy (GTDB): domain Bacteria; phylum Actinomycetota; class CADDZG01; order JAHWKV01; family JBOGWP01; genus JBOGWP01. The sequence continues at coordinate 3,048 of JBOGWP010000063.1, forward strand.
CGCGCAGCCCCGGCGGCTGACCGACGACGGTGGTTGGAGCGGCGTGATCCCGGACTCGGTCGAGGAGTCGGCTCGACGTTGACGAGAAGCAGCCCGCGATGAAGCTCGCCCACCGGATTCCTGTTCGCATCGGTGCACCCCCGTCGCCATTCCCCGATGTCCCGCCACTCGGTTGCTCGCGCAGCGGAGCGGGTACCAGCACGAACGGGAGCGAGAGGAGGGCGAGGCAGCCTTGCCGTCGATGAACGGTCTCGGGATCGGCACCGGGCGGCGTGAGCGCGCTGAGCGTTGCGGGGATGCTCGACGGACGTGCCGCCGACGCCTTCGCGGCCCCCCTCGCTGCGCTGGCAAAGGACCGCCCGGCGTTGATGCTCATCGACCTTCGTCGGGTGGGCACGTGGGGGCAGCCGCGCTGGCCGTGCTTGTGGATGCCAAGGAGCGAGCCGACCGGGAGGGCCGTGTCGTCACGATTCTCGGATCCGAGCCTGCATGAGGCGCTCAGTGTGACCCGGCTCGATCGTCACCTTCCGCTCTCGGAGGGGGACGGCCGCCCGGGCCCGGCCTCGCCCCCGCAAACAGAAGCGGCTCCCACGGCTAGCCCGCGTGCCGGCGCCCCGGAGAACTCCTCGCCCTCGATTCGCCACGCTGATCTGCCGCCTGCGCCATCCCTGAGGCGTCACTTCGGCCACGGTTCTCCAGTTCCCGCGGCGCACCGCCGACGTTGAAGAGGAGTACCGGATAATGGTCGGACGCGCCGGAGGACAATCGGGGCGTGGCGAGCGGACGAGGCCGGGGGATGACGCCGTACAACGCGTGGGAGGGGGCCCTCGAGTATTTCGACGAGGCCGCCGAGCTCATGCACCTCGATCCGGGGATCCACCTGGCCCTCCGGGAACCGAAGCGGACCCTCATCGTGTCCCTGCCCGTCCGCCTCGACAACGGCACCGTCCACCGCTTCACGGGGTTCCGGGTCCATCACGACGTGACCCGCGGCCCCGCAAAGGGTGGGACCCGGTACCACCCGGCGGTCTCGCTGGACGAGATCAAGGCGCTCTCGATGGGGATGACGTGGAAGTGCGCCGTGGCCAACATCCCATACGGGGGTGCCAAGGGGGGCGTGGTAGTCGATCCGAGAGAGCTGTCGCACGGAGAGCTCGAGCGGCTGACGCGCCGCTACGCGTCCGAGATCCTCCCCCTCATCGGCCCCGAGCGCGACATCCCCGCGCCCGACGTGGGAACTGACGAGCAGGTCATGGCCTGGATCATGGACACCTACTCGATGAACGTGGGCTTCTCGGTGCCGGGCGTCGTGACCGGGAAGCCAGTGTCGATTGGCGGCACGCTCGGCCGGACCGACGCCACCGCCCGCGGGGTCATGTACCACGTCCTCTCCGCCCTCAAGACGCGGGGGGTCGGCGTGGACGACGTCTCGGTGGCGGTCCAGGGGTTCGGGAAGGTCGGCGGCGGCGTCTCCCGGATGCTGCACGACCAGGGCTGCCGCCTCGTTGCCGTCTCGGACGTGCACGGGGGGGTCATGAACGAGCGGGGCCTCGACGCCGAGGCGGTCGCGCATCACAAGGCCGAGGCCGGATCCGTGGCCGGCTTTGCCGACGGGGAGCCGATCTCCAACGACGAGCTGCTTCAACTCGACGTCGACGTGCTGATCCCGGCGGCCCTCGAGGGCGTGATCACCGAGTCGAGCGTCGACCGGGTCAAGGCCCCGATCATCGTGGAGGCCGCGAACAGCCCGACGAGCCCCAAGGCCGACCGCGTCCTGACCGAACGGGGCGTCTTCGTCGTTCCGGACATCCTCGCGAACGGCGGGGGCGTGACGGTTTCGTACTTCGAGTGGGTGCAGGATCTGCAGGCCTCGTTCTGGTCGGAGGAGGAAGTCAACCTGCGACTGCGGCGGATCATGGAGCGGGCCTTCGCCGAGGTCTACGGCCTGGCCGCCGAAAAGGGGTACTCCATGCGGCAGGCGGCAACGGTGCTCGGGGTGTCGAGGGTGGCCGAGGCCTGGAGGGTCCGCGGGCTCTACCCCTGATCGCGGCGCGGGGCGCGGACTCGCTACCTCGACCCCTGCCACGGTCCTGACGGAACGTCATCCTTGCAATCTCTGACGCCGCTGCCTAAGGTGGGAAATGACAAGGATGTAATCCAGGAGGATGTATGGACCAGGAGACATCCGGGTTCGGCGAGCAGGAGCGGCGCATCCTCGACTTCGAGCGGAGCTGGTGGAGGCATTCGGGGTCGAAGGAGCGGGCAATCCGCGAGCGGCTGGAGATGTCGGCGACGACCTACTATCGGCTGCTCAACGCGGCGATCGACATGCCGGAGGCGCTGGCGCACGACCCGATCCTCGTGAAGCGGCTGCAACGACTGCGTGCCTTCCGGCAGCGCCAGCGGGTCGCTCGCAGGCTCGGGATCCGCCTCTCCGATCAATCCTGATCCCGACGCGGGCATCTCCCGGCAAGGGGCGGCGATGGGTAAGCACTCGAACGAAGACCAGTCCTTCTTCTGGCGATCGATCCTGCTCGTCGCGGTCAAATGGATTGCGGTGCTGTCGTTGCCGGTCCTTGCGGGGTGGGGACTGTGGCGGCTGATCCAGCCCGGGCGGTCGCCGAACCTGGGCGGAGCCGCGGCGGCCACGCTCTCGCCGGCGAGCCCAACTCCGACGGCGAGATCGCCGGCCCCGGCGACGGAGCCGGCCCCTCCACCACCGTCACCCCCGCCCACCGCTGCGGCCTCCTCCACCGTCACCTCCGGCCCGACCGGTCCGGTCCAGGTTCTCGTCGGGACCACGAAGACCGATGCCGGACAGGTGGCTGCCGACCGGCTCCGGGCTGCCGGCTTCAAGGTGGTGGCGGTCCAGCGGGCGGCTCGCGGATACGACCTCTCGACGGCCTTTTACCAGCCCGGCTACGAGCTCCAGGCGGCCCGCATCGCCCAGGTGGTCGGGGCCACCGTCACGAGCCCGGCGCCGGCCGGGCTCAGCCAGGCCGTGGCCGTGACGGTCGTGGTCGGCGCCGACTTCAAATCGTAGGACGCCCGGCTCTCCTAACCTTGCAGCGACGCCCGCGTGCTCAGGTGCACGACGATCGTGCCGGCGCTGCCCGCCTCGCCGACCGAGAGGTCGAACCGGGAGACCGAGCGTGAGACCTCCTCGACAAGGACCCCGCGATCGAGGTCCACGAAGGCGGTCGAGCTGACGCGGGATCCGCCGTCGAGAAGCACCGAATCGGGGCCGACGTTCTGCTCGCTTCGGATGTTGCCGTGGCGGTTGGTCTCGACCCGCGCCAGTCGCTTTCCCTCCCGCAGCGAAAATGCCGCCAGCCGGCCTTCACCCTCGAGGTCGATCGACGACTGCCCCGTCTTCGACGTGAGCGGCGTCGGCCAGCGGTCGCCAAGCTTGACCGGGCCGGGAGGGAGCAGCGGTCGGGTTTGGGCCAGCAGCCGGTCGAGGTCGAGCGCGGCGACGGCCTCGGGCGGGAGATCGGCCGCCTGCAGGATCTTCTGGAGCCGTCCCGTCGGGGCGACGTCCAGCTCGGCCTCCACGGGGGGGCCGGGGTCGTGGTTCCTGCCGTCCCGGACGAGCCGGACCGGCGTCAGAACCAGCCTCAGCGTGGCACCCCCACCCGGCTGTGGCGTCACCACCGACTCCTGCGCATCGAGGGTCATGCGCAGGCGCTGGGTGGTGGTGCCGCCGGCGGCATCGGAGGTCGTGCTCGCCTCGACTACCCAGCGGTAGGTGAGCTGCTGCCCCTGGGGGAAGCGGTAGTGGACCCGGACGGCCGGCTCGGAGCAGCCGGCTGCGACCAGAGCCGCTGCGATCGCGAGAACGCCGGTGGACCGCCTCCACATGCTCGGCGCGCGTCGCCTCGACGCGACCTCATGACGGGTCACGACGCACCTCCGCAACGGTCCGCCCCGCAGCCGGCCCGATGGCTTGCCGTCGGGCCCAGCCCCCCTCGGGGTTTGGGTCGGCGCCCCCACACGGGCGGAGTCTATTCTGTGGCCCGTGCCTCCGGCCGATCTCATCGACCTCGTGCGGGAACAACCAGAGACCTCGGGGTTCGTCCTCGACTTCGACGGCACCCTCTCGCCCATCGTGCCCGAGCCCGATCGGGCCGCCCCGGTCCCGGGTGCCGCAGAGCGGCTCGCGGCGCTCGCGGCCCGCTACCGCATGGTGGCTCTGGTCTCCGGTCGGCGGGCGCGAGATCTGGAGCGACGGGTCGGCGCCGACGGCATTCGCTACGTCGGGCTCTATGGTGCGGAGACGTCGACCAACGGGAGGGTCACGCAGTCGCCGAAGGCGGCGCGGTGGCGGGCGGCAGCGACTGCGATCGCCGACGAAGCCGATGCGTTCCTCGCTCGGGAGGGGCTCGCCGGATGCACGGTCGAACGCAAGGATCTGACGGTTTCGATCCACTACCGGAACGCGCAGGTGCCGGATGCGGCCCAGGCGGTCGAGGCGTGGGCGGCGCAGCGTGCCGCCTCCGATGGCTTCGCGGCGACGAGGGGCCGGATGGTCATTGAGCTGCGTCCGCACGGAATGACCAAGGCCCGCGCGGTCGAGGACCTGGTTCTCGAGTATTCCCTGACCCGCATCGTGATCGCCGGCGACGACGCGGCCGACCTGGAGATGTTCGACCGCGTGACGGAGATGCTCGGGGGAGGGGCCCTTCGCGTCGGCGTCTCCTCGGCCGAGCAGCCAGCGCGGCTCGAGTCCGCCTCCGACCTCCTCGTCTCGGGGCCCGACGAGGTGGTCGAGCTGCTGGGCCGCTTCCTCTAGCGGGCGGCGTGGCCGCGGGCACGGGCCGGCGCCGGCCTCGCACGGCTTACGCCGAGCCCACAGTGGACCCCACGACGGCCGATCCGGCGGCGGCGCCGGCAAGGCTGGCCGAGCGTGCGGAGGGATGGCGCCGGCTCGCCCGTCCCCTGGCGCTGTATCTGGCCTCGCGGCTCGTCGCCCTCCTGGCGCTTGGGCTCGCCGCGACCCAGACCGACCGGATCAACCTGCTCGGCGCGCTCGCGTCGTGGGACGGATCGTCGTACGTCGCGATCGCGCAGCATGGCTACCCGGCGAGGGTCCCGGAGCTGGCCGGCCACGCCACCTTCTCGAGCATTGCCTTCTTTCCGTTGCTCCCGCTGCTGATCCGGGCCCTGGCGCTGGCGACCGGGCTCCGCCACCTCGTCGCCGCGCTGATCGTGAGCAACCTCGCGGGGGTGATCGCGGCGCTGCTCCTCTGGAGGCTGGTCGAGCGGATCGGCGATCGTGACTGGGCGGATCGTTCGGTGGCCCTCTTCGGCGTGTTCCCCGGGGCGCTCGTCCTCTCGATGGTCTACGCGGAGCCGCTGCTGCTCGCGTTGGCGCTCGGGTGCCTGCTCGCGCTCTTGGGCCGGCGGTGGTACGCGGCGGGGATCCTGGCCGCGCTCGGGACGGCTGCCCGGCCGAACGGTCTCGCGCTCGTGGCCGCCTGCGCCGCCGCGGCCGCACCGGCCGTGCTGCGCGACCGCAACTGGAGGGCCCTCGCTGCACCGGCCCTCGCCCCACTCGGTGGCCTCGCCTACCTCGCGTACCTCTGGCGACATACCGGCGAGCCGGGAGCGTGGTTCCGGGTGGAGCGCGAGGGATGGGGCCAATTCTTCGACTTCGGCGCCGGCACCCTCCGCCGTGCGGTCCACGTGCTCGGCGGGACGCGGGCGTACGACGACCTGCTGTCGACCCTTGGGCTGGTGATCGTGCTGATGCTCGCCGGGCTGATGGTGCGATGGCGCCCCCCCGCCGCCGTCTGGGCATACACCGGCCTGGTCGTGCTGCTCGCGGTGGGCTCGTCCGATCTCGGCCCCCAACCCCGCTTCGTCCTCACCGCGTTTCCCCTGCTGATCGCGGCGGCGCGGTGGGTGCGCGGCACGGCGTTCGCGGTGCTGCTCGGTGCCTGCGGAGCGGGGATGGTCGCCTACGCGGTGATCTCGATCGGGGCGCTGCAGGTGTTCCCGTGAGGTCCGAGACCCCGCTGCGCCCGCGCTCCCGGCGCGCGGCACCGGTCCTGCTCGCCATCCTTCTGTCCGCGTGTGGCGGGCGGGGCGAGATCGGTGTTTCCCGGGCAGGAGACGGCCGCGCGCCCACCCTCTACGGCGAGGTGCTCGACCATGGGACCGTCGACCTCTCCGGAGCTGCCGAAGCAGCCGTCGAGCTCGAGCTCCACGAGTACTTTATCCGGCCGACCTTCGTGATGGTCGCGCCGGGAGCCTCGGTGACGGTCATCTTTCGCAACGCCGGACTGATCCCGCATCGCCTGTACATCGAGGGAGCTGGGGTCGACGCCCTCCTCCAACCCGGGGAGGAAGGCGCGGCAACCGTGCGCGCCCCCCAGGAGGGCGGGGTGGAGTTCTTCGACGCGATCTACCGAGGCCAGGGCGCCCGGGGGGCGATCGTCGTCCGGCGTACGTAAACGGAGCAGTAGCCCAGCTTGAGGGCCGAATTGGTGCGAAAGAGTCAAGTTTGGGGACGAGACCGACCGGGGCGGACCTCAAGCTGGGCCCGGCAGGCAGCGAGCAAAGCGAGGCCCTGCCGGCATAGAGGACTGCCGGCGAAGCCTCGGCTCGCCGAGCGAGCGAGGCGGGCCGACATTGAGGACCGCGGCCGGAGGCTCGGCAGGCAGAGCGAAGCGAGGGCCTGCCGGCATAGAGGGCTGCCGGCGAAGCCGGCCCCATGCCTTTCTGGCCTTTCCAACCTGTACCGGGGAGCGAAGCCACCCGCTAGCCTCCCTAGGCCGGTTTGATGTTCACGGTCAGATCAAGTTTTGGACCATGTTTTAGGCCGCTGTCATCTGGACCGCCATGTAATCGTTCAGAGCGCGGTCGAAGTCGCGCCAGGTGGT
>JBOGWP010000064.1:0-3990 GCA_050693875.1 Actinomycetota bacterium
TCGACGGGCTGGCCACGAGCGCTTCGAGCTGCTGGCGCTGCTCGAGCTGCAACTCCAGGGCGTCCGCAGGAGGATGAGCCATGAGAGCATCCAAGCATAACCGCGCGCTCAATTCAAGAACATACCACTAGCGGGTCGCTTCGCTCCCCGGTGCGGGCCAGACAGGCATGGGGCGGCCTCCGGCCGCGGTCCTCAATGTCGGCCGCCTCGCCTCGCTCGGCGAGCCTCCGGCCGCGGTCCTCAATGTCGGCCGCCTTGCCTCGCTCGGCGAGCCTCCGGCCGCGGTCCTCAATGTCGGCCGCCTTGCCTCGCTCGGCGAGCCGAGCCTCCGGCGGCGTCGTTCATTGGCGGCAGGGCCTCGCTTCGCTCGGTGCGTGCCGGGCCTCGCGTCGCTCTGCGAGCCGGGCCTCCGGCGGCGTCGTTCAGTGCCGCCCGTCAGGGGGGACGAGGGGGCGTTCGGCCGGAAGCCTACGCCGGGATCTGCTGAGGTCGCCCGCCCGACCTAATCGAGCAGCGTCTCCTCGGTGAACGGCTTCTGCAAGCGGCCGCGGCAGGGCATCCCGAGCGCCCGCGTGGCGCTGGACGGGTCGGCGTGCGCGGACAGCTCGATCACCGGAAGCCGCTCGATCCTACCGTCGGCACGGAGCGTTTCGAGCACCTCCCACCCGCTGAGCCTGGGCATCCGCAGGTCGAGCAGCAAGAGCTCCGGCGGGTCAGCCTCGAGCCGGTCGAGCGCTCCCGACCGTCGGAGGCCTGCACGACCTGGTGGCCAGCGAGCTCGAGCTGCAACCGGACCAGCAGGAGCAGGTCGGGCTCGTCGTCGGCGATGAGGACCTTCATCGTTCCGGCACCGGTGTCCGGGCGGATGGCAGCGTGAAGAAGAAGCTGGAGCCAACCCCGGGCTGGCTCTGCACCCACACACGGCCGCCGTGCATCTCGACGTGCCGCTTCACAATGCTGAGACCTATCCCCGCCCCGCGGGTGGCTCCGGCGGCCCCGGTCCGCTGATAGAAGCGCTCGAAGAGCCGCCCTTGTTCCTCCGCCGGAATCCCGATGCCGCCTGCGTCGACCCGGACGACCACCTCGCAGTCCTTCGCTTCGGCGGCCACCCTGGTCGCTCCGCCTTCGGGGTGAACTTCGCCGAGTTCGTCAGGAGGTTGGCGAGGATGCGCTCGAATGCCTGGCCATCCGCGTCCGCGGTGAGAGCGGGGTCGACGTCGATTGAGACCGAGTGCGCCCGCAGGAGATCTCTCAGCCTGCCGGCCGATCCCTCCACCAGCGCCCGCAGACCTTGTCGCTCGGGCCGGAGCGACACCTTCCCGACCTCGAGCCTCGAGTAGTCGAGCAGTTGCTCGACCATCCGGTTCATCGCCGACGCGTTCGACCAGATCCGGTCGAGGAGCTGGGTCCGTTTCTCGGCCCCGATGAGGTGCTTCTTTCGGGTGAGCATCTCGGAGAACCCGAGGATCGACGAGAGCGGGGTCCGCAGCTCGTGGGAAACGATCGAGAGGAACTCGTCCTTCAGGTTGTCGAGCTCCCGCTGGCGCTCCACCGCCTCTTCTCGCGTTCGAGGGCGAACTGCAGCCGCTCCTCGGCCACCTTCCGGTCCGTGACGTCGCGAATGGCCGCGGCGACGAACATGCCCTCCTCGGTCTTGATTGGGCTCAGGCTGATCTCGACGGAACTGCGTGTCGTCCCGGCGCAGGCCGTAGAGTTGCAGGCCGGCCCCCATCGGACGCACCGCGGGGCCGTGGAAGTAGGAAGCGCGGTGTTCGCCGTGGCCGCGCCGGAAGCGATGCGGAACCAACACCTCGACGGGCTGGCCGAGCAGATCGGCGCGCTCGTAGCCGAAGAGGAGCTCGGCCTGGCGGTTCACGAGAACGATGCGGCCGTCGTTGCCGACGATGACCATTGCGTCGGGGGCGGACTCGAGGAGGGCCCGGAACTTCCCCTCCGCGCGGCGGTGGGCGGTGACGTCGCGAATCGCCGCCGAAAGCAGCAGTCCCTCGGGGGTCTGAAGCGGGCTCAAGCTGATCTCCACCGGAAACTGCGAACCGCCCTTGCGGCGGGCAGAGAGGCTGAGTCCGGCCCCCATCGGTCGCGGAACCGGCGCCGTGAAGTAGCTGGTCCGGTAGCCGCGATGCTTCCCGCGGTTCTGCTCGGGGACGAGGATCTCGATCGGTTCGCCGAGCAGCTCCTCGCGCTTGTATCCAAACAGCAGCTCGGTCTGCTGGTTGACCAGCACGATCCGCTCGTCGTCGCCCACGATCACGATGGCGTCCGGGGCTGCGTCGAGAAGCGCTCGGAACGTGCTCTCCTCCAGCCGCCGCCGGCGCGTGTCGAACGCGACCGTGCACACCCCGATGATCACGCCGCCCCGATCAAGCAGCGGCGACGGACACCGCGACGGGCAGGATCGCGCCCTGCTTCGTCATTCGCTCCGATTCGAAGGGGCCGGGTCTCCCGCCGGCGAGTAGCTCATCGACGAGACCACGGGGCTCCGTCTTGCGGTGTTCCGGCATGATCATCGACACGTGGCGGCCGACAGCTTAGTCCTGCGTGTAGCCGTAGAGCTCCTCGGCCCCCCGGTTCCACCTGAGGATGTAGCCGTCGAGGTCCCATACGGTGACGGCGTCGTCGCCCGATGCCGCAAGGTCGGCCAGCAAGGAGTCGAGAAGGGGAAACCGGGCCTGGTGTGACGGCCCCCGGGACGCGCCCGTCCCCCGGCCTCTCGGCAGGCCCCCCGAGATCGGTTCGTGCATCTCTCCTCTCCTCATCGGAGGGGGGGCTGACACCTTTACTTCCGGCCCGGCGATTATCGAGTTAACCGACTTTTGCCAGTTTAGCCCTTCGGGCTGCTCTACCGGCTGGGTCCACCGTGGCCTCAGCCTCGAGTAGCCTCTCGAGATTGCTGGCGGAGGAGGACGCGATGCGAGGACGGGGGCGCAAGAGCGAGGAATTGCTTGATCCGACATCGGAGCGATCGCGGGAGGCGAGCTCGATCGCTCGCGGACTCATTACCGCGCGGGTGGCGAGCCAGGAGCGCGGCGCCGAGCGGGCCGCGTGGCTCGAGGCCGCGCGGTGGGCGCTCGACGCGACGAAGCGGGACCCCACCCTGCTCCTTCCGATCCTGCTCTCGCTGTCGGCCGTGGCGGGGATGACGGTGAAGGTAGTCGCCCAGGCGACCGGAGTGGGACCGGAACAGGTGATGCACCAGCTGGCGCTGGAGTTCGAGCGTTCGGGCATGGCCTGGTAGTTGTGGGCCTTCTGTTGCCCATCCGACGCAGAACCATCTCTACATTCTGTTCGACGAAGCGGAGCCGCGGGACCGCATGCGCGCGGCAGCCGCGGCGGATGCTGTCAGCAGCGACTGGGTCGAGGGTTGTCGCTAATAGCTTGAGTTCCCTAACAGGCCCCTCCAGCGACCCTGGCGACCACCCGCGCCGAGCGCAGCGACGTGTCGGATGCATCGACGAGTTAGGCCGCAAGTCGGGCCCTTCCTGCTCGGCCGCTGAAAGGAGGGCCGCCTGATGGCAGCCAAACCTGCGATCGCTCATCACATGTTCGACAACGCCTGCGGACGCAGGGTGCCAAAGCTCCACGATTGTCATCTGCTGCATAACCCGCGCATGCAGCCGACCACTCGCCACGCTCGTGGCGGCTGATTCGCAAATCCGCTGTACGGACGGAGGGTTCTGCGCGATACGGTAACTGCTCAGCTGGTGTCCGGAACCGCCACGCTCGGTAGCCACGCCCCGGTCGGGGTCCACAGGTCGGTGAGCAGCTGGAGCGCCAGCCGGCCATGCTTCGCTCCCGTCCCGAGGTAGCTCCTGACAGCGAGGAAGGCCTCGGCGTGGACGACACTGCGAAAGCAGCCCGAGATCTTGATGCTCCTATAGATCGTCAAGTCGATCTACGGGGTCATGGGGATGCTCGGTGATGCCGGGACTGGGAGCAGCCCGAACACTTCCCGCGCGAGGAAGCGCTTGA
>JBOGWP010000065.1:0-9420 GCA_050693875.1 Actinomycetota bacterium
GGCCTGCCCCGGCCAAGCCCGCTCCGGCGGCGGCCTCGTCGCAGCCTCCCGCGCCGGTCGAGACCGCAGCGCCCGTAGTAGAGGCGGTCCCCGCGCCCCTGGCGACCCCGTCGGCCGAGCCCGCCCCCGCGCCGGTCTCGGTGCCCGCCCGGGCCGCGGGACACAGCCTGGCGCTCTCCTCCCTGCTCCTGCTTGCGGCCGGCGGCCTCGCGACGATCGCCTTCGGCCGGCGACTCTTCGCCTTCTCTGTCCAGGCCGTCCGCCGCTGAGGCCGGTCCGGCGCGGCTCGCCGGACTCGAGGGCGCCGGACCGGGCCGTCATGCCCAATTGCCCCCCTGCTACTCCCATTCAGTGGCTCCAGAGATTCGATGCGAAAGGATGCGAACCGTTTAGGCCAGTTGTGAAACGGAATCGGCGAAACCCACCCCACCGGAAGCACAATCCGGCCCCCGAATTGTGCGGTTTGTGCGGCAGCCCGCGGGACGAGCGGCGACAGCGCTGACGTTTTCGGGAACGACCTCAGACTGGCCCAGATAGCGCAGGCTGGGTGAACCAGGGCGCCGCCCGCGACGAGGGCCGCAACCGACCACGTCTGGACAGAGGGCGAAGAGCTGCTCGCCTCCGCCGGCTTCCCGAAGCGACTAACAGCCGCTCGCGCCAAGAAAGCATGGCCACTGGTCGATGACCAACAAGATCGAGCCCCACGCGACCCACCCAAGGGGAGCGGCCATCGCGACGACCGAGATCGACCCCCTGATCACGCCCACCTTTCCCGTGCTGATGGCCAGCCCTGTCCTGACCAGACCAATCGACACCCGGATGACGAGCACGGCGCACAGCCAAAGGAGGATGAACAACGGGAACGCGAAATCGGTCCGAGGACGGGGGGATCGGGTCATCCACTCAAGCGCCATCAGCGGAAGGACAAGGACGAAGCCGCCGGCTACGGCAACCCACCCGGCCGTCAACGGCCTTCGGGCTCGCTCCTTCATGACCCCGACTGTCGTCTCCGTATACGCCCACGCCAGGAATCCGATGAGGCGACCACCCCGCGCGCGCCTTTCGCCCAGGCTGTCCGCGAACGTCTGCTCCATCGAGGCGGCCATGCGTTCCCTGAACTCCTTCGGATACAAGGACAGCAGCCTCCTGTAGAGGCTGCGCGCGCCGTCAGGCTGTCCCATGTGTGACCCGCCTTCCGGAGAGGACCTTCCGCCGCCGCGCCAGCTGCACAAGATGCTCGAGACGTTCAAGCTCGGACGCGAGCGCCCGCCTACCGGGCCCGGTGATCGCGTAATAGATGCGACGCTCGTCGTCGACGTCGGGGTCGACGTGCGTAGCGCTCTCCTTCACGAGTCCCGCGTCCAGCATCCGTTTGAGGCAGCCATAGAGCGTTCCGGCACCCATCCTGACGCTGCGCTCCGAGTCAGCCCTGACCTGTTTCATGATCCCGTAACCATGCATGTCGCCCCGAGAGAGGGCGAGCAAGATATGGAACACGGCCGGAGTCAGAGGGTGATGGGCTTCATGGCTCGGCACGATCCGAAGTATATATCCGTAACGGATATAGCAAGCCCTGGGCGACGCTACTGCGCCCCTCCCGTTCTTCGGCCCAGACGCCGCGACCAGTATCTACGCAGAGTCCGGGACGGCGCGCCAGACGGTTGCTCATGCAGCGCCTCGGCGGCGCCGATGCTGTCGAGCTCCGGTTCGGGGCCTGCCAACAGGTCGTCGATGAACGTGCGGAATGCCTCCGGCGAGCAGTCCTCGTCGGGGTTCGTCACCACGATGATCGGACCGGCGGGCAGCCTTCACCCCTTGAGCTCACTCCCACTCGATGGTGCCCGGCGGCTTGGAGGTGAGGTCATAGACCACCCGGTTGACACCTGGCACCTCCGCCACGATCCGGGAGGCGATGCGGTCGAGCAGGTCGTGGTCGAGTCGGGCCCAATCGGCAGTCATGGCGTCCTCGGAGGTGACCGCGCGGACCACGACAGGGTGCCCGTAGGTCCGCTCGTCCCCCATGACTCCCACCGACCGCACCGGCAGCAGCACCGCGAAGACCTGCCAGATGTCGCGGGCCAGCCCGGCACGCCGGATCTCCTCGACGACGATCGCGTCCGCCCCTCGGACCGTCTCGAGCCGCTCGGACGTCACCTCGCCGACGACTCGGACCGCGAGGCCGGGGCCGGGGAAGGGTTGCCGCCACACGATCTCCTCGGGCAGCCCCAGCTCCTCACCCACCCGGCGGACCTCGTCCTTGAAGAGATCCCGGAGGGGCTCGACCAATTCGAGGCTCATGTCGTCGGGCAGCCCCCCGACGTTGTGGTGCGTCTTGATGGTGGCGGCCTGCTCCCCGGTGCCGCCCGACTCCACGACATCCGGGTAGAGGGTGCCCTGGACGAGGAAGCGCACCGCGTCGGGCGACGAGCCGGCGACCTCGGCGGCCACCTCCTCGAACACCCGGATGAACTCCTCGCCGATGATGCGCCGCTTGCGTTCCGGATCCTCGACTCCGGCGAGCCGCTGGAGGAACCGGTCCTCCGCCTTGACGTGTACGAGGTCGACCGCCAGGTGCCGGCGGAAGGTGTCGACCACCTGTTGGGCCTCACCCTCCCGGAGCAACCCGTGGTCGACGAAGATGCACGTGAGCCGGTCCCCGACCGCCTTGTGCACGAGGGCTGCCGCCACCGCCGAGTCCACGCCGCCTGACAGCGCGCACAGGACGCGCGCCTCGCCGACGCGTTCCCGGACCTCGTCCAGGGCTCGCTCGATGACCCCCGTGGCGGTCCACGAGGGGAGGCAGTCGCAGGCTTGGTAGAGGAACCGTTTGAGCACGTCGGTCCCGTACGGCGTGTGGGCGACCTCGGGATGGAACTGGACGCCGAACAGCCCCTGCTCGGGGTCCTCCATGGCTGCGACGGGCGATGCCGCCGTCGTGGCGGTCCGGTCGAACCCCTCGGGGGCGCGGACGACGGCATCGTTGTGGCTCATCCACACGGGTTGCTCCCCGGGCAGGCCCTCGAAGAGAAGCCCGCCGTAGGCGCTGAGACGGGTTCGTCCGAACTCTCCGCTCGATCCGGTCAGGACCTCGCCCCCAAGCGAGAGCGCCATGAGCTGATGCCCGTAGCAGATCCCGAGGACGGGGATTCCGATGCGGAAGAGCCGGGGGTCGGCGAGGGGAGCTCCCAGCTCGTGGACGCTCTTCGGCCCCCCGGACAGGATGATGCCCTTCGGACGCAGACGCTGGAGCTCGTCGACGGAGATCGAGTGCGGGACGATCTCGGAAAAAACGTGACATTCGCGCACTCGCCGAGCGATGAGCTGCGCGTACTGGGCGCCGAAATCGACAATCAGGACTCGGTCGGGGGCTGCGGCGCCGGACATGCGGCTCCAGGATATCCGAGGCTCTTCCGGGACATGCGGACGTCCGGCGAACGTGCCGCGGGGCCCGGAAACCGGGGACACCCAGCCCAAACACCGATAAGCCCCAAACCCCCCTCAGCCCCCGAACGCACATCTACCGCCCAGGCTCGAAGGATCTGCGTGCCTTCTCGGATCTCCCGGAAATGAAAAGACCCCCAAACGACTATTTCTGAAGAAACACCGTCGCGGCGTCGTATTCGCGGGCTAATTAGCGTTGAGTACTTACAGGGGACTGTGCGCCCAGCACATTCACAGATATCGGGGAACAGCCAAGTAGAGTCGCGAGGCTTGATCCGGTAGCATCCACGCCGCCGGAAGCAAGCAGAGGGAGGGACATGATGGGGAAGAGGGAAGGACGCTCCACGCTGGTAGGACGGGCCGGGGTTGCCGTGCTCCTGTTGTTGTTGATCGGGGCCCTGTTGAGCCCGGCCGCGATGGCGCAGGTGACCACGAGCGGTGGGAAGGCCGACTTCTCCGGCTACGCCACCGGCGCGACCGCGCATCTCGACCTGCTGACCACCGGCACCACGCGGCTCGAGGACACCGAAGTCGCGTTTTCGGGCGCCGCGGTCAACTCGAACGGACTCGGCAGCCAACTCGTGAACGAAACCAACACCACGGTCGTCCCCTCGAACAAGGGTGACAAGAACGCCTACGCCCGCGGCAGCGGTCTCGAGGTCGGGCTTCTCACGCCGACCCCCGTCAGCGCCAACCAGATCATCCTGGCCCAGAAGGCCGAGGCGGACGCGCTGCCGAACGTGGCCGCCGTCCGCAAGGAGATCGGGCCGGTCGATCTCAGCCCGATCGCCTTCGCCTCCCTCCTCCGCGGTGAGGCTGCGGCCAAGTGGGCCGCGAACGCCTGCGTGCTCGGCGCGGACATCAGCCGGGGCTTGGGCTACGCAGCAAACGCCCAGCTCGTCGAGAGTGCCGCCAACCCCGCAACCCAGGAGTTCGACGCACCACTGGTCGCCACCGAGACCAACCTCCCCGAGGAGCGCAAGGTTTCGCAGTCCCTCTCACGCACCCGGCTCGTTCCGCAGACCGACTCCTCGGGCAACGTCATTGGCTCCAACCTCGGACTCATGAGCGAGGTTCGTGAGACGATCGCCCCGGTGTCGCTGCTCGGCGGGCAGTTCACGCTCGAGATCGCCGGTGAGTGGGTGCTCCGCTCGGTCGCGACCGGCGTCAACAACGGCGCCTACGTCTTCTATGGACCGGGCAGCGTAAGCCCATCGACGCCGGTTCTGCGGCTGCTCAACAACGTCGGCGCCGAGCTCATCTCAGTCACGACTCAGCAGTTGCTCGGCTCGACCGGCCTGGTCGTGCCGCTACCGGCGGGCATCGGCGAGATCGCCCTCGGTGAAGACCCGCGGCAGATCGGCGGCAACGCCGCAAGCCAGCCGACGGTTGCCGGCGACGGCACCGAGGCCTCGGCTGCGGTGGACGTGGCCCGGGTGACCCTGAACGTCCCAGGTGTGGGCCAGGTCACCGACCTCAGGGTCGGCCACATGGAGACCTCGGCACGGGTTCCGGCCGGCGGCGTCGTCTGCCCGATCCCCGTGACGAAGACCGCTCCCGACACCGTGAACATCGGTGACACGTTCGACTTCCTGATCACCGTGAACAACCCGTTCGACTGCACGCTCACCGACCTCAGGGTCGAGGACACCATCGCAGCCAGCCGGGGTGTCAGGTTCACGATCGTCGGAACCGACCCGACCGCCAACTCCACCGCCGGCGGCAAGGTCGTCTGGGAGAACCTGGGCTCGCTCGCTCCGGGAGAGTCCAAGACATTGAAACTCTCGGTCAGAATCGATTCGGGTTCGCTCTCCGGCCAACTCACCGACACCGTGGTGGCAACCGCCAACTGCGGCCTCGGGGGCGCCCAGGGCGGAACGACGATCAACACGCCGCTGCGAGGCACGTTCGTCCTGAACGCTCCTCGAGTCGGCCGTGGCCCGCTGCCCGTCACCGGTGGACCGGTGTGGTACTACCTGGGCGGTGCGCTGCTGCTCGGCGTCGGCGGCACGGCCCTGCTTCGCCGGTCCCAGCGGATGCTGGCGGCCACGAGGGTCTGACCGCAAAGCAACACCTGTAGGCAAATCCCCGGCCCCCCAGTGGGGCCGGGGTTGCCTTTGGCCTCGTCGACGATGACGGGCCGGGCGGAGGGGGGATCGGGGCACAGCGAAGTTCCCCGGCTCGCCGCCCGGCCTGCGCCCGACCCACGCGGTAAGGTGATTGAGGATGCCGCAGTCGATCCTTCCGGTGAAGACCCCGCCCGCTCGCAAGGCGGCGGCCGCGCTCCTGGCCCTCGTGGCCTTCGCGATGGTTGCCGGAGGTGCAGGGCTCGCGCTGTACCCCTTCTATACGGACTGGCGCGCAGGGCGTCAGCAGAAAACCCTCGCGACCCAGCTTGATACGCCTCAGTCGCGTGAGGTCTACCTGGCCCGGAAGGTCGAGGACGGCAAGCCGCTGACCCGGATCATCATTCCGAGGCTCAGCGTCGATTCGATCGTGGTCGAGGGGATCTCACTGGAGGCACTTGCCGCGGGTGCCGGCCACTACCAGGTGACCCCGCTTCCCGGAGAAGTCGGCAATGTCGGCATTGCCGGACATCGCACGATGAATGGCAAACCGTTCGCCAATATCGACAACCTGAAAGCGGGTGACACGATCGTGCTCGTCACGCCCTTCGCCCGGCACACCTACGAGGTGGTTCCCACCTTCGACGGTCATGCGAACCCATGGGTCACGAAGCCGGACGACTGGAGGGTGATCGAGCCCACCACCGATCCCATGCTCACCCTCACGACCTGCCACCCGCGGGGCAGCTCCAAGCAGCGCCTGGTCGTGCGGGCCAAGCTCGTCTCCACACAGCCGGTATGAACCGCCTTCGGATCCTGCTGACGCTCCTGCTGCTCTCGGCCCCCGTCCTCGCCCTCTCGGGTACGGCCGAGGGCAACGACGCGGCCATCGAGTTCCTGCAGGGGCCCGAGCCAGGCGCGGTACTGGAGGGGGCGCACGGGGTCGAGGTGGAGGCCCGGGCCCTGATCCTCGTCTCGTTTCGGCTCTCGATTGTCTCTGCGGACCCGCGCGTCGAGTTCAGCTTCTCGAAGGATGCGCCGCCGACTGACAACCCGCTGGGACTGAAAACGGTTGAGAACAAAATCTCACTCAGCTGGGACACGTACGGCCTGACCCGATTCAACGGCACCTACCGGCTCGTCGCCACCGCTCGCTCGCAGTTGGACGACACCACCGGCGTCGACACGGTCAAGGAGATCGGCGACCTGCACGTCAACAACCCACCGCGGGCTCCGACCGGTGTGAACGCCCAATCCGACGGTGACGCCATCGCGGTCTCATGGGCGGCGAATTCCGAGCCGGATCTCATTCGGTATTCGGTGGCTCGCAGCGTTGGTGGAGGGCCCTTCGACCCCCTCGCGAACGTCGACAAGCCGGCGGCGAAGTACCGGGACGAGTCGGCGCCGAAGGGCGTGGATCTGCGCTATCAGGTGACCGCGGCACGACGGGCGTGGAACCCGGACCAGACCCTCTCGTCGCCGCCCTCGGCGGCCACGAGCCCGATCCAAGCCCAGGCTCCGGCGGCTGCCGGCCCCGAGCCGGCTCCGGGTGCCGGGGCAGCGGCCGCCCCGGCCCCCATCCCGACGCCGCGCATCATCCGCGGGAAGAACCCTGCGATCCCATCGGGCTTCAACCCGGTGCTTCCCTACACGGAGCCCGTCCCGGAGGACGCTCCCGAGGTCGTGCAGCAGGCCGACGACGGCCAGCAGGTCCAGGCCGCTCCGCCCCTTCGCGAGCGGGCGCAGGCCGTGCTGCAGGTCGCCGACAAGCTCAAGTTCTACGCCGCCGCGCTCGTGCTGCTGACGCTCTCGCTGCACGTCGTGCGTACCTCGCGCCGGCTGTTCCGCGGCGACCAGCGCGTCTCGTAGGGAGCTTCGTCGAGCCCGCCTACTCGGGCAGCTCGATGTCCTCCGACTTCAGCCGGTCGGCCAGGTCGCGGATCGCGGACGCAGGGAATCGCCGGTGACCCCCGAGGGTCTTCACGAAGGGCAGCCGGTTCTCCTTCGCCCACCTCGCCACGGTCTTGGGGGAGACGTGCAGAAGGGCGGCGACGTCCGCCGTCCGCAGGTAGTCGTTCTCGACACGCGTGCCGGTCTTGGGTGCCATGTGGTTCCTCCGTTCGAGACGCTTTTGCTCTTCACGGCGTACATCGGACGCGTGGGCCTTTGGGCGAATGGCCCGGCCGTGCCAAATATTGGGTGCCGTTGGGACTAGATCGTTTTGGACGGACGGCCGAGATGAGTCCTGTGCGGGCTCCGGCAGTGGGCCCGGACCCCTTCGGTCTCATCGGGCCTTGGCAGAAGCGGAGGCCAAACCGGCGAGGATGACGGCAACGAGCCGGCGGACCGCGGCCTGCGAGGGCAGACTCCGGGCCGCAGCAAGGGCATGCAGGCAGTAGCTCGCGAGCTCATCGAGCGCGACATCATCCCGAACGTGGCCCGTCTCTGCCCCCTCGGCCAGCAGGTCGCGGATCATGCCGCGAAGCTGCTGCGTCGCTCCGTCGACCTGTTCGTCTCGATGCAGGAACGCCGTGAACTCGCTGTCGCGGTGCCCGCCCGTCTCGTGGGACATCAGGGCGTAAGCCTCGAGGACGGCTTCGAGGCGCCCGTGCGCGCCACCGGCACGGTCCCGCACCTTGGCGAGGTAGGCGAGGTGCCCGGCGATCTGACGTTCGTGCCAGGCCAGCAGGATCGTCTCGACGTCCGAGAAGTACTTGTAGAGGGTAGCCCGTCCGATGCCCGCCTCCTCAGCGATCTGCGACATCGTCACCGACCGCAGCCCATCCCCGCCACAATGGCGGCTGCGGTGTGCAGGATCGCGTCGTGCACCCCGCGCCGGTGCGCCTCGATCGTCTGGTTCCATAGCTTGGGCACGATGCGAGTATACGTGGTGCCCACAGTAGAGACATGTTGGTTTGACAGCGACAGGTTGTCTACATCAAGATGGGTGGCACGATCCGAGCAATCAGGAGACGCACATGGCAGGCATTCCTCAACGCCCCGATCCCGCAACACCCCCCCGCGCACCCCGCTGGGTGAAGGTGTCCGGGATCAGCGCCCTTGTCGTGGTCCTGCTCATCATCGTCTTGCTCGTCGGCGGCGGACACACGCCTCGGCGCCACTTCGGGCCCAGTGGGGGCCACTCACCCCCCGCCGGCCACATGCCATGACGCTGGGTCCCGGCCTCCGCAAGCTCACGCTGACCGCCCACGTCACCACATCGGTGGGCTGGCTCGGCGCGGTCGTGGCCTTCCTTGGGCTCGCGGTGGCCGGGCTGACCAACCCGGAGGCCCAGACTGTGCGGGGTGCCTCGCTCGGGATGGAGATGACCGCCCGCTTCGCCATCGTCCCCTTGAGCGTCGCCTCGCTGGCAACCGGGATGGTCCAGTCTCTGACCACCACGTGGGGCTTGTTCAGGCATTACTGGGTGGTGGCGAAGCTGCTGATCAACGTGTTCGCGAACATCGTCCTGCTGATGTACATGCCGACGCTTCGCTCTCTCGGAACCGTTGCGGCACAGGCCTCCGTGTCGAGCCGCGGCCTCCAGCTGCTCCGGGACCCGTCACCCGTGCTCCACTCGAGCGCGGCCCTCGTGCTGCTGCTCGTCGCCACGGCGCTGTCGGTGTACAAGCCTCGGGCCCTGACCCGGTACGGATGGCGCAAGCAGCGCGAACAGCGGGCCGTGCTGGTGCCGCAGCCGCTGCGGACGGATCGACCGTAGCCGGGGGCGACGGAGTAGTGCCCTGACCACACTGGAACGCCCGCAAATCCACCACCTGAGGAGCCCGGCGTAGCAGCCTGTTCGACATGAGCGAACTGGTGAAGGTCCGCCGCCTGACCGAGGAGGAGGGCCGGCGGTTGCAGCGCCTGGTACGTCGTGGAGAAGCCAAGGGCAAGGCGAGCGTCGTCCGAT
>JBOGWP010000066.1:0-8408 GCA_050693875.1 Actinomycetota bacterium
CCAGCGGAGTCGAGCCAGGTACCTTCGGCAAGCGTCGTCCTCGGGGAACCAGGACTCGAAGTCCTGCCACGTGGCCGGGTAGTCGATGCCGGCCCGGGGGGTCAGAACTGTTGCCTCGTCACGCTCCATATTCTACTGGAGGCAACCGGATACCCCATACATGTGTTCAGGCGCGCAAACCTTAGTGGTCAGGGCACTAGGGAGTGCTCCGTCCCGAAATACCTTGGCATTCGAGCGCCCCTGCATCCCCGATCGCTGCAGTGGCCTCGCATGCGCTCGGCCACGAGATGGCACTGCTCTCCCCGCTGCTCGTCGCTTGCGTACGTACGGGACGCGGCTGTGGCCTCGCTTTCGCTCGGCCGCGAGCTTGCACTGCTTGTCCTGTTCCTCGCGCCTTGCGCTCGTGGCGCAGGAGGCGCTCTCGATGCCGAACCTACTTCCGGGACGGAGCGCTACGAGAGGTGCTTCGTCATCGCCTCCTGGAAGCGCTGGGCGACCGACTCCCAGGTGAATTGGTCCATCACGCGGGCGCGCCCGCGGGCTCCCATCGCCGCGGCGCGCTGGGGATCGTCGAGCAGGGTGAGGATTGCCTCGGCGGTGGCAAAGCTGCTCCGCCCATCGACCAGATAGCCGGTGCGTCCGTCGTCGACGGCATCTCGCGCACCGCCGACGTCGCCCCCGACCACGGGCACGCTCGAGGATGCAGCCTCGAGATACACCATCCCGAACCCCTCGGTCTCACGCCCGCCGAAGCGCTCGCGGGCCGGGTGTGCGAAGAGCGTGGCGGCGCGGTAGTAGCGAGGGACGTCGCTCCAGGCGACGGGCCCCGTGAAGACGATGCCGGTCAGTCCGAGCGATGCCGCCAGGCGCCGCAGGCGTGTGAGGTCGGGGCCGCCTCCGACGATGAGCGTGCGTGCATCCGGGTGCCGCCGCAGGACCCTCGGCAGCGCACGGAGCAGCGTGCCGGGACCCTTTCGCACCACCAGGCGGCACACCGAGACGATCACGGGTCCCCCGCCGGCGGCCTCGGGAAGGTCCATCGGGGAGGGGTCGGGCGAGAACATCTCGGGGTCGACGCCGGGAGTCACGATCTCCAAGGGTGGGTCGTCGCCCACGAACCGGGCCACCGCGTCGGCAACGTAGCCGGAGTTCGGCAGCAGCAAGCCGGCGCGCCGGAGGGCGGCGGCGACGCGACCGCCCAGCGCCGGCATCGATGCCGGAAGGATGAACTCGCCACCATGCAGCGACACCGCGAACGGAAGGTCGCACGCACGCCGCAGCGCCGGCCCCATCAGCGGGAGCGGGAACGAGCTTGCGAAGTGGACGACGTCGATGGAGTGCGAACGGATGATGTCGCGAGCGCGCCGCAGCAACGCCGGCGTCGGCATCAGCGTGCCGACCGGCTCGCGCACCACCTCGAAGGGGAGCTCGCGATCGAACGAGTCCGAGCCCGGCATCAGCCTGGTGAGCACGACGACGTCGTCGCGTTCCCAGCGCCGGACGAGCGAGTAGGTGAAGTTCTCAATGCCACCGAGGGCAGGGGGAAAGTCATTGGTGATCTCGAGAAGTCGCACGGGCGGGAGTCTACAGGTGGGCGCCAGGCGGAGGTCCCGTTCCTTGACGCTCCCGCGGCTAGCTCCTAGGCTTCGCCGGGCCCCTGCCGCCGAGCGAATTGAGCGCGCGGATGAAAAAGTACCTTGCGGAGTTCGTCGGCACGTTCATGATCGTGTTCATGGCGGCGGGTTCGCTCGTCGCCGACGTGTACCTCTCGTCGTTTCGCGTGACCGACTCGTTCGGCCCCCTCGGCCTCGCGCTGGCCTATGGGCTCGCCGTGACGGTCGCCGTCGCGGCGTTCGGCCGCATCTCCGGCGGGCACTTCAACCCGGCGATCTCCTTCGCGGCGTTCCTCTCGCGCCGGCTGCCAGGCGGCGAGCTGGTGGGATACGTGGGAGGCCAGCTCTCCGGCGCGCTGGTTGCGGGTGGGTTCGTGCGGGCGCTGATGCCGGAACGGCCCTATCAGTTTGTCGGCGGGGGGGCGCCCGGAGTCGGGGAGGGTGTGACGCTGCTGCAGGCGGTCGGCGTCGAGATCGTGCTGACGTTCTTCCTCGCGCTCGCGGTGTGGGCGGTCGGCGTCGACCGCCGCGCCCGGCCCGCGCTCGCGCCGGTAGCGGTCGGACTCGTCGTGGTGGCCGGTGTCATTGCGGGAGGCTCGTTCAGCGGCGGCGCGATGAACCCTGCTCGGTGGATCGGCCCCGCGCTCGTCGCAGGGGCGTTCAAGAACTGGCCCGTGTGGATCATCGGACCACTGCTCGGGGCGACGCTGGGGTCGCTGCTCTACGAGACGTTCTTCCTCGACGAACCCGAGGGGATGAGGGCCGCCAAGAGGTCGCCCGTCGCTCCCGCCTCCGAGCCCGAGGAGGGCGAGGCCGGGGGAGCCGGCGAGATGTCAGCGGACGAGCATGAGGCCGTGATCACGCCGACGCGTCCTCCTGAGCCCCCGCCGATGGCGCCCCGCCCGCCGGAGCCACCCTCCCCACCGGAGGCCTGATCTCCGGGCTCGATGTACGCAAGCATCCCGTTCTCCCGAGAACGAGCGATTCGGGTTGCACCGTGGGAGGCGTGCTTCGATACGCTGGCGGTTCGCCATGCCCCACACCACCATCCTTCTCGTCGAGGACGACCCGTCTGTCCGTGAGTTGATCAAGGTGCTCCTGGAGGTGGAGGGCTACGAGATCGTCGAGGCCGCGGACGGTCAGGAGGCGCTCAGACGCGCCGCCGAAGAGCGGCCAAGCTTGATGATCCTCGACCTGATGATGCCCGACGTCGATGGTGAGACCGTCATCGGCGCGCTCAAGTCCGAGCCGACGCTGGCCTCGGTCCCGGTGATCGTCGTGACCGGCAAGTACGAGGCGCTCGACCGCTGCAAGGGCCTCGTCGGCGACGAGAACGTGTTCCTCAAGCCGTTCGAGCCGACGCGGCTTCTCGATCGCATCGGGGTGCTGGTCGGCCAGCCGGGCGACTGACCCGGCGGCGGGACGCCGCCCTCGCCGCTACGCCGGCCAGCCCTGCCAGCGGTCGACGTCGATGCGGATCACGGGACCGTCGAGCGGGGTCGAGGCGTACTGCGGGTACTTGTCGCGCAGCGCATCCTTTGCCCGACGCGACTCCGGCCCGTCGGCGAGGACGCTCGCCGCCCCCCGCGCCTGCAGCCAGGACAGACGCGACCAATCCTCGTCCCACCGGTCCACCGTGAACGACACCTCGGGGTTGGCCTCGATGTTCCGGATGCGCTCCGGTATGGCGGCCTTCTTAGGTTTCCCGTCGATGGCGGTCCAGATCACGTCGCCCGCCCAGGTGAAGCAGACCGGGAGAACCCGTGGCGCCCCGTCGGACCCGATCGTCCCGAGATAGCCGCGGCGCGTTCTCAACAGCGACGCGAAGTGCGATGGGGGGCCCGCCACGCCGCGGATTATAGGCGGGGGCGGTCGCCGACTTGTGGAATCGGCCCCGCCTCGCGGCGACGAAATCCGGCGATGAAACCCTGAAAGGACGCTACGGAGTTGCGCCGAAGCCCACCGCGCGGCCCCCGCCGGCCGACGTCACCTCCACGTAGGCGATCTTTGCGCTCGGCACTCCGATCTGCGTTCCCTTCTTGTCCATGAGCCAGAGCAGGTCGGTGTCTCCCCGCAATGCAGCGTTCACGAGCTCGACCGCTCTCTCCGGGGTCTCCTCGAGCTCGATCGAGAGCTCCTTGGTCACGTCGACAATCCCGATTCTCACCTCGATCACTCGCGCTCCTCCTTCGGAACCCGCGGCAGTAGGATAGGGGTCGATGGCTTTCGAAGAGCATAGCGACGAACCAGAGTTCGACGGCGATGAAGAAGAGTCTGCGGAGATCGACGAAGAGGAGCGCGAAGCCCTCGAGCAGGATCTCCTCGACGTCAAGACTCTGAAGACGGTTCTGGCCAGCCGCGGCATAAGGGGCGTCGTCGTCTACTGCCCCGACTGCGAGGAGGATCACTTCCTCGGGTGGGACCTCCTCGCTGCCAACCTCCAGCAGATCCTCGAGTCGGGGCAGCCCCCGGTCCACGAACCGGCATGGGAGCCGGACCCCGACGAGTACGTGACCTGGGACTACGCCCGGGGCTTTCTCGACGGGTACGAGACCTATCCGGAGGAGCGACTCTCGACCGACACCTGCGGCTTCTGCGGCAACGTGCTGCCGGACGGCGGGTACGAGTGGGCCTACTGCCCCTCGTGCGGGAAGGAGCTCGCCGGGATCAACCTCGTGGTCGAGCTGCGCCGGAGGGGCTGGACGGCAAACCGCATCGCCGAGCTCCTCGACCAGGCCGGGTTCGAGCGGCCCCTGTTCAATCTCGAGGAGGTCGACCGGCGGTTCCCGCGGGCGGGCCGCGACGAATCCTCCTGACAGCCGCCGACTCCCCGGGCGGAGGCACCTCCACTTCTTGGGGCTCGCATTCCGACGGACCCTCGCCGCGCTCAGGCAAGGAAGGCTGTGCGGGAGGAAGCCAGCAGCGGAGCAGGCATTTCGGCGTGCGACGGCATGTCTCCCCTGCGGATACCGCCGAGCGCTCAAGATCGCGTCATCCGTGCCGCTATTACCACCACCACCCCTATAATTGGCAAGTTTCCGCCCTAACCTGATCGGAAGCCCCTTGACCTGGCAAAAACGACTCCGCCTCTGGCTCCCCAGGATCGTTGTCCTGCTGATTCTCTACGTCGGCTACCTGTGGGTGTTCCAGCTCGTCAACACCTGCGTCGACCCCTCCGGCACCGAGGTCGGCTGCACCGCTCGGGAGGCGCACAAGGCCCTGCCCGGCGTGCTCTTCGGCGTTCTCAGGCTCATCTTGAACCTGCTGTTCGTGGCGTCGTTCATCGTCATCCAGTTCGCAGCCTTGTATTGGTTCCTCGCTCGGGGAGCCTCGTACAAGATCATGCCGGGCGAGTACGAGGAGAGCTTTGAGGATGTGCGTGGCCAGAAGGAGGTCGTGGAATCGGTGAAGGAAGTCGTCAAGCTCTTCCAGGGGTTCCGGGACTTCAAGAAGGTCGGTGGCTACCCACCGCACGGCATCCTGTTCGAGGGCCCGCCGGGCACCGGAAAGACCCTGCTGGCAAAGGCGCTTGCGGGCACCGTCAGGGTCCCGTTCCTCGGCGCCACCGGGACCGGCTTCTCCAGCATGTGGCTCGGCATGGGCAACATGCGCGTGATGATGATGTTCCGGAAGGCCCGCAAGTTCGCCAAGCGCTACGACGGCTGCGTGATCTTCATCGACGAGATCGACGCGATCGGATCCCGGGGCGGCGTCGCGATGGCGAGGGCCGAGGGACCCGGGCTGTTCGGGCGCGTGTTTGGACCGGGCGTGGCCGGCGGCAACACCCACCCGGTGGTCATGGGCGGAATGGGCGGCGGCGGCGGCGGAATCATCAACGAGCTGCTCGTTCAGATGGACGGACTCGTGGTCCCACGGGGGCTCAAGCGCTACATCCGGCGGGTGTTCCGGATGAAGAAGAAGTCCCCCTCGTACAACATCCTGATCATCGGAGCGACGAACCGGGCCCAGGATCTGGACCCCGCCCTGCTCAGGCCGGGCCGCTTCGACCGCAAGGTCCACGTGGGCCTCCCCGACAAGGAGGGTCGCAAGGACATCATCCAGTACTACCTGAACAAGGTCCGCCACGAGCCGATCGACCTCGACAAGTTCGCACAGGTGACCATCGGCTACTCGCCGGCCCGCATCAAGAACATCGTGAACGAGGCCCTGATCATGGCCCTCCAGGACGGGCGCGATGCTCTGAGCTGGCATGACGTCTGGCAGGCCAAGCTCGTCGACGAGATCGGGCTGAAGCAGCCGGTGAAGTACACCGAGCGCGAGAAGGTCATGACCGCCGTCCACGAGGCCGGTCACGCCGTGGCATCGCGTGAGCTCCAGTCGAAGGAGCGGCAGATCCAGGTCATCACGATCATCAAGCGTGAGGAGGCCCTCGGGCTTGTCCACTCGCTCGAGCTCGAGGAGCGCTTCAGCCGCACGAAGGACGACCTGCTCAACGAGATCAAGGTCTCGCTTGCCGGCATGGCCGCGGAGGAGATCTGGTTCGGCACCTCGACCAGCGGCACCGGCGGAGACCTCTACAACGCCACGATGCGGACGGTTCAGTACATCGGGCAGTGGGGGATGGGCCGGAGACTTCTCGCCTACACCGTCATTCCGAGGTCGGTCTACGGCGGCTCCGACATCGTCGAGCACATGCTGAAGGACAAGGAGATCAAAGACGAGATCGACGGCATCCTGAAGCAGTGCAAGGCCGAGGTCACCGCGCTGCTCAAGCGCCGCGGTGACGCGGTCGAGCGGATCCGCGACGAGCTTCTCGAGCGCGAGGAGCTGGTGGGCGACCAGCTCGAGGCGCTCATGCGGGAGATCTTCGAGGAGCCCGTCGCTGCAGCGACGACGACCGGCCCCGTCACTTCTGGTCCGATCTCGTAAATAGACCCGATAACGGGCCCCCTTCCTTTGGCTGAGAGTTAGCATTGGGCCTCTGGCGACGCGCCCTCGCATCCGGCGGCACGTCCCTCGATCGAGAGCTTCCCCAAAGGAGGTGGGATCGGTGGCCGACAGAAAGCTGCGCAAGGACCTGAGCGACACCCGGAAGATGGTGAAGGAGGCCGCGGCCGCACTGCGGAAGGCAGCAGACCGGGCCGGAAAGATCGCCAGGGAGACCGGGACGGAGATCAGCGGGTCGAAGGAGCTCAAGCAGGCCCGCAAGCAGGGTGCCGACGCGGTGAAGGCGATGGCCGCCGCCGCCAAGGCCGCCGTGGACACGATCACCTCCGGAGCGAAGAAGCTCTCCGACAGCCGTGAGGTCAAGAAGGCCACCGATCGGACGAAGAGGGCGGCGACGTCGACCGTGAGCGCCGCGAAGTCGGCGGGCAAGGCGGCGGGCTCGAAGGCGAAGGAGCAGGCGACGAGCGCTCGACGCTCGGCGGCCAAGACCGCGGCCCGCGTCACGAAGAAGGTTACGGGCTAGCAAAATCCGCCGAGCGCATGGTGCCGACGCCCGTTGCACGGCCGATAATGGATTCGGACGGTCGAGCGTGAGCGGGGAGCATCATGGCGCTGCGCTGGAACGAGTGGCGTAGCAGGCTCATACGCCGCCGCGAGCCCCTGGCGTTCGTCTTCTCCGGGGGCGGCGCGCTGGGTGCGCTCCAAGTTGGCCTCCTCCGGGCCCTGTTGGAGCAGGGACTCCGGCCGGATCTCGTCGTCGGGACCTCGGTGGGCGCCCTGAACGCAGTCTTCATGGCCCACGACCCAACCATCGACGGCGTCGACAGGCTACGAGCGATCTGGGTGCGGATGCGCCGCGACGACCTCTTCCGCGGGGGCCGGGTGGTCTCGGCGTGGAAGGCGCTGCGGCGGGGCTCCCACCTCTACTCGAACGACGGCCTCCGGCGGTTGCTCGAGACCCACATCCCCGCCGAGACCTTCGAGGAGCTCGCCATCCCGGCCCACGTGGTCGCCACGAAGATCGACACCGGCGAGGAGGCGTGGTTCTCGTCCGGCGGTTTCGTGGAGCCGGTGCTTGCGTCGGCGGCGCTGCCGGGGGCGCTCCCTCCGGTCACCATCGACGGGGTCACCTACGTCGACGGCGGCGTTGCCAACAACGTTCCGGTCTCGCGGGCGGTCGAGCTCGGTGCCCGTTCGATCTACGTCCTCAACGTCAACACCGCACACCAGCACCGGGGGCTCCAGAGGCCCCACGACTTCATGATGCACGGGATGGTCCTGGCCAGGGCCCAGCGGTACCGGCACGACCTGGAGCGCTACCGGCACGAGGCGAAGATCGTCGAGCTGCCGCCGGTCGAAGTCGGACACGTGCATCTGACGGACCTGCGTCAGACCGAACGTCTCATCGACTCCGCCTACGAGTCCGCCCGTGCGTTTCTGACGGGCCTCGCCGGGCCGATGGGATCAGAGGGAGCGGTGCGTGCGGTGGCCCCGCGCGGATCGACGAAGAGCACGGATCGCGAAGCTGCACCTGCCCGCGAGGCGGCTCCTGCGTCGGAGCGGGACACGGGCTGATCCGGCGGGCAGGAATTCTCATCCGAAGTCGCGAACAATTTTCTTTGCCTGGTATTGACCTGGCCCGGCGGGGGATCTATCGTGTGCCTCGCCCCGAGAGGCAGGAAGGCTTCGGTCAGAATGCCACTCGGGGCACTTACGCGTCCGTGGCTCGTTCTCGCGCGAACTAGCCGCTTGCGGTTTCCGCATCGACAAAAAGTTGTTCATGCGGCCATGGACGTGCTCCTGGTGAGGTGCCGAGGTCGTCGAAGAGGGCTTGCATGCCGATACGGAGCGCCTCGTAGTCCCGGTCGACGCGGGTCCATGCCTTGG
>JBOGWP010000067.1:0-8225 GCA_050693875.1 Actinomycetota bacterium
GCCGGCCGGCTTCGGCTCCTACGGCCTCGGAATCGTCGACCGGTTCCTGCGCTCCCACAACGGGCGGCTCGAGATCCGCCGGAGCAAGCTCGGCGGGGCCCTGGTGCGCATGCGCCTGCCGGCGTCCCAGGGCCGTCCCGAGTAAACCCCCTGGGCCCTGGTGCGCATGCGCCTGCCGGCGTCCCAGGGCCGTCCCGAGTAAACCCCCTGGGCCCCCCACGCGGGCCGGGCGCTGGGTGGTGATCAGTCCCCGCGGTTCCAGCCCTCTCCGACCGTGCCCTCGGCGAGCAGGGGAAGCAGCGCCTCCTCCTCGAGTGGCCGGCTGATCAGGAATCCCTGGCCGACCGGGCAGCCCAGCGTGCGAAGCTCGGCAAGCTGCGTCGGGGTCTCGATGCCCTCGGCCACGGTGTCGAGGTTGAACGTGCTGGCCAGGCTGAGGATGGCACGCACGACCGCCGAGTCCTCGACGCTCCCGCCGAGGCTGCGGACGAAGGAGCGGTCGATCTTGAGGAGGTCGACCGGGAAGCGGCCCAGATACCCCAGCGAGGAGTAGCCGGCCCCGAAGTCGTCGATCGCCAGCCGGACCCCCTGCCGCCGCAGCCCCGCGAGCCTTTCCAGCATGTCCTCGGTGTCCTGCATCAGGACGCTCTCGGTGATCTCGAGGACCAGGCTCTCGGACGGCAGGCCGGACTCCTCGAGGGCCCGCCGCACGTCGTGGTCGAGCGACGGGCCTTGCAGGTGTTTGGGAGAGATGTTGACCGCCACCCGCAGGGGGCGACCGAAGCGTTCCTGCCATGCCCGAGCGCGCCGAGTGGCCTCGCCGAGCACCCAGCGGCCGATCGGGACGATCAGGCCGTTCTGCTCGGCCATGCCGATGAAATCACCCGGCGGCAGGATCCCTCGCTCCGGATGAAGCCAGCGCACCAGGGCCTCGACCCCGAGCAGCTCGCCGTTTCCGAGGTCGACGAGCGGCTGGTAGTGGAGGACGAACTCCCCGCGCTCGACCGCGCGGCGCAGCTCGGCATCACGCTCGAGGCGCTCCACCGCGGCGCGCTGCATCGCCGGCTCGAAGAGCTGATAGCCACGTCGGCCCGCCTTCGCAATCGACATCGCGACGTCCGCCTTGCGCAGGAGGTCGTCGGCGCCGTCGCCGTCGCCGAGCCCCAGCGCGATCCCGATGCTGGCTCCGACCGCCACCTCGCGGTCTGCGAGGACGAGCGGCGTCCGCAGCGCCAGGAGCACCCGCTGGGCGACTGCGACCGCGTGGGAAGGATCTCGGACGTTCTCCACGAGGAGGGCGAACTCGTCCCCCCCGAGCCGGCAGAGCGTGTCCCCGGGGCGTGCGACCGCGGCCATCCGGCTCGCCACCCCCTGGATCAGCTGGTCCCCGATGCGATGCCCAAGCGCGTCGTTGACGCGCTTGAAGTCGTCGAGGTCGACGACGAGGACGGCCACCTGCTCGCCCGTCCGGGGCGAGCGGGCGAGGGCGTGCGTCACCCGGTCGGTGAAGAGGGCACGGTTCGGCAGCGAGGTGAGGGAGTCCTGGAAGGCGAGGCGGCGCAACTGGTCCTCGAGCGCCTCGCGCTCGTCGACGTCGCGAATGTTGAGCACGATGCCGGGCATCGCGGCCTCGTCGAGGAAATCGGTGATCACCGTCGAGACGCGCCACCACGAGCCGTCCGAGCGACGGAGGCGGTGGCGGAGTCCGATCGGCGATTCGGGATGGACCCGCGCCTGGGCAAGCATGACGCTCACCTCCCGGGCGTCACCGGGATGCAGGAGGGCGTCGAAGGCGCCACCGACGAGCTCCTCGCGGCACGACCCGAGCACGCCCTCCACCGACGGGCTTGCATAGCGGATCCGGCGCTGTCGGTCGAGCACCATCACTACCTCGGTTCCATGGCGGAGGAGGAGATCAACTCGCGGGTCGAGCTCGGGAAGCGCGGGGACCTCCTCCGGTTCCCGCCCGGCCCGATCGGCCCGAGCCGGGACGGAAGGGGCGCCCACCTGACCCGAGCGGGCAGCCAACGACGGGGTGCGCCGCATGGGACGCACGGAGAGAACGCATCCGCCGAGCGCCGCCACGAGCGGGAGCGCGATCCAGGCGCCGGCCGATCCTCCGGCGGCAGCCGCAAGGAACACGCACACAGCAGCGAACGCAGTGAGGCCCGCCCCGGAGACGGCGGCAGCGGCCCCCGTGCGACTCCCAAGCGTCCGACGTTCGCGCCGTGCGTGAGCCTGCATCTATTTCTCTCCCAGCCGCGGCAGTGCGCCTGCGCGGGCGGCGACCCGTTCTCAAGGTGGTCGGATGCCGCGGACGTCCGCTTGAGCAGGCTCCCCGGGGCATGCGGGACAGAGGTGCCCAAAAGGGTGCACCGGGCTCCTGCGGGACGCGATTACCTTGGCGGGCGGCGGCCCGTGCCCCCAGGCGGGCGCTTCTCCTTGGGGGGCAGCGACGCGGCGTGCTGCAGCGCTCGGGCGATCCACTGTTCGAGCTCGGCGCGCGCCGACAGGAGCGACTCGGGAACCACGACGTACCCACGCATGCGACGGCCGGGCATCGGCTCGAAGGGTGTGGCCCCCTCATCGAGCAGCCGAGCCCTTTCCTCGTCGGGCAGGCGCAGCACGAACCGGTGCTCGTGCAGCCCCATGAACATGTTGCCGTTCACGAACGCCGCGGGGTATCCGAACATCTTTCGGGTCCGGGCAGGCGGTCCCGGAACGACCTCCTCGAACAGGTCGACGAGCTTCTCGGGCGACTTCGCCCAGCCGCCTGCCGGGCTCTTGCCCGGGCCGCTCACCGCGCCCCTCTGGTCACGGACTGGGGCCGCTCGGGGTCCGCAACAGCAGCCTCCCGGAGCAGGTCGCGCAGGAGCGCGCGATTGCCGGGCGCGAGCGCCGCAACGAGCGGCGACTCGTCGTAGACACGCCGGTGAAGCCGCCGCCGCACCTCCGAGCCCTGCTCGGTGAGCGCCAGCAGCTTGATGCGCCGGTCTCCCGCGAGGGGACGGCGCTGGAGGAGCCCGCGTTCCTCGAGACGGTCGACGAGGCCGGTCACATTGGACGCGTCACACCCCACACGCACTGCCAGCTCCCGCATCGGGACGGGCGACGCGAGGTGGAGGAGCGCGGTGGCCTGCGGTGGGGACAGGTCGCACTGCGCGGCGCAGTTCTCGAAGTGACGGCGCTGGCGTGCGACGACGCCGACCAAGAGGTCGACGAGCTCATCGGACCGGGCCTGGTCTCCTGGTTCGTGCGGTCGAGCCGGCTTCGGCCTCGTGGGCACGGACATCGTCCGGATCATAGGCGACCTGGGCGCACCCCCGTCACGTCCACCGGCCGAGTCCCGCCCGAGGGCGTCCCGGTCGGGGGAGCGAGGGCATGAGGTACTGTCGAGGCTGGCGTCGGCCGCCCTGGGGGCTCATGGCAGCGCCGGCCGGGCCGGTCGGTCCGGCTGCCTGTTCATGGGCATCCTCGCCGGCGGCTGTGCGTGGTCATCATGGTCGCCGAACCGTCCGGGGCACACCGCAAGGAAATGTAAAATGAACGATGGTAGGGTTTAGATAGTCAACGACGAGGAGGGGAGTGCGATGGCGGAGTTCGTGAAGGTGGGGAGCGCCGACGAGGTGGACGAGGGAACGATGGTGCGCTTCGAGGTGGAGGGGGAGCCGGTGACGGTCGCGCGGGTAGAGGGAGGTTACTACGCCTTCGGTGACTACTGCCCGCATGCGAGGTGCTCGCTCGCCGACGGCTGGGTCGAGGGCACGATGCTGACCTGCCCCTGCCACGGCTCGCAGTTCGATGTCGCCTCGGGCGCGGTCATCACGCCGCCGGCGGTCGATCCGCTGGAGACCTTCGAGGTCCGCGTCGAGAACGGCGAGCTGCAGGTGGGCAGGTGATGGAACGTTTCGTCATCGCCGGGGCAAGCATGGCCGGCGGGACCGCGGCCGCCACGCTGCGCGAGGAGGGCTTCGACGGTGAGGTGGTGCTCGTGGGTGACGAGCCGTTGCCCCCGTACGAGCGGCCGCCGCTCTCGAAGGAGTACCTGCGCGGAGAGAAGCCGGTGGAGGGGACCTTCGTCCGCCCCGCCCCGTTCTGGGAGGACAACCGGATCACGTTGCGGCTCGGCGAGCGGGTGACCCGGGTCGAGCCCCGTGACCGGGTCGTCGTCACCGACGGGGGCGAGCGCATTACCTACGACGCGCTGCTCGTGGCCACGGGGAGTCGCAACCGCCGGCTGCGTGTTCCCGGTGTCGAGCTCGAAGGGGCCCACGATCTGCGGACCATCGCCGATGCCGACCGCATTCGCGCGGAGGTGGCGCCCGGCGGCCATGCGGTCGTGGTGGGGATGGGGTTCATCGGGAGCGAGGTCACCGCCACCCTGGTGCAGCTGGGCATGGAGGTCAGCGTCGTCGAGATCTTCGCGGCACCGCTGGTGCGCGCCCTCGGCGAGGAGGTGGGGCGGATGGTCGAGCCGATCCACCGAGACCACGGGGTCGAGATGCGTTTCGACGACCAGGTGGAGGCCTTCGAGGGGGCCGGCCGCGTCGAGCGCGTCCGCACGAAGCGAGGGGTGTCGCTGGTGTGCGACCTCGCGGTGGTGGGCATCGGCGTCGAGCCGGTGGTGGACTTCCTCGCGGGGTCGGGAGTCCAGGTGGACGACGGAATCGTCGTCGACGAGCGTTGCCGGACCAACGTGGACGGCATCTTCGCCGCGGGCGACGTGACCCGGCACCTCCATCCACTCGCCGGTCGGCACATCCGTGTCGAGCACTGGCAGAACGCTCTGAAGCAGGGCGAGGCGGCGGCGCGCAGCATGCTCGGCAGCGCCGCACCGTACGACGAGCTGCACTGGTTCTGGTCGGACTTCTACGATCACAGCCTCCAGTACGCCGGGTTCCACGGCCCCTGGGACAGACTCGTGGTCCGCGGGGGAGAGCCGGGCGCCGGCTTCGTCGCCTTCTACCTGGAGCACGGCCGGCTGGTCGGTGTGGCCGGGGTCGACCGGGCCCGCGAGGTGCGGGCCGCGATGCGGATGATCCGGGCCGGGACCCCGGTGGACGCCGGGAAGCTCGCCGACGACGGCGTCGACCTGCGCGAGCTCGCCCGCTCGGCCTGACGCCGGGATGGGCGAGGTCCTGATCCCGGCCGGAGCCGTCGACGTGGCGGGGGACCTCCACGTGCCCGCCGGCTCGGCAGGCATGGTCGTCTTCGCCCACGGGAGCGGCAGCAGCCGCCACAGCCCGCGCAACCGCTCGGTTGCAACCGTGCTGCAGGAGGCGGGCCTCGCCACGCTCCTCATGGACCTGCTGACCGAGGACGAGGAGGCCGCCGACCGGCGCACGGGCCATCTGCGCTTCGACATCGGCCTGCTCGCCGACCGCCTCGCCGACGCGGCACGCTGGCTGGAGGGGCGGGCGAAGACCGCGGGGCTGCCGCTCGGGTTCTTCGGCGCCAGCACGGGGGGAGGCGCCGCGCTCGTCGCCGCCGCGGCGATCCCGCACCGGGTCTCGGCCGTGGTGTCCCGTGGCGGGCGGCCCGACCTTGCGGGCGAGTCCTTGCCGCAGGTGCGAGCGCCGACGCTGCTCGTCGTGGGGGAGCGCGACACCGCGGTGATCGGGATGAATCGGGAGGCTATGGCGCAGATGCTCGCCCCCACCGAGCTGGTGATCGTCCCCGGTGCCGGCCACCTCTTCGAGGAGACCGGCGCGCTCGGCCAGGTCGCCGCCCTCGCCCGCGGCTGGTTCCTCCGCCATCTTCGAACGTCCGAACACTCGATCGACCAGGAATAGCGCACCCGATGCGAGGGAACCCCCCCGTCTGGGCCGGGATCCAACGGCTCGGCATCCGCCGATCAAGCGAGGGGGGGAGCCAGTTCGAGACGGCCCCCTGCGGCCGCCCTTGATCGGGCAGCCGGCCCCCGAGATGCTACGAGCTGCAAGGCAGTGAGGGCCAGGGCGGCGGGCCCGGCCGGCTCAAGCCACAACCAGAACCGGTAATGACCCGGGGGCCGTCCAACAGAAACGGGGGAAGGCGATGGCAAAGGTCAATCCCTACCTGAACTTCAGCGGCAACTGCGAGGAGGCGTTCGAGTTCTACCGGAGCGTGTTCGGGGGGGAGTTCTCGACCCTGAGCAGGTTCTCCGAGATGCCGGCCGGCGCCCCCTCGCCCGAGCCGGACGGGAACAAGATCATGCATGTGTCGCTGCCGCTCGGGGAGGGACAGGTCCTGATGGGGTCCGACCGGCCCGGCTCGATGGGACCGGCGGTCAACGGAAACGCCATGTCCGTCAGCGTGAGCCCGACCAGCTCCGAGGAGGCGGCAACCATCTTCAAGGGGTTGTCCGAGGGCGGGGAGATCACGATGCCGCTCGACAAGATGTTCTGGGGGGCGGAGTACGGGGCGTGCAGCGACCGGTTCGGCGTCCAGTGGATGGTCAACTACGACCCAAACGAGCCCAACTGAGGATCACAGCTTCGCCTCCGGTGGCACTGAACGGGTCACGAGGACGACGCTGATTTCCGAGGCCGGGGGCCATGGTCCAGCACCTCCAGCTCGCTCGCACCTGAGGTGAAGATGGGGCTGGGGCGAGGTTCCTCCATGTCGAGCCTGACTGAGCGCTGGATGTGCCCAAGGTGTGGGCGCCGCTTCGTGAGCCGAAACCTGTGGCACGCCTGCGGCCCCTATACCGTCGAGGGCCTCCTGGAGGGCAAGGGGCCTCGCGCCCGGGCGCTCTTCCGGCGCTTCGAGGCGCTGATCGCCCGGTGCGGGCCGTACGAGGTCGCGCCGGCAAAGACCCGGGTGGCGTTCATGGGTGGGGTGCGCTTCGCGGGGGTGCACGCGATCAGCGACCGGGGGATGACGATCGCCTTCGCGCTGCCGGCGCCGCTGGCGAGCCCCCGGGTCCGAAAGGTCGAGGAGATCGCGCCGGGATGGTTCGGGCACTGGATGCGGGTGACGTCGGAGGACGAGCTCGACGACGAGCTGTTGCGCTGGCTCCACGAGTCCTACCGGCAGATGGGGATGCAGGAGCGGCTAACCGGCCGCCGGGATCTCCGGACCGGGCCGGCCTCACCCGCTCGGTGAGACTCCTTTTGGCCTGTGGCGCTCAGACTCGGAACCCCGTCCTCGCGCCAGGTCGAGGGGCCAGGATCAGCCGGCACGCCCTCTCACCCTACCGATTTCGACCGGGGAGCAGCTCCGCCTTTCCGAGGTAGTACTCCGACTGGGAGGCGACCCGGCGGCGCACCACTCTCGAAGCGAGGACCGCGTGAACGCCGAGCGCCTGAAGCTTGGCGCGGGTCCCTCGAGCACCGCCCGTCTCCTTGTCCAGGCCCAGGAGCGGGTGGTCGAGAATCACCTCGATGGCGGAGGAATCGAGGGGCGCACGCCAGCACGGCATGACGAGGGTCCGGTTGCGGCGGGAGTCGAGGTCAACGCCTCTTGTCCGAACCTTGGCGGCCATGGCGACGACGGGAAAGTAGGGGAGGGCCATCATCGCGAGCCACGTGGCTCCCGGCACGATGGACATGTCGGGCTCGCCTTCGGGAGTCTCGGCGGCGTAGCGGTTTGCGCCATGGTCAGGTCCTGGGCGAGTTGCTTCTCGATGAAGTTGCTCGAGCACCACCCATACCTCGCCGTGCTCTCCGGGTGGCCGCCCGGCCTTGACGGCTTCGACACCGCACCGAGGAACTCGTCGGTGAGCGTCACCGTCGCCGCGCTGGAGGCCGGCCGCCACGGCGGCCCCGACGTAGCGACGCACGGTCTTGTGGTCAGCCTGTGACAGACGGGCGACAGCATGCAGCCCGCGGCCTGCCAGCGACCACCTGAGCATCTCTCGAACACCGATCACCGACACCTCCCGGAACGT
Organism: Actinomycetota bacterium; assembly: GCA_050693875.1. Taxonomy (GTDB): domain Bacteria; phylum Actinomycetota; class CADDZG01; order JAHWKV01; family JBOGWP01; genus JBOGWP01. The sequence goes on from JBOGWP010000067.1 coordinate 7,871, forward strand.
CATAGGCCTCCCCCTCGTCGACACGTTGAGGAGACGCGTAGGGCACGAAGCATCCGGCGCTGCGGATTTGCGGAAGGGTGGAGGGTGGTCCCTAGTCCGAAGTTACGTTCCCAGAGACGAGCGAACCCCCTGACGACCAGGGGGTTCGTGGTTTGGGGGCCCTGGCGTTCTGACTACATCATCGCAGGGCCAAGGGGATGGTGGTGCCGATGAGCTCGAACGCCCTGCCTGGGTGGGGGTCGGCGTGGCGAGCTTGTCGATGCCGACGCCGCCCTCGAAGACGATCTGGTTGCGGGTGAGCGTCGCCAGGTGGCCGAGCAGCGTGGCGAAGTTGTGCGCCACGTCGCCGTCCGCC
>JBOGWP010000068.1:0-5342 GCA_050693875.1 Actinomycetota bacterium
CCGAACAAGCGCCCCGGCAGGGGCCCAGCCAAGCAGAGAGGGGGCGCCAAGGGGTAGAACGTCACCACGGACCAGGGTGCGGAATTCGGTGAACGACCCCCTGGGGAATTACGTGAACGTCGGCACCAGGCCGATGCTCCTGGGCCGAGACATAGACGACGTGGTGGCCTTCTTCACCTCGCTGCGACTGGTCAAGGAGCCGAGATCGGAACTTGGTGATGGTGGTCTCCTCCAGCGCCCGGCGCTCGACGAGGACGGCCTCGTCGTCAGGCTGCGGGCGCTGTAGAGACCTCGAGGTCGATGATGCGAAGGTGGCTTTAACGGGTGACCGGCGAACCTGCGGGGGCCTGGCGATGAGCGAAGTGGGTACCTCGGGAGCCGGGCTGGAGCACGATGAACCTCATCATGTGCGACCCGGCAGTCAACGGCGAGCGCATCGTCCCGGACCCGCCCTCAAAAGGTACGATCCTTGAGCTCTTGCTGCCCCACTGCCTTGGACATCCCGAGGTCACGCCCCCCATCGCGCTTTCGCCTGCTCGAGGAAGGACGGCTCCTCTCTGCGCCCCTGGGGGCCCGCCATCTTCTCAAAACCGGGCATGAACGCCGTCTTGCGGTGATGGTTTGCGCGCACCCCACGGACGACCTCCCGCCAGTCGGCGTCTTGCCCCGCCTTCTCGTAGCATCGCCTGGCTCGCCCGAGGTTCTCGATGGCGGCCTCGTAGTGCTTGCTCCCCTTCGCCTTCAGGATGCGCACGCCCAGGGCCCGCCAGAGCCGGGCCGCCGCGTCGGCGTGGGTCTTCTCGAGCTTCCTCGCCGCCCGCTCGGTCGCGTGGTCACCCGCGTCCTCCAGCGCCTGGTCGGTGCTGCGGCGCACGAGGTCCCCGAGGAGGCCGATCTCCCTTGTCTCGAGCAGGAGCTCGATCAGGGAGGGGAGATCGGTGTCCGCGGCCGCCTGGATTGCCTTCTCGTGCCAGACCGGACGCTCGGCCTTGGGCACGAACTTCATAAGCTCGTCGTAGGAGTATCTGCTCGGGTGCTCGCGGTACCCTGCCCAGGCCGCCTCGAGGGCCTCGCTCGCCCGACCCAGCTTTGTCAGGAGGCGGCGCCTCAGCTTCGCAAGCTCATAGCCCGCCATCGCCCCCATGCACCGCCTTCGCGTCGAGATCGAGGCCCCGCTCGACCCACGACAGCGCCTGCTCGGGCTTGCGGCGCTGGACGAGCATGGTCGCGACGGCGCGACAGTCCTGCGCGGTAAGGCCCGTCTCCTCCGCAAGCTCGACGTAGGCCTCGAAGTCTCCCTGCGCGAGGTAGAGCGTTCGAAGAGCCGCGCCCAGGCGCCGGTGCGCCCAGTCCGGGTTGCGCGGGGCGGACTCCTCGGCAGCCGTCGTGGCGGCGGCCGCGTCGAAGCGGGCCCGGAGGCGCTTCACGAGCGCCGCCAGCCCGGTCTTGTCGAGCACCCTGGCCACGTCCTTCTCGAGCTCGTAGCAGAAGCCAAAAGGGTCGTCGTCCATCCGTGCGAGCAGGCGGGAGGCCGTCTCGTCGGGGTCCGCTCTCACGGCCTGGCGCGCCCTGATCCAGCCGCAGAAAAGGCTCGTGACGAACATGCCGAAGCTGCCACTCGAGTCGTCGACCTCGTTGGCCTTCTCGTAACAGCCTGCGATGAAGGCTTCGTAAAGGGCGATCGCGCGAGCGGGCTCGCTCGGGATGAGCTGCGCGATCTCGGCCTCCACATCGTCGAGGTCGCCGACGAACGAGGAGCAAGCGCGGTCGGAAACAAACCGGCGAGGATCCAGCGCCGCCTCGATCCTGCGCTCGAGGGGATCGGCCGCCCGGCGAGCCCTGCCGGTCATCGACGACTCCGCGTGGCCCTCATGCCCTTCTCGTCCTGGACGTGGACTCGTCCTCGACGCGCACCGCGATGAAGGCCGGAGTCGTCACCAAGTTGGAGGTAGATATGGCCGCGCAAGGAGCCGCCCTCCGCAATCGCAGCCCAGCCTCGCCCGCTCGCCAAGTCGCTCTCGTCCTGGCCGTCCCACGTGAACTCGACGCACGCTCGCCCGTCGCGCTGCGCATGGCGGGAATCCATCCAACCCTCGACGGCGATGAAGCGGAAGCGGCCGGTCCGGTCGATTCCGAACTGGACGAAGGCGGGCCCGAGGAGGTCGATGAACTCTCGATCCCATAGGTCCATTTCTAGGATCCGCCACCTGCCCGCAAGGCTCATCGCGCGTCCCCCCGGCACACCACCGAGGCGCACGAAGGAGCCCGTGACCCGGATTCGTCTATGAGCTCCGGATGGCGCTCGCCCAATCCCCGGGCGGCGGAAGCTCTCATGTCTCGAAGAGGGTCGCCGGCTCCTCGTGGGACTCCGGGTGACGCCGCCCTCCGTTCCCCGCCTGCCGTCGGCTCTCCCCTCCGACGGATGCGGAGCCCCGGCGTGGAGGGCGGCGGGTCGAGGTCCAGCTACGCACCTTCCCATCGGGATCGGACGCAGCCCGGGTCCGGGCCGCCTTCGGATCACGCTGCGCGCGGAGCTCGAGGGCGAGCATCCTCACCGACCCGCGTGGCAACCCAAGCCCAAGGTCAATCGCCTCCCGGCCGGTCTCCTCGTCGAGTGCCTCGATTGCATCGAGCATTCCGGACACGACCGCGCCTCCGTCGAGTGCCTTGAGCTCGCGGGCGCGGGCCCGCATCGCATCGAATGCGTCCGGTGCGCAACATATTGGCTGCAGCCCAGCGTCGCAGGGGGGGCGCGATCAAGCGCTCGGCGACTACCGGGGTGTCGGGATCGAGGAGCTCGTCGAAACCTTCGCCCTCTCCATCCCCGCCTTGCAGATCGATGCTCACCCACTCGGTGCCGATCCAGGTCACCGGGTGCTTGAATCGAAACGTGTCGGACCACAACCAGTCGTAGGCCAGCTCCCTGAGATCGCCCTCGCCGAGGATGGCGGTGTCGATGGCGCGACCAGCCTCCCCGTGCAGCGCCTCCAGCGCCCATCGGTGCAGAGCAGCATCGCGGTGCCCAGAGCGCCGGGCGTGCCATCCTGGTGGTGGCGGCGGAACAGCGCGACGGCCTCCCAGTGGTGGGTGGATAGGTCGGGAATCGTGACGAGCGCCCGCCAGAGCTCCTCGGGATTCACGAGCGGCCCACAACGTGCCAAGCTCCGTCAACGGATCGGATTCCGCTCGGTCAGGCTCGTCGTCCCAGCAGTCCATGAGGGGCTTCCTACCTCCCAGTGGTCATATGGCCGGGCTCCCGTCGGGGCTGGCGACCACGCTTCCCCTCCCCCTTGCCTGACCCCATCCTCCTTCATGCACTTCGCGGATCCAGTCCTCGCCCGGCGCCTTCCACGGCTCCTTTGGCGAGGGGATGTTCTTGATGAGGCTCCTCGGGTAGAGGCCCATCTCCCCGGCCATGCGGACCGCCTCGGAGCCGGCAGCGCCGCCGGGCGTCGGCCCACAGCCGCTGCCTGGCCTCATCCACGAGACGGCTCCCGATCCACGACCAGACGGCGCGCCGAGTCCTCGCCACGGCGCCAGTCGGCCAGCACGTGGTCGACGTCGGCGGCCACCGCCGACCGTGCCTCGCCACGATCCGAGCCGGCCATCAGATGATCGTCGTAGCGGGTGTGGCGGTGGCGGACGTGGGCGCAGACGGCCAGGTCTATGGCTCCCGGGTCGAGCTCCTTGGCGGCGGCGCTGCGCCCCACCCGGCCGCTGTACTTCTCGCAGGCGTGCCCGGCGATCTCCAGCTCCTCACCGAGGGGACAGCCCGGATAGCGGTCCCGGACCGCACGGGCAAAGGTCTCCACGTGCCGCTGGTCCCGGCGCTCTCGGTACTGCTCCTCCCTCCTCCGCCGCGCCTCCCGCTGCTCGGCGTCGGAGAGGCACTCCTTCTCGGCCCGGGCGAGGGCGGTCTCCTCGATGAGAACCCCCTGCCGCTCGTACCGCCTCCGGGTGCGGTTCCACTGCACGACAACGGCTCTCAGGCCCGTGTGCCGAGTCGCCCTCCGGGTGAGGGCCATGTCGCCTCTGGGCAGGAAGACCAGGTGATCCAAATCGGCGCACGCTAGGCACCGAGCCCCGCTCTCCTCCAGTCGGATCGCGCTCCCGCGCCAGAGCTCCGCGCCGCACTCGACGCATTCGGTCTCGCGCCGCACCAAGAACACGAGGATGTCCTCACCCAACGTCGGTCCCACCGCCCTTCCTGCCCCTCTGGTCCACGCACCTGATCCTACGCGAGCGAGCCCTTTCGGTTCACGACGCTTCGTGCTTTGACCTGCCCCCCGGCGATGAGGGTGGCCGTGGCAGAATCGTGGCGACATTCGTCGGTGCTGCCCTCCCCGCTGAGGCCAATCGCAGTCTCGCCAGGCTCTCGATCTCCGGACTGAGCCGCCCATGTCGACACCTCGGGAACCCAACCGACCCCGTGACGATCTAGATCGAACCGCGAGGGGCAACCCACTGGTGCGGCTGTCCGGTTACTGCAGCGATCCGTTCGTAGTCGGCGTCGTAGTGGAGGACCGCGAGCCCGGCCATCTCGGCGCACGCCGCGATCAGGAGGTCGGAGATCGGAAGCCGGTGCTGCCCGATCCGGGCCAGTGCGTGCTGCACCGCCATCGCCTTGGCTGTCACCTCGGGGGTGATGGGGATATCCTCAAGCGCCCGGCGCTCGGCTAGGACGGCCTCGTAGTCCGCCAGACTGCGGGCGCTGTAGAGGACCTCGAGGTCGATGATGGGGCAGGTCGCCACCAGCCCGTCCTCCAACAGAGGACGAAGGTGGCCCTCTACGACGGCATGTGTCATCCGGGCGAGGGCGCTCTTGTCGGCGAGGAACCTGGCCCTCAGGCGCGCCATGCGCCGGTCATCACGTCCGGATCGTCGAGGTCCAGGCCCTCCATGCGGGAGAGCCGGTCGGCGTGGTGGCGGCGCAGCTCCGCCCGGACCACCTCGCCCAGGGCGCGGTTCACGGTGTCCTTCAGAGTGCGAGTGCCCAAAGCGCCGCGCGCTTGTTCCACAAGGCTGTCGTCGACGTCGATCAGACGCTTGGTCATCCGTTACAGTATATCTCGGCTGGCCGGACACGGATATACATGCACGGTTCCCGGCCCCACTTGTCTCACGGGTTCTTCGGTTCGTCAGCCCGTCCTGTCGGGAGGTACAGGCCCGTGACCTGGGCAAAGGCCTCGATGTGCGTCTTCACGGGTTTTGTTCGAAGGGGCTATCCACTTTGATGGACCTGCCCCTAGATGTTGTGGTCATGCTCCAGCCGAGCGATCTTTGGATCCAGAGCGCCGCCCACAATCCTCTTGTAGGGGGTGGGGGCCGTCTCGACGGCCTGC
>JBOGWP010000069.1:0-25557 GCA_050693875.1 Actinomycetota bacterium
GGTTCCGCCACCGCCGGCCTGAGCTGGCGAAGCTGCCAACGGTGGCGTGGATCAACGAGCCCACGATCGGTAACGACGCACAGAAGAACTGACGAGCCCGTGTCTCATTGTGCTTGACAGGTTCCGAGGGGCCGAACAGAAGATCCCAACCGGCTTTCTCGAGGATGACCGAGGAACGACGAACCACAGCGCCGGCGCGCTGAGGATCACACCCGCTACTGCGGCCCTCCGCAGGCCCGCCTCGCTCGGTGAGCTCACGGGACATTCTGAAGCCCCGAGGTCCGCGAGAGCACCGCAGCGTTGTGGAGATTCGGTGGAATCGTCCCGCCGCTCAGGAGGGCTCTTGGATCATGTTCGAGCCGCGGCTGCGCTGTCCTCCAGCCTCGGGCCGGCACGGCGGAGGCTGCGCTGCCGCCCGACCTTCTAGGCCTAGGCCAGGTGGGCCTTCACCCCGATCTCGACGTTGCCGCGGAGCGCGTTCGACACGGGGCATGACCCCTCGGCGGCGCCCACGGCCTCCCGAAAGCCCGGCTCGTCGAGGCCCGGGACCTGTGCGATCACCTCGAGGTCGACTCTCGTCACCTTTCCGCCCTCGAAGACCGCCACCGCCTCGATCTGAAGCTGCGAGGGCGGGTGGCTGCGCTGCGTCAGCTCATCGGAGAGGGCCATGCAGAAGCACGATGCGAGGGCCGCTGCGATCAGCTCCTCCGGGCTCGTCATCCCTTCCGGCTCTTCGGTACGAGCCGCCCACGTGACCGGAGCATCCGTGAACAGCTTGCTGCTCTTCGCGGAGACCACTCCTTTCCCGGATTTCAGATCCCCTTGCCACGTTGCGCCCGCCATGCGCTCTGCCAAAAGGCACCTCCTCTGTCGGTCCCCCTTCGCCGAATCCTAGCCGTGCGGGGATGATCGCAAACCCGGGCGTCTGCTCCTGGGTCCCAAGCGCTGTCGGGCGTTTACAGGAGCCACAGGTGTTTCCGAACGCAACCTCACTCGTTCACGATTGTCGGGACAAACCCGACACAAACGGCGGCTCTTCCGCGCCTCCAAAGCAATACTTGGAGATCGTCCGACTTGACCTGGCGGGAAAGCCCCGCGCTGGGTACACGGAAGGAGACATGACAAGCCCGACGAGAAGGGGACGCGCCAAACGCACCCGGACTAGCTGGCCGGGGGCGGTCGCTGCGGTTGTCGTTGTGGGATCGCTGGCGACGAGTGCGCGCGCTGCGCCGATCCAGTTGCCGCCCCTCTTCGGCTCCGGCGCAGGCAGCAACTGCTCGGTGGGGACCAACGTTCCGACGCAGCTCGGTCCGGACGACATCCTCTTCGACTCGAATCGGTGTGGGAACTACGAGGTCTTTGCCCTGAGCTCGACTGGGACCGTACGGGAGCTGACCCGGGGCAGCAGCTACGACAGCTTCTGGCCGAAGATGTCGCCGGACCGCAAGCGGATCATCTTCCATCGCACCCCCGCCGGGACGCACGACCGCGACTATTCGAAGACCAGCACCTGGACGATGAATGCCGATGGGACCAACTTGCGCGAGATCATCCCCGTCGGCAAGTACGGGTGGTCATTTCAGGCGCATCCGGAATGGTCTCCCGACGGCCTTCAGATCGCCATCGCCGGCGGCGGCACGGCCAACGTCCAGATCTTCATCGCAGACACCGACGGCAACAACGCCCGGCGGGTCACCGGCGCCGGCACGGCGAGTCCCCAGGGCGGGGTGAACGTCGACCCGAGTTGGAGCGCCGACGGACGAACGCTGCTGTTCGTCGGATGTCCGGCCGGCATCTGCATCGAAAGCTCCTACGAGGCGTTTCGCATGGGAGTCGACGGGACGTCCGCCCAACGACTCACGAATGACGGCGTGCGAGACCAGGACCCGTACCTGTCTCCCGACGGGATGAGGATTGCCTGGCTGCGCAACACGGGCGGCGGCGTGTTTGGCGGCTGGGGGATCTTCAGCATGAACCAGAACGGTTCCGCGCAAGGCCCCGTCATCGACGACGGCAAGGTCAACTCCAAGCCCGACTGGTCGCTCGACGGCTCCACGATCTACTTCCACCGCGCCGCGGGCGCCCTTCCCGGCTTCAACCTCTTCAAGATCAATGCCGGCGGTGGGACTCCGGTCGCACTTCTCCCCGAGGGGTTCGGCTACGAGAACGAATATCCGGATGCGGTCTCGCTTCCCGTCCCCGCCGGGCTTTGAGCGGGCGGCGGTTCAGGCCGGGCCGTACAGGAGGAACTCGTTGCCGTCGGGGTCCTTGAACCGGACCTCGGTCATCCCCCAGGGCTGTGCCGTGGGCTCCTGGGTGATCTCGACTCCCTTGCCCCTGAGCGCGTCGGCACTCTCCGCCGCTTCGTCGGTCCAGAACGTGCCTGAAGCCCGCCGACCTTCTCCGGCGACCAATCGGCAAACCCTGCACCAGCACGATGGAGGTCTCGGGACCGCTCGGCTTCACCTGCAGCCAGCGCAGCCCGTCGCCCGAGGAGTCGCGGACCTTCTCCATCCCGAGCTTGTCGACCTAGAGGTCCAGCGCGGCGTCCTGATCGTTGACGTAGATCGGAACGACGTCCACTCGCTTGATCGTCATCGAATCCTCCTTTCGGGCCCGAGTCAGATCCTAGGCCGGGCGGGGATGCCATGCCGCATCTGCGCAAGCGCGCATCTCATTCCCACCTCGGTCTCGGGCCCCCGACGGACCCCTGCGGGTTCCCGGCGTCGGGACCACCATGCCCCCTCACCCGCCTTCCTTGGGAGGATTGAGTGACCGGGAAGCGGATAAACTCAGCAGGCCATGCCCAATCGACGCCAGAGAGCCACGAGTGAGGGCGGCGAGTCTTCGGCCGCGCTGCGCGCCCACGACGATGGCGCATGGAGTTCGACGCCTCGTGCCGGGTGGGCGACGGGCGGGGCCGGCCTCCGACCGGACCCGCTCCGCATCCTCATGGTCGCCCCGGTGTGGCTACGGGTCCCTCCTCATCGGTACGGAGGGATCGAGTGGGTGGTTCACTGGCTCTGCAAGGGGCTCGCCGCCCGAGGCCACAAGGTGACGCTCGTGGCGTCGGGGGATTCAGCCTGCCCCGTCTCGATTCGGTCCGCCTTCGCGCAGCCCCCGCCCGGGAGCTTCGAAAGCCACGTGCCCGAAGTAGTCCACTCGCTCGAAGCGATGGACGCGGCGGAGGAGCTCCGGCCCGACGTCATCCACGACCACTCCCTAACGGCGTCGCTCGGGCTCGGTGGGCAAAGCCCGCTGGTCCTCACCGCCCACCTATCCCGCGATGGGGACCGCGGCGAGGCCTACCGAAGGCTCTCGGGGCGGGCACGGCTCGTCGCGATCAGCGAGGCCCAGCGGGCGTCGATGCCGGAGGTGCGATGGGGCGGGGTCGTGCACAACGCCGTGGAGGTCTCATCGTTTCCGTTCCGAGCCGACAAGGAGGACTTCCTGGTCTTCCTCGGCAGGATCAGCCGGGACAAGGGGGCCCATCTCGCGGTCGAGGCGGCACGGCGCGCCGGCATGCGCATCCTCCTGGCGGGACGGATCGGCCTCGAGGACGAGCGCCGCTACTGGGAGCAGGAGGTGGTCCCCCGGGCGGGCTCGGACCTCGAGTACGTGGGGGAAGCCGACGCGGCTATGAAGCGGGATCTCCTCTCGCGCGCCCGGGCGCTCGTCTTCCCCATCTGCTGGGACGAGCCGTTCGGCCTGGTCATGGCGGAGTCGCTCGCCTGCGGGACCCCGGTCGTGGCATTCCGGCGGGGGGCGGTGCCGGAGATCGTCGACGACGGCCTGACCGGCTTCGTGGTCGACGACCTCGATGGGCTCGCCGCCGCGCTCGGCGCGATCGATCGCATCGATCCGATGCTGTGCAGGAAGGCCGCGGAATCCCGCTTCGACCTGCCGAGGATGGTCGAGGGCTACGAGCGAATCTACCTCGAGTCGTCCGGCCGGCGGTAGCCCAGTTCGAGGTGCCGAAGTTGGTGCGATGAGTCACGGCTAGGAACGAGAGCCGACTGGGGCGCACCTCAAGCTGAGCCCGGCAGGCGCTGAGCGAGGCGAGGCCCTGCCGGCATTCAACGACGCCGCCGGAGGCTCGGCTCGCCGAGCGAGGGCGAGGCGGGCCGACATTGAGGACCGCGACCGCTGCCGGAGGCCGCCCCATGCCTTCCTGGCCCGTACCGGGGAGCGTAGCGACCCGCTGGTCGCTACTCCTCGTCAGCGTCCTGGTCCGATCCCCCGTCTTCGGGCTGCGAGGCGCCCGTGCCGGACGAGGTCGAGGCGGGCCGGCGGCGGCGGCGGCGGAGTCGGCGCCCGGCGCTCGCCTCCCGGGCCGGGGCCGGTGCTGAGGGGCCGGACCCCTCGTCCACGGGGCCCTTGATGATGAGGCGGTACTCCTGCGGGGTCGTCGGAAGCCCGTACTCGTCCTGCATGGTGGCGATCAGCTCCTCGAGCACGATCCCGTCCGCCGGAAGGGTCTGCAGTTTGCGACGGCGGCCCCGCCGCTCGGTCCCTGCCCCACCCTTCGGCGCGGGCTGTTGGGCGGCTTGGTCTCCGGCGCCGCGCCTGCGCTCCGGCCGCCCCCCGGCGGGCGCTCGGCGGGCGGGAGCCGCGGTCCCGCCACTGTTGTTCGCCCGCGCCTCTCCGCCCGGTGCCTGCCCCCGGCCCCCGCCGCGACGGGTCCGTCGCCGGCGGCGTCCCTGCCGTGCCAACTACGCTCCCTCCTGGGCGAGCTCCCCATCCTCTGTGACGGGTAGCCTCCGGGCGTCGCTCCAGAGGCGCTCGAGCCGGTAGAAGTCGCGCTCCTCCTCGTGGAAGACGTGGACGACGACATCGAGATAGTCGATCAGGACCCAGCGTTGTTCGCGTTCGCCCTCCCGCCGGTAGGGGCGGTGCTCGTCCTCGCGAAGACGTCGCTCGACCTCCTCGACGATGGTCGAGACCTGGCGTTCGTTGCGCCCTGAGCACACCACGAAGTAGTCGGTGATCCCGATCAGTGGTCCGACCTCGAGGATCACGATGTCCGTGGCCTTCTTGGCCGAGGCGGCGCGCGCTGCCTCCAGCGCCTTGTCCAGGGGCTCGCTCAGGATCGGATCACCTCTTGGCCTCCAAGAAGTCCTTGCCCACGACGATCGTCAAGTCGACGATACCCTGCTGCTGGCGGGAGACCACTAACTCGCCCACGCCGAGCACCCGTTTGACCTCCTCGCCGGTCGCCAACGCCTGGGCGGATCCGGTATAGACGACGATCTGCGTGGTGTCGTAGTCGAAGCTGCGTGCGTTCTGGTTGAGGACGACCCGGAACCCCTTGGGGATGAGGAGATCGGAGACCTGCTGCCCGATGCCGGGGCTCCCGTTGCCGTTGAGAATCTCCACCCGGCGCCCGACCCTGCCGGCACCCCGCGGCCGCGACTCGGCCAGGTACCGGTCGACCATCGCCTCGACCCCCTGGCTGTCCGGAGCGTAGATCTGCGCTCCGCTCTGGATGCCGGTGGACGTCACCGGCATCGTCTCCAACTGGATGTCGGCCGCGGGGACCGACGCGAAGTGGCCGAAGAAGCGTTCGAGCTGCGCGGAGGAGGCGTCGGTGCTGAACAGGTCGCGGCTCGACGCGAAGAGCTCGCCGAGCTTCTTGCCGCCGCCCCCGGTGCGGTACTGCTCCCAGAACGCCGACCAGACCGAGGCATGCCGCACGGCGCGCGAGATCTCGTCACCGTTCGGATCGATGAACCCGAGATACTCGGCAACGCGTGCTCCGTCGAGATGCTGGCGTCCTTCGGCGAAGACCACCCGTGCGCGCCCGTCCGCTTCGTTCGCCGCGAGGCGCTGCTGGATGTCCAGCGTCACTCCTCCGGCCTTGTCGAAGAGTGCGCGGATCCCCTGGTCCGAAACCCGAAGGTAGTGGTCGAAGGACACCCCGAGCAGGTTCGAGGCGGTGGTCACCAGCAGTGGCTCACGGCCCAGCCCCAGCGAGCGGGCAAGCGTGTCCTGGCCGTGACCGGGGATCTCGGTGAGCGTCGAGCGGGGGATGTACATGAGAAACCCACGGTCCTGGCGCACGTTCCACGACGCGAGCGAGAGCCAGCCGGCGTCGCCCGAGCGGTCGGCCTCCACCGTGCCGATCACCATCCAGGTCTCCTGACGAGGCGCTTCTGCCGCGGGCGTGCCCGTGCCGGGTCGTCCCCCGCGGTGGCGCATGCGCTCCACGATGCGCGATCCGGCCAGCACGGCGACCACCACCAGCAGCGTGGCCAGGCCCATCCCGAACACCTGACGACGAAGGCGCGCCCGACGCTGCTGACGCCGCCGCTTCATGCGCGGGCCGTCGGCGCGGCGGTGGCCGGGGTCGGTCATGTCGGTCTCGTCGAACCCCGCTCCGAGTACCTCCGGTGCCTCCCGCTCCGCGACATCGATCTCGTCTCGGGGGCTCATGTGGGCGTCTCGACCTCCTGCAGCCGCCGGTAGAGCGATCGCTCGGCGATGTAGTCGGCCACCTTCGCCGGGACGAGATAGCGAATCGGGCGCCCCTCCGCGACCCGGCGGCGGATGTCGGTGGACGAGATGGCGAGCGCGGGGATCTCCATGACGCTCACGCCTCGACCGAAGCGCTCGAGGTCGAGCGGACCCAGGTCGAATTCGGGGCGGGTTGCGGCGATGAATCGCGCCTCGGCCAGGACCGAGTCCGGGTCCTTCCACGTGAGGATGTTCAGCACGGCGTCGGCACCGGTGATAAAGAACAGCTCGGCCCCGGCGCCGTAGAAGCTGCGGACTGATCGGAGCGTGTCGAGCGTGTAGCTGGGGCCCGGGCGGTCGATCTCGATCCTCGACACGGAGAACGCCGCATTGGGAGCCGTGGCGAGCATCGTCATGAGATATCGGTCCTCGGCAGGGGCAAGATCACGTTTCTGCCAGGGCTGCCCGGCGGGAACCCACACGACCTCGTCGAGATCGAACTGCCACCTGGCCTCCTCGGCGCAGACCAGGTGCCCCAGATGGACGGGATCGAACGTCCCGCCCATGATGCCGAGCCGGCGTGGGCGGGTGGTACTGGACTCCACGATCGCGAGTGTAGCCTCGGGTGACTCAGGGCAGGCGCCAGGGGATCGGGCCGGTCGCGTCGGGATAGCCCGAGAGTCGGGGCGCAGAGGAGGGCGGCTGGTTCACCAGGCCCATGATCAGGCGGTAGGCCACATCGGGCTTCGGCAGGAAGGTGAGCCTCGGCAGGCCCGGGCGCTCTCCCGGAGCGTCGAGGAGCAGGTCGCCGTAGCGGAGCATCCTCCCGAGGGGGCTGCGGCGAAAGGTGGTGTCGGTGATCTTCGACAGCGGGATTGCCGAGATCGTGCGCGAGACGATCCCCTCGACGAGGAGGATCCGGCGATCGGTGATGACGTAGCGAGCGAACCACCACTGGGCGGCCCGCCACGCCGTGTAGAGCGTGGCGACCAGTACCAGCACCCCGGCGGCGCGGTCGACGATCGAGCGCGTGGCAGGGGGGCCGAGGACGAGCCCGGCCCCCGCTCCCGCGAGGATCGCGAGGATCCACAGAACGAAGGGCCGCGCCACCACGATCGGATGCCTGCGGCAGAGGTGGGCCACCCGTTCTGGAGGCGCGAGGTATCGTGAGATCCCCCTCAGACGTCCGGACTCGAGCATCGGACACGAGGCGGCGTCAGGTGAACAGGGCGTCCAGGAATCGGGCCAGCGAATCAGCTAACCACCTCGCCACGTTCAGCGCCGTCTGAACCGCCCCCTTCGCGGCACCGGCCGCTGAGCCGGGGCTCCGCAGGACGTAGTACGCGACGAACGCCGCCGCCGCCAGCAGAAGCAGCTTCTTGAGATTCAAGGAGGCACCTCCGACGAGCAGGATATGCAGCCGAACGGGCCACCAGGCGGATTTCCGGCTCGGAGGCGTGCTCGTGGGCCTGCTTTTCCTGAGCTTGCTGGTGGGGTGTGGGCGCGCCGTCACCGAGGCGCCACCGGTCACCTCGTCTCGCGGGTATCCCCTGGCCGACCTCGAGATCCGCCGAGGCGGGCGCGTGCTGCTCGACCTCGAGGTCGAGGTGGCCGACACCCCCGAGGCGCGCGGGCGGGGTCTCATGGGGGTCCGGCGGCTGGGGCAGAACGGGGGGATGGCGTTTCTCGTCGACGCGCCCTCCCGATCGCCCTTCTACATGAAGGACACGCTCATCCCCCTGGACATTGCCTTTTGGGACGGCGAAGGCCGCATCGTCGACATCCTCCAGATGCTGCCGTGCCCGGCGGAGCCGTGCCCCCGGTACTATCCCCGGAACGATTACCTCGGGGCCGTGGAGGTCACCTTCGGGCTGCTCGGTCGGCGAGGAGTACGGATTGGCGATGTCGCGGCGCTGCGGCGGCGGCAGGGGTGACCGGGCATCAACCCAGGTGCCATCTCCCCGACGGGATGAGCGAATGGGCCTGCTCCGGGCCCCACGTGCCGGCGAAGTAGGGAATGGCAGGCATCGGATCGAGGACGGGTTCGACGACCTCCCAGGCACGCTCGATCTCGTCGGCCCGCATGAACAGCGTTCGATCGCCGACCATCACGTCGTGGAGGAGGCGCTCGTACGCCTCGGCAGGCTTGGTCATGAACGACTCCTTGTAGTGGAAGTTCATGTTCACCGGCTGCACCCGCATCTCGGGCCCGGGCACCTTGGCGTCGAAGGTGAGCGTGATCCCCTCGTTCGGCTGGATGCGGATCGCGAGATGGTTCTGCTTGGGACGGTCGAGCCCGGACTCCTCGAAGAGCAGTTGTGGAGCATCGTGGAAGTAGATCGTCACCTGGGTGACGCTTCGAGCCAGGCGCTTGCCCGTGCGGAGCAGAAAGGGCACGCCCGCCCAGCGCCAGTTCTCCACCCGCAGCCGCATCGCGACGAACGTCTCGGTCATGGAGTTGGGGGAGACGTCCGCCTCCTCGCGGTAGCCGGGCACGAGCACTCCCTCGACCTCTCCGGCGACGTACTGCCCACGCACCATGTCGCGCTCCCTGCGCCGGATCGGATGGATCGCCCGGAGGAGCTTGACCTTCTCGTCGCGGAGCGACTCGGCCTCGAAGCGGGCCGGAGGCTCCATCGCCACCAGCGCCAGCAATTGCAGCATGTGGTTCTGGACGATGTCGCGCATCGCGCCGGCTTCCTCGTAGAACTTGCCGCGGTTCTCGATGCCGAGCATCTCGGCGACGTCGATCTCGACCCAGGCGACGTACCGGCGGTTCCATATCGGCTCGAACATCCCGTTGGCGAAGCGGAAGACCAGGATGTTCTGGACCGTCTCCTTCCCGAGGTAATGGTCGATGCGGAAGATCTGATCCTCCTCGAACACCTCGTGCAGGCGCCGGTTCAGCTCCCGGGCAGTGGAGGGGTCGTGGCCGAAGGGCTTCTCGGCGACGATGCGAGCGTTCTTCTGGAGGCCCTCCTCTCCGATGCGCGCGACGATCTCGGGAAGCGCCGACGGCGGCGTGGCGCAGTAGAAGAGGCGGCGCCCCTCCGACTGAAGGCGGCGGTCGATCTCCTTGAGCCTGCCCACCAGGCCGTGCATCGCTCCCTTCGGCGAGAAGGACGCCTGCAGGTACGAGAGGTGCCGTGCGAACTCGTTCCACTGGTCGAGGTCCAGCCCGGTCCGGCTGTGCTTCTCGACGTGCGTCCACGACATCTCACGGAACTCGTCGTCGCTCATCTCCGTGCGGGAGCACCCGACGACCTCCCATTTCTCGGGGAGGAGCCCCTCGACGAAGAGGTTGTAGAGCGCCGGCATGAGCTTGCGAGCGGTGAGATCGCCGGTGGCGCCGAAGATCACCACCGTCTGCGGATCGGGTGGCCGTAAGGTCATCCTACCTCCCCTGTCGGTGGCTTCTGCGGGACTGCGGCGCGCACCCCGTGGCCGCCGAATTGCTTGCGCAGCGCCGCGATGACCTTCGCGGAGAACTCGCCGTTGCCCCGAGAGGCGAACCGGGCGAAGAGCGCGGCCACGGTGGCCGGTGCCGGCACGTCCTCCTCGATGGCCGCTTCGATCGTCCAGCGGCCCTCCCCGGAGTCCTCGACATAGGGGGCGACCGAGTCGAGCTCGGGGTCGTCAACGAACGCCAACTCGGCAAGCTCGAGCAGCCAGGAGCGGACGACGCTCCCGCGGTTCCACACGGTTGCGATCGCCCCCAGGTCGAGCTCGTAGCTGCCCCGCCGCAGCACCTCGAAGCCCTCGCCGTAGGCCTGGAGCATCCCGTACTCGATCCCGTTGTGCACCATCTTCACGAAGTGCCCGGAGCCGCTCGGCCCCATCCGCGCGTATCCCTGCTCGGGAGCGAGGGCTCGAAAGATCTCCTCGACCTGCTCGAAGGCCGTCTCGCTGCCGCCGATCATGAGGCAGTACCCGTTCTCGAGCCCCCAGATGCCTCCGCTCGTCCCGCTGTCGAGCAGCTCGATCCCTCGCTGCGCCAGCGCCGTCGCGCGCTCGACGGTCTCCTTCCACTTGGAGTTCCCTCCGTCGATCACGATGTCGCCGGGCTCCAGGTGATCCGCCAGCTCCTCGATCACCGCCGCGGTCGGCGCGCCCGACGGGACCATGACCCACACCGCCCGCGGAGGGGTCAGCCGCCGCACGACGTCGGCCGGCGACGACGCCCCGATGGCACCGTCGGCCTCGGCGTCGGCAATCGGCCCCAGCGACCGGTCCCAGACCACCACCTGCTGGCGGTGCCGGAGCAGACGCCGCGTCATGTTCAATCCCATGCGGCCGAGGCCGATCATTCCAAGCTCCGTGGCGTGCCTCCGGTCAGGCGGCCGCGTCGGTTGCCGCTGCGGCCGTGATGGTGACTTCGCCCATCAGATACCCGTGAAGGAGGAAAACCAACTGATAGTCGCCGGGCTCGAGTGCGAACGAGTCGTCCACCCGGTCGGTATGCGTGCTCACGGACTGCATCCCGCGCACCCTGATCTCCCGCGGAGCGCTGGAGTACAGGATGGTGCCATCGCGGCGAATCGACCATTGCTCCCAGTAGTGACCCGCCGGACCCGACCAGCCCCGTTCCACGAGGAACGGCAGGCTGTGCCCGTCTTCGATGTCCATCCCCTCGTGCCATGGATGCTCGGCCGGGCGAACCTTTGCCCGGATCAGCTCAACGAAGTACTCGCGGGGCACGCTCCTCCACCACTCCTGGCTCATGATACCGACAAGACACCTAAGTCAAACGACCCTGCCGCCCTCCCGATCCGGCTTACCGTCGCTGCGTTCCGTCCCCAATCACCACGTACTGGCGGAGAAACAGGTCCCGATAGGTCACCGGGCCGCGCGGACCCGGCGTGTTGTCCACGCTGATTCCCGTCTCCGGTGCCGCGGTGAGCTCGAAGCCGTCGAGCCAGCGGGTCGTGGCGTTCCAGAAGCCTCCCGTCCCCCGGTATCTCGCCAGGAACGCCGCTGCGGCCTCCTCGTCGGTCGCGATCACGGCCGCCGCCAGCCCGGAGGTGTGCTCGTGGGCGATGGCGAGGGCCTCGCTTGCGCCCGAGACCGGCGCGACGGTCACGGTCGCCTCGTGCTCGGCGTCGGTCGCCCACTCCTTCGAGAAGGGGTGCGCGTGGGGAGGAAGCGACGGCTCGACGCCCAGCCGAGCCAGGACCTGGAGCGTTGGCGGCAGGAAGGCGTTCCAAATCGTCTGGTCGATCAGCAGCCAGTTCAGCCGGTTGCACACCGCCAGACGATCGAGACTCCCCTCGATCAGCCCGAGGGCGGTCTCGGGGTCGGCGCTTGGATGGATGTACATCAGTCCCCCACCCTCGGCGTGCTGCAGCGTCCGCACGCCGTTGCGGGCACCGAGGCCCGCGAGGCGGCTCGTGGTCTGGCCGCTCCCTCGGATGATCACGAGCGCAATCAGCCGCGGAATCGACACCATGGCCTCCGCGGTCTCGTGGCCCCCGCCCGCGACAAGCTGGACGGCGCCGGGATCGAGTCCGGTCGACTCGAGGGCCGGAGCGATCACGTGCTCGAGGAGAGCCCGCGCGCTCATCTCGCTGGCGCTGCCCGTTCGCAGCACCCCGGCGTTGCGCGACTTGAGGAGCTGGGTCGCGAGATCGATGGTGACGTTCGGCCGTGCCTCGTACACCGCCCCGACCACGCCGACGGGGATCCTTCGCTCCTCGACCTGGAGCCCGTTCGACAGGACCTGCCGTCCGGCGAAGCGCTCGATCGGGGGAAGGGCAGCCAGGGAGCGCACCTGGACGGCCATCTTCGCCATCCGGGTCTCGTCGAGGCGGAGGCGATCGAGCAGGCCGGAAGACGCTACGCCCTCCTGCCGGCGCACGTCCTCGCGGTTCGCGTCGAGCACCGTCCCGAGCTCGGACGCGAGGCCCTCGGCGATCGAGAGGAGCGCCTTGTCGATGTGTTCGTCGGTGACGTCGAGAAGGGTCGGGGCCGCGTCTGCTGCCGCCCTGCCTGCTCGCTCGACGATCTCGAGCGCCTCCGGCTCCGCCGCAGGCTCCGTCAATGACACCCCCTACAGCACGACGAGCTGGTCCCGGTGAATGACCTCCCGCCCCCCCCTGGCTCCCGCCAGCCGCGCGAGGATCTCGGAATCGAACGATACCAGCCCCTTGGCAAAGGGCCGGCCGTCGGGCCCGACCACTTCGACCGCATCCCCGGCCTGGAATGCCCCCTCGATCGAGCGGACGCCGGCGCCGAGAAGGCTCTTGTTGCCGTCGACGAGTGCTCGCTTCGCTCCCTCGTCAACGAGCACCTTGCCCCGTGACGGGAGTGCCCACGCGATCCAGAGCTTGCGGGCGGCGGTTCGCTTCGATGCCGGCGGGAAGTACGTGCCGACAGGGGCTCCCTCGTGGATCTCGAGCAAGACGTTGTCGCGCTCGCCCGACGCGATCACGGCCCCGACCCCCGAGAGGGTGGCAATGCGCGCCGCCTCGAGCTTCGACGCCATCCCCCCCGATCCCAGCGGCGATCCCGCGCGCTTGGCGGCCCGGAGGAGCTCCGGCGTGATCTCCTCGAGCACCGCGAGCAGTTCCGCTCCGGGCTGGCGCGGGTCGCTCGTGAAGACGCCCTCGACGTCGGAGAGCATCACGACCAGGCCGGCGTGGGCCATGTTGGCGACGAGGGAGGCCAGCAGATCGTTGTCGCCGTAGCGGATCTCCTCCACCGCGACGGTGTCGTTCTCGTTGACCACCGGCACGGCGCCGAGCTCCAGCAGCCGCCCGAGCGTGTTTCGTGCATTCACGTAGTGAGCGCGCTTCACGAAGTCGTCCTGCGTCAGGAGCACCTGCGCCACCGGGATCCCGTGCGGCTCGAACAGCTCGGCATAGAAGTCCATCAGCCGGCGCTGGCCGACGGCCGCAGCGGCCTGGAGGGTCGGCATGTCGGTCGGTCGGCGGGTGAGCCCGAGTGGGGTCATCCCCGCGGCGATCGCCCCCGAGGAGACGAGGACCACCGAGACGTCCCGGCGCCGGAGCTCGGCGATCTGCTCGGTGATCTTCGTGAGCCGGGCGTGCTCGGGATGCCCCGCCCCGCCGGTGACGGTTGTCGTCCCGAGCTTGACCACCATCCGGGATACGCCCGATGGGCGCCGGCCGTGGTGCGGGGTCATCGCGGCCGCTCTTCGGGCGCTGCAGCCCCGCTCCGCCGGGGCGACCTCATGCCTGCCGCGAACGTCCGGGTTCGGGCTTCCAGTGCGGCCACCACTCGAAGACCGCCGACCCGATCCGGACCTCGTCGCCCTCGCGCGCACCCGAATCGGAAAGCATCCGCTCGAGGCCCGCCCGCTCGAGCCGGGACTGGAGGTGGGCCACCGCCTGGGGGTTGGCGAGGTCCGTCATCGCCACCCAGCGCTCCACCGAACGCCCCGACACGCGCCAGGCCCCCTCCTCGCGGACGACCTCGACCCTCGACGGCTCGGTGCGGAACAGCTCGAAGCCCTCCCCCTCGCCTCCCTGCTCGCGGGCGTCGGCGACCCGCTCGTGCACCTGGTCGAGCAACTCGTCGAGGCCGAGGCGCTGCTGTGCCGAGATGAGCAGCGGGTCGATGCGCTCCGCGCGGAAGGCCGCCACGACCGCGTCGGCGGCGTGGGCCTCCACCGCGTCGATCTTGTTCAGCGCCACGACCTCGGGCCGCCCCACGAGGGCCGGATCGAACTTCAGCAGCTCGTCGCGAACGCTGCGGTAGTCGTGCAGCGGATCGCGGGGCGAGGTGAGGTCGAGGAGATGCACGAAGACCAGGGCACGCTTGGCGTGGCGCAGGAACTTGAGCCCGAGCCCGCGTCCCTCGTGGGCTCCCTCGATCAGCCCCGGGATGTCGCACATCGTGAAGCGCTCCTCGCCTCGCACGACGACGCCGAGCGTCGGCTCGAGGGTGGTGAAGGGGTAGTCGGCCACCTTGGGAGTGGCGGCAGACACGGCTCCGACCAGGGTGGACTTCCCGGCATTTGGGTAGCCGATCACGGCCACGTCGGCGATGAGCCTCAGCTCCAGACGAAGCCACAGTTCCTCCCCGGGCTCGCCGAGCTCGGCAAAGCCGGGGGCCCGCCGCTGCTCCGAGAGGAACGCGGCGTTGCCGCGGCCTCCCCGTCCGCCTCGGGCCGCGACAACGCGAGCCCCAGGCGAAGCGAGGTCGGCGAGGAGCGTCCCGTCGTCGAGACGCACGACTGTCCCCCGAGGAACGGCGAGGACGAGATCCTGTCCATCGGCGCCGCGGCGGTTGTTGCTCCGGCCCGGCCTTCCTATCGTGGCCCGCTGGTGGGGATGGTCGCGGAGCCATCCGAGCGTCGACGCGCTGTCATCGACGGCAAGCGCCACCGACCCGCCGTTGCCCCCGGTGCCGCCGTCGGGGCCTCCACGGGGACGGTACTTCTCCCGCTGAAACGAGACCGCCCCGTTCCCCCCGCGGCCGCCCGAGACAAAGATGCGCGCCTCGTCTACGAACATGCCGCCATGGTATCCGCGCGATTCGCGCATCCGCCGGTTTGTCTGGGGGGGCCGGGGGGCGGCAAGCCCTCCGAGCGAGAGCGAGGAGATCGGGCTGCTGCACTCCCCCGGCGGCGAGGAACGGTCCGCAAGGACCGGACCTGGTCGGAACAAGGGTGGGGGGGCCGGGGGGCGGCAGCTCCGAGCGAGAGCGAGGAGATCGGGCTGCTGCACTCCCCCGGCGGCGAGGAACGGCCCGCAGGACCGGACCCGGTCGGAACAAGGGTTGGGGGGGCCGGGGGGCGGCAGGGCGACGACGGGTTTCTTGCAAGGAGCGCCATATCCGGCGGTGGCTGCAAGGAGAACCGGGAGGGCAAGCCCTCGCCGGGTCAGTCGGGCGGGCGGAGCGCGAACTGGCGGTTGATCGCGTCGAGCGTGGCTCGAACCGCCGCTTCGTGCGGGGCCCGGTCGCCTACGATGCAGGTTCCTAGCAGCACTCCCGGCTCGGTCAGTCCGGTGCGGACCAGCACGGCGGCCACCTGGAGCCCGAACAATTCCACCAGCGCCGTCGACTGGAGCACGAAAGCTCCATCGACTCCCATGAGGGCCTCGGCGGCCTCCAGCGTCGTGGCCGCGGCGACCCGGATGTGGTGGGGGCTCGTGGGACCCCGTCCGGTTCCCCGGCTCTCGAGCCGCTCGAGCACCAGCCGCACCATCGCCGCCTCGTTGGTGCCGCGTTGCTCCACCAGTTCCTCGATGAGCTTCGGCTGCCCCGCGGCCGCCCTGTCGGCGGGGATCGGCGGCTTTCGCCCCTCGGTGGCCGAGAAGACGAATACGTGCTTCTTGTCTCCAAGTCCGTTCCGGGCCAGCACCTCTTCGATCGAGCGCCGGACGTCGGGAAGCGACGCTTCGCCGCCGGTCAGTACGTGCATCTCCATGCCGTGGCCCGGTCTCTCCTGCACCACCTCGGCATGGGCCACGCCGGGGATCTGCCCGACCTCATGCTCGAGGCGGATCGCCGCCCGCGTGTCGAAGATGCGTCTGCTCACGATTCCAACATCGGCCGCCGAGGGACCGGACTCAAATCGGACGTCCCGCGAGGGATGCCGAGGGAAACGAAAGAGCTCCCGGAGTTGACGCAGAGCGGGCCGAAGGTCAGCCGACGATGCTGACGTACCGCCGGCCGGCCCTCGCGTGGTACGAGGCGCGGCCCGCGGCCTTGGCGAACAGCGTGTCGTCGCCTCCGCGGCCGACCTGCACCCCCGGGTGAATCCTCGTGCCCCGCTGGCGGACGAGGATGGCTCCGGGCAGCACCGCCTGGCCACCGAAGACCTTGACGCCCAGACGCTTGGGGTTCGAGTCGCGGCCGTTGCGGGAGGCCGCGGCGCCCTTCTTGTGTGCCATGACGGACCAGGGTACCAGACGTCGCGCCGGCTACGAGTCCTCCGCCGGCTCGGCGTCCTCACTGCCGACGGCTGCCGGTTTGGCGCCGTCGGGAGAGGTGGCGGACGTCTGCTCCGCGTCCATCCCGGGCTCTCGCGAGGCCGCCATCTCGGGCTCCCGCATGGCCCGAGCCTCGGGTTCCGGGGTCTCGGCCGGAGTCTCGGGCTCCGGAGTCTCGGGCTCCGGGGTCTCGGCCGGAGTCTCGGGGACCGGGGTCTCTACATGGGCAGCAGCGCCCCCTGGACCCCCTCCGATCCCGGTGACCTCGATCAGGCTGTACAGCTGGCGATGGCCGCGCTTGGTGGCGTAGCCGGTCTTCGGCCGGTACTTGAACACCGTCACCTTGTCGCCCTTGGCGTCGCCGAGCATCCTCGCCTCGACCGAGTAGGCCTTCAGTTCGCGTGCTCCGTAGATCGTGCGCCCGTCGTCGGTCACGACCAGCACGGGTGTGAACCGCAGGTTCTGGTCACGCGCCGCAAGGTGCTCGACCTCGAGCACGTCGCCGACGCTTACCTTGTATTGCTTCCCGCCCGTGCGGATCACCGCGTACACGTCGCCTCCTTCATCCTGATGTGTCGATATCGGTCAGCACGATCCCCCAACCGTGGCAGGTCTCGCACGTCACCGAGAAGGCCTCCAACAATCCCTCGGAGACCTTCTTCCGCGTCATCTGCGCCAGCCCGAGCTCGGAGATCCCGAACACCTGCGTGCGCGTCTTGTCCTTGGCAAGCGCCGCCTTGAGCACACGCAGCACCTCGGCCTGGTTGCGCTCGAGGAGCATGTCGATGAAGTCGATCACTATGATCCCGCCGATGTCGCGCAGTCGCAGCTGCTTGGCGACCTCCTCGGCGGCCTCGAGGTTCGTCTTCAGCACCGTCTCCTCGAGGGTGGACTTCCCGACGTAGCGGCCGGTGTTCACATCGATCACCGTCATCGCCTCCGTTCGGTCGATGACGATGTGGCCCCCGGACGTGAGCCACACCCTCCGGTCGAGCGCCTTGCGAATCTGCTCGACCACGTGGAACTTCTCGAAGAGCGGCAGGGCGTTCTCGTACGGCTCCATCCGGTCGGCAAGGTCCGGCGTGACGTCCGCGATGTAGTCGCGGATCCGTTCGAACGCGTCCTTGTTGTCCACGACCACCCGCTCGACCTCCTGGTTGAAGAGGTCGCGCACCACCCGGATCACGAGCTCGGGCTCGGCGTGAAGGCGTGCGGGGGCCTTCGCCTGCTGAGCCTTCTGGTCGATGTCGTGCCAATCGCGGACGAGGCGATCGACGTCGCGGGCAACGTCCTCCTCCTTCGCCCCAAGTGCGGCGGTTCGGACGATGAGGCCGTAGCCATCCGGGCGAACCGTGTCGGCGACGTCGCGCAGCCGGCGCCGTTCGTCGTCGGGCAGGCGGCGGCTGATGCCGATCGACTTCGCCTCCGGGACCAGCACCACGTGACGGCCGGCCAGGGAGATCTCGGTCGTGAGGCGCGCACCCTTGGCCCGCATGGGGTCCTTCGTCACCTGACAGAGGATCGACTGACCGGAACGGAGCACCTTCTCGATGCGCGGGGGCGGCCCTTCGAGGTCCTCGTCGAACGACACCTCTCCGGCGTACAGCACCGCGTTGCGGTCCTCCCCGATGTCGACGAAGGCGGCTTCCATGCCGGGCAGGACCTTCTGCACCTTCCCCAGGTAGACATTGCCGACGATCGATCGGTCCTCGTGATGCGCGACGTAATGCTCCACGAGCTCGCCGTCCTCCAGGACCGCGATCTGGTTCCGCTCGGTCCCCACCGCGATGATCATCGTGCGCGGCGTGAGCGGCGGCCCCTCCTCCGGCTCGGAGCGGGGACGGCGACGCCGGCGCCGGCGCCGGGTCGAGCCGCCGCTCGACGAATCGTCCTCGCCGCCGTCGTCCTCGGCGTCCTCGGTCTCCGCGGTCTCCGCCTCGGCCGGGGCCTTCATCCGGCGGTTCCGTCCGCCGCGGCTGCGGCGTCTGGCCGTAGTCGTGGTCTGGGTGGATTCCGCGGCGGGCGGTCGTTCGCCGCCGGAGAGCTCTACGACGCCGTTGCCGGACCGGCCTGCGTCCTGGGACTCGGGGGCTTGTTCGGCCTTGGGGGCCTCCGGGGCCTGCGCGGCAGGCTGGTGCTGCTGGGGCTCCTCGGTTTCCAACGACGGTGAGCCGCCGGCATCTCCGTTCGACGTTGCCGAGGAGGAGCGAGGGCGACGCCGGCGACGCCGGCGGCGCGTGGGGCCCGAGCCTCCCGATGAAGCCTCGCCCCGTGCCTCTGCAGCCGGAGCCTGCTCCGCACTCTCGGAATCACCTGTGTGATCAGACACATTGCCTCCATGCTTGAATCGCCTCGCGCCTCCCGCGTCATGGGGTGGCCCCGTTGCTCGGCGACGAACCGCTCGGAGTTGGAGCGACCAACGCGCGCGTGCGTGGGCACGTCCGGCTCAGTCTACCAGCGGTCTTTGGTCCTCTCAGTGGCGATCGAAACTCACACGAACCGTCGCATGTGCACGTTCATCAGCAGCCCGGCGGCCATGAACGAGGTGAGCAGCGACGATCCGCCGTAGGAGACGAAGGGCAGCGGGATGCCGGTTATCGGGATGATCCCGATGGTCATGCCGATGTTGACAAACGTCTGGAACACGAACATGCCTGCGATGCCGGCAGCAAGGTAGGTGCCGAACCGATCCTTCGACAGGACGGCGATCCGTAGGCATCGCCATGACAGGAACGAGAACAGCCCGACCACGGCCAGCGAACCGACGAAGCCCATCTCCTCGCCGATCACGGTGAAGATGAAGTCGGTGTGCTGATGCGGGACGTAGTCGAGGTTGGTCTGCGTACCCCGGAAGAGGCCCTTGCCCACGAGTCCTCCCGACCCGATCGCGATCTTCGACTGCGCGAGGTTGTATCCGGCCAGCTGAAGGTCGGCCTTGTCGTCGAGGAACGCGGTCAGGCGAGCGACCTGGTAGTCGTGCAGCAGACCGAGCTGGAGGACGAGGGCAACCGCGGCGGCGGCAGCAGCCATCAGCACGGCCAGCCACCGGCCCCGGATCCCTGCAACCAGCAGCACGGTGAGCACGATCGCTCCCATGAGGAGCACCGTGCCGAGGTCGGGCTGGAGGTGGACCAGCGCGGCGGGCAGTGCGGTCAGAGCCAGCGCGAGCACCATGCGCGCGCCCCCCGTCGGGACGCGTTCGCTCGCGCACAACGCGGCGAGTGCCACGATCAGCACGATCTTCGTCATCTCGGACGGCTGCATCTGCAGGGGCCCGAGGTTGATCCAGCGCTGCGCCCCGGCAGTGGTGTGGCCGGCGGGGCTCAGGACGAGGATGAGCATCCCCAGCCCCGCGGCGTAAATCAGCGGCGCGAGGCCGCGGAGCTGTCGGTAGTCGAAGAGCAGCATCACGAGAAAGGCGATCAGTGCCAGCGCGAGGAAGGCCAGCTGCCGCTTCAGGAAGAAATGGGGATCCCGATTGAGCGAGGTGAGCCCGGTACGCGTGGCGGAGTAGATGGCCACCGCTCCCACGAGCGACAGGGCGGAGACGACGAGCAGCAGCGAGAGGTCGAGGTGGCGGATGGGGGCCTTCTTGGAAAGGTGCCGGGGCACGAGCCGCTCGCGCCCGACCTGCTCGACCCTTCCATAGAGCGAGTCGGCCATCAGTCGGTCCTCGCCGAGGGTGTGATCTCCGACAGGGGCAGCCCGAACAGCCCCTCGATGATGCGCCGTGCGACCGGGGCTGCGGTCTCGCCGCCGTGCCCGGCCTCCTCGAGCATCACCGCGACCACATACTGGGGGTTCTGGGCCGGGGCGTACGCCACGAACCAGGCATAGGGCTGCTTGGGGGGAACGGTCTGGAGTTCGGCGGTGCCGGTCTTGGCGGCCACGGTGACGGCCTGGAAAGGAAAGCCCGTGAACGGGCCCTTCGCCGTCCCGTTCACCACCACGCCGTCGAGGCCCTGACGAATGATGTCGAGGTTCGCGGGCGACACCGGCAGCTTGCCGAGCTCACGCGCCTCGATGGTGCGCACCACGCGGTCCCCATCGGCCACCTTGAGCCCGAGGTGCGGCCGGAAGAGCGTTCCACCGTTCGCGATGGCGGCGTAGGAGCTGGCGAGCTGGATCGGGGTGGTCGTGAGGTCGCCCTGCCCGATCGACATGTTGATCGTGTAGCCGGGGAGCCAGATCTTGTAGGGAAAGGCCTGCGGGAAGCGGGCGTGCACCTCCTTCAGCCACCCCTCGTCCGGCACGCGGCCGGCGCCCTCGAAGGGAAGCTCGACACCGGTGCGGCTGCCGAAGCCGAATTGGCGGGCGTAGTCCTGAAGCCGCTCGCCCTGCCCACCCCGGAATCGCCGCCAGAACTCGGCACCGAAGCCGTAGAACACGGTGTCGCACGACTCGACGAGCGCCTGGGCAAGCGAGATCATCCCGCCGTCGACCGTGCGCCAGTTTCGGAAGTTCTGATCGTAGAGGCGGACAGAGGGCGGGCAGGCGAACCGACTGTTGCGAGAGGCCAGGCCTTCCTGGAGCGCCGCGGCCGCGGTCACCGTCTTGAACGTCGACCCTGGCGGGAAGGCTGCCTGGGTGACCCGGTCGATCAGGGGCTTTGCCGGATCATCTTGGAGCTGCCGGAACCCGGCCTGCGATATGCCGCCCACGAACAGGCCGGGGTCGTAGGTCGGGTAGGACGCCATGGCAAGGATCTCGCCGTTGCGCGGGTCGAGGACCACGGCACCGCCCGAGGGAGCGAGATACCGCTTGGCGGACTCCTTGTCGTAGATCGTGCGGGCCTTGAGGATGCCCTGCGCGAGCGACTCCTCGACCAGGGTCTGCACGGTGGCATCGAGGGTCAGTTGCAGGTCGAGGCCCGGCACCGGCTCGCGGCGCTGCCCGGGCAGCTCGCCCTTCGACTTGCCCGATGCATCGACCTGCAGCTTGACGAGTCCCTCCTCGCCGTGGAGGTCGTGCTCGTAGGCGTACTCCAACCCCGCCCGGCCCACCACGGAACCGGGCCGGTACCCCGAGTAGCGCTCCTGCTTGAGTTGCTCGGAGGTGATCTGCCCCACGTAGCCGATCGCATGGGCCGCCAACGCTCCCTTCGGATAGATCCGCACTGGGCGCGTCTCCGCGGAGACGCCGGGGAACTCGTCCCGGTGCTCGAGGATGTAGACGACGAGGTCTTCGGAGACGTCTTCGGCGATGGGAATCGCGCTGTACGGGAGCGCCCGCTTGTCGGCCAGGCGCTCCTCCACCTGTTGCACCGACACCCCCAGCAGGCCGGCAAGCCGGCCCAGCGTCTGCTCCCGGTCGCGCACCTCGTCGGGTCGGACCAGGATCACCAGCGAGGGCCGGTTCTTGAGGAGGACCTCGCCGTTTCGATCGAGGATCCGCCCCCGCGCCGGTTGGATGGGCACGATCCGGACCTGGTTCTGGACTGCGGCCTCGCGATAGGTGCGCTGGGCGAGCACCTGGAGGAACCACAGGCGCATCACCAGCGCGCTCATGAGGGAGACGACAAGCATCCCCAGAAACGCGACGCGCAGCCGCGTGTGATCGGCCGCCTGCATCAGAGACTCACCGTCGCCGGACCGGCTTGCGCGACCCCACAAGAACGGGGGGTGGTCGGGGGGACTCCCCCGACTGTCACCAGAACACTGTCTCCCGCTGGTACAGAGTCGCCACACGCCGGACCACCGGATAGACGAACGGCCCGAGCAGAGCGTTGTACAGCGCGGTCAGCCCGGCGACCTCGGTGACGCGCGACATCGGATCGATCGCCTGTCCCAGCAATGCCGAGAACACGACGTACAGGATGCTCCCGGCGAAACTCCCGAGAAAAATCGCGGTGATCGGCACGAAGACGCTCGTCGACCGCACGTAGGGACGGATGCTCCCCACGAGGTAGCCCACGAGCAGGTAGGCCAGCGCAGTGATCCCCTTCGGCGCGTCGAGCAGCAGGTCGCGGAGCAAGCCTCCCGCGAAGCCGGAGGTTGCCCCTGCTACCGCGCCGTCCACGAGAGCAAACGAGATCACCGCGACGAGGATCAGGTCCGGCGCCACGCGGAATACCGTCAGCCGGGCAAACAGCGCGGTCTGGAGTATCACGGCGGTGAACATCACGAGCGAGAAGATCGCCATCCGGCGCATCCCGCAACCCCCTTTCAGGGCGTGCCGCGGACCTTGCCCGATTCGAGCAGCACGAGCACGAGGTCGAGACTGGTGAAATCGACGAAGGGCCGAACGTAGGCGGTCTTGGAGAGCCCGTCCCGCGCGACCGCAACGCGGGTCACGCGACCGATGGGAATTCCCGCCGGATACAGCCCGCGGTCGTACCCGGAGGTCACGACCGTCTCTCCCTCGTCGACCTTGACATCCTGATCGATGAACTCGAACATCAGGTCCCTTTCGCTGCGACCGGTGACGACCCCGGTCTCGCCGCTGGTCGTCAGTCGAGCCCCCACCGAGTGCTGGGGATCGATCGCCAGCAGGACCTTCGCGTAGTTGTCGCTGGTGAGGACCACACGGCCGACCAGGCCCTCAGCGGAGACCACCGTCATCCCCACGGAGATTCCCTCGGCCTGCCCCTTGTCGAGCATGTCGCTCCACTCGTGATTCGAGGGAGCTCCGCTGATCACCCGAGCCCCGACCCGCCGCCCCGCTTTCCAATCGGTCTCGTGCACGAGATCGAGCAGGCGCTTGTTCTCCCGGGCAACCTCGGGGAACTCGCGCTGCACACCCTCGAGACGCTCCAGCCGGGAACGCAGGTCGGCATTCTCCCGACGAAGCCGCGAGAGCTCCTTGACGCTGTCGACGAGGTCGCCGAAGGGCGAGAGCACCTTGGAGATCCCCTCTTGGACGGGAGCCACCACCGAGATCGCGCCGTCCTGAATGCGGCGCAAGGGGCCGCCGTTGTTCTGCCGGAAGTCGAAGGTCACCACCGTGGCGCTCGCAGCAATGAGGGCGGCGAGGGCAACTCGCTGCCGGTTGGACCTTCGATACATCAACTCGGTGCCATCCCATCCATGGGTAGCGCCATTCTATCGGCCGTCCTCCGGGGAGCCCCCGCTTCCGGGGCGACCCGGCCCCGATCCGGGGGAGGGAGGGTTTTGGAGTGATCAAGGTAAATTTCCTGACTTCTGTCTAAGCGGTATACCTTAATTAGGTTACTTGACTGGATAGAAAACCTGTTAAGTGGGGGTTATCACGGGTAACGCGGGCTTATTAGAGGAAATCCCAGAAAAAGGGTGAAAAGCGAGTAGACTTCGTTCTAGAATTCACCGCCGTGAGGCGGGTTGTCTTATTCGTTCTTCCCTTCCTATTTCTGGTACCTGTCGTCGCGGTCCCATTAATCGGGAACGCCACGCACCTCGTCCAGGGGGACGCGGTCTTCCAGGTCAAGTGCGAGTATTCGCACTCGCTCAAGGACGATCCCATCGTTTTTCCCGGGCAGGCGGGTGCCTCCCATCTGCACGACTTCTTCTCCGCGCGGTCGACCGATGCGAATACGACGACGGAGTCGCTGATGCGCGACCGGACGACCTGCTCCGACCCGCTCGACCTCTCGGCCTACTGGATGCCGGCGGTCTACGACGTCAAGGGGAACCAGGAAACAGCGATGGTCATCGACGCCTACTACACGCTGGGCGGCAAGCACCCCCCGATCAAGCGGTACCCGCTCGGCCTCCGCATGATCGCCGGCGATGCCAAGTCCACCAGCCCCCAGCCGCTCGACCGCGTGCTGTACCGGTGCGCCGACAACCGCGGCGGCCAGACCCAGAACACCTCGACCGTCCCCACCTGCGACAACGGCTGGAACCTGATCGCCCTGGTCAAGTTCCCGGACTGCTGGGATGGGAAGAATCTCGACTCGGCGGATCACAAGAGCCACATGACCTACTCGGGAGGCTCTCCGAGAGGCGGCCCCGATTGCCCGTCGAGCCACCCGGTGCCGCTCCCCGAGCTGGTGTTCAACGCCCGCTTCGGCAAGGGGAGCATCAACTCCTACCAGGGGGGGCCGGGGACCACCCTGGCATCCGGCTCGCCGCTCTCGCTGCACGCCGACTTCTGGAACGCGTGGGACCCGGCCCGCCAGCAGTTCCTCGTCGACGCCTGCCTCAACGGGACCAAGAACTGCGACCCCGGGTTCGCCCAGGGGCAGGTCGACAAGAACCCGCCCCCCGAGCCGAATGTGAACGATCCCCCGCCCCCATCGCCGAGCCCGGTTCCGACGGAATCGCCGCAGCCGAGCGCCAGCCCATCACCCTCGCCGAGCCTGACCCCGTCCCCGACGTTCACGTCGCCGACGCCCTCGCCGGTGCCCACGGGTGACGGGACCATTCAGCTCGTCGCCTCCGACTTCACCGCGACCCATGCGGACCAGATCGAGATCCGCAAACCCCCGGGAGCTGCGGGGCGCCTCCTGCTCGCGGTGATCACGGCAAGAGCCACGCCGAACATCATGGCTCCCGAAGGCTGGTTGCTCGTGCGCCGGGACGAGTCTCCGGACAGCCGGCTGACGCAGGCGATCTTCGTCAGGATCGGCTCGCCCTCCGACCCCGACCGCTGGGTGTGGCGTTTCAGCGGCGAGCATGCCATCGCGGCCGCGATCTTGGCCTTCGATGGCGTCAACCTGTTCTCTCCCTTCGATGCGGTGAGCGGGCGCGGCAACGGGGCTTCCACCCAGATCACCGCTCCCGGGGCGAACACCACGGTGCCCGGTACGAGGCTCGTCGGGTTCTTCGGGATCGCCGACAACTCCGCGCCCTTCCAGGCCCCGGATGGGATGACCGAGATCGGCGAGATCGACATCCAGGCCGACAGCGCCGTCGGGCTCTCGGTGGCGCAGGCCCACAACCCGGCTCCCGGCGCCACGGGGAACAAGATGTCCAATTCGTCGAAGCCCGACAGCAACGTCGGCCAGCTCATCGCGCTGCGTCCGGCCTAGACCGAAGTTACGTCCCCAGAGACGAGCGAACCCCCTTCTGACCAGGGGGTTCGTGGTTTGGGGGCCCTGGCGTTCTGACTACATCACCGCAGGGCCAAGGGAATGGTGGTGCCGATGAGCTCGAACGCCCTGCGCTGGGTGGGGGTCGGCGTGGCGAGCTTGTCGATGCCGACGCCGCCCTCGAAGACGATCTGGTTGCGGGTGAGCGTCGCCAGGTGGCCGAGCAGCGTGGCGAAGTTGTGCGCCACGTCGCCGTCCGCC
>JBOGWP010000070.1:0-6435 GCA_050693875.1 Actinomycetota bacterium
CGCCGTACAGCCGCGATCGCAGGGTAGGCCAGGGCGGGAGTATCCGGGAAATGCTCGAGTCGGATGGTCTCCGCCGATGTGGCGACCGGGGAGGCCACTCGTGATCGCGCCCTGGGTCAGGCGGCTATCTGGCCGATGTCACCAAGGACGATGTCGCCGACGTCACCAATCTTCGTGGCGGCCAACACCGGTTGGCCTTGTGGTTGTCGTAGACGAGGACCGGCAGGCCGTCGTCGTCCCGGACCAGACAGTCGTAGGCGAGATTGCAGATCTCTTCCGGCCGACGGCCGGTGTCGACGGCGAGTTCGATGGCGCAGCGCATCTCCGCGGAGGACACCTCAGCCAGATGCGAGCAGAGCTGGCGCATGATCGCCGGCGGGAGGTCGCGGCCAGGCTGGGCCGGCTCGGGCTCCTCGGGGATGTCGTCTCGGTGGAGGGCGAAGTCCTCGCCGAGCCCGCCGGCGACCTGTCCCGGACGGGTGAGACCCATGGCTCGGATCCTGGTGAGGACCGTGCGCACGTCGCGACACGCCCGGATGCGGGCATCGCCGCTGATCTGCCCAGCCGATTCGAGGTAGGCGAGGCGGTTCAAGAACGTGTCCATGTCGGAGCGGCCGAGCGCGGCGGGAAGCTGGCCGCGGTCAGGACGAACCCGCAGCGACTCCGACAGCCACACCACGCAGTTCACGTGGTGGCGCACGGCGAGACCAGCGCTGGTGCGGCGGCCCGTCCGGACCCGACGCCTGGGCAGATCGTCAGCGGCCCATCGTTTGGTTGCCTCACGCAGCCAGCGCTGGCTGATGGCGCCGAACGACACGGTGCCGGAGTGCCCGAAGATCGCCAGGTCCCATTCATCGGCGGTGATCTCACTCTCGGGGGTAGCGAGCGCCCGGTGGGCGTGGGCGGTCAGCGAGTGCACGAGACCGATGAACCCCAGGCCTCGCCGGTCGCCGAGCACGTAGTCGGCGACCGAGCTCACCTGCTGCCGGCGCAGGTCATCACAGACCGCCCGCAGATCCGCCTCCTTGGTCTGGACCCGTTCGAGCCGGCAGCGCTACTGCAACCCGAAGAGGACCTGGGAGACAACCAGCAGTGGGAGCCCACGCAGGCTCACCTGGCCACCGAGCCCCACCGCCGGTTCCGTTTGCCGCCAGCGGACCTCATCCACGCCCGGATCGTGCCGGCGGGCGAGACGCAGCCGCAGCTGGTGCGCCTCGCAGTAGAGACCGTCGGGGTGGCGCCGCTGACGAGGGCAGGCTGCCACCTGGCAGGGCCCCATCGGGGGAAGCGCCACGACATCCGGATGGAGGAGGAACGCGTCGCGCGACAGGCCGAGCGCCGCCTGCTGGTCCTGATGCGCCCGGCACAGTCCCGCCGGGGCCGAGAGCCACTCTCGGCCGCAGCCCGCCACCAGGCATCGCCCCGGACCTCGCCTCGGCCGATCCGGGACGGGCAGCCGATCGATCTCGTCGTCACCCAGTCCGTGGCTGGCGAGGCGGCGCTGGCAGGAGAAGCAGATCCGCCGTCCGTTGGTCGCGGTGGTCGAGCAGCCATCCACCCGGCACACCGGGCGCACCAGCAGCCGGTGCCCATCGGGCGGGGACAGAACGAGGCGATGGGGGTCCCAGCCCATCTCCGCCAGGAACTCCGGGGCGATCATCGCCGCGATCCGCTCGGCGAGTTCCTCGAAGGGGCGGTCGGCAAGGGGATGCGCCGTGGCTGGCGCCCTCGGGGCGGCCGCCTTCGACGCGGTGCTCACCCTTCGCCTCCACGCCGCGTTCGCGGACTCAGCACCGCCTCGATCGCCTGGCGGAGCCGGCTCGGGTCGGGATGCAGGTAGACCTGCGAGGAGGCCATCGAGGGGTGGCCGAGGAGCTCGGCGATCTCGTCCAGACGTCCGCCGGCATCGGCGAGGTTGCTCCCAAAAGCGTGCCGGAGCCGGTGCGGCGCCACCGCCGTGGCCAGGCCGGCCCGCCGGGAACAGGCCCGCAGCAGCTCGTTGATCGCATCGGGCCGCATCGGCGCTCCCACCGGCTCCCGGAACAGGTTCACCAGGACGAAGTCGCTGCCGGAGGGAGCCGGGTGCTCCAGTCGTTCGAGCTCGTAGGTGTCAAAGGCCCGCACGACGAGCCCGTCGAGTGGCACCACCCGCTCCCGGCGTGATTTCGCCCATGCCCTGTTGGGATTGTGGCGCCGTACCACGTGCAGGTGGGCCCGCGCGACCTCGCAGCCAAGCGGCCGGGAGTCGGCCAGCAGGTGGACGTCGCTGCGCCGCAGACCGCACAGCTCGCCGCGGCGCAGCCCGGCCCGGGCCATGAGCAGCACGATGAGCCGGTCCCGAGCCGATCGGCATGCCTCCAGCAGCGCCACGATGTCTTCGTCGCTCGCCCGGTCCACCGCGCGCTCCGGCTCGTGCAGACGATGGCGGGCCCGCAGCCGCCAGCTCATCCGGCCGTCTTCGCGTCGTGCGGCTTCGGGGAGGTCACGGTCGTCGGCGAGCTCGTAGATCAGCGGCATCAGCTCTCCAGGGGCGCTTCCTGAGATGACGGCATGGGCCACGAACCCGCGGACCGCGGTCAGCACGACGTTGACCCGGCGGGCACCGCGAACCGGACGGCGGCCGGGTCCGACCAGCACCTCCCCGGGCTCACCC
Organism: Actinomycetota bacterium; assembly: GCA_050693875.1. Taxonomy (GTDB): domain Bacteria; phylum Actinomycetota; class CADDZG01; order JAHWKV01; family JBOGWP01; genus JBOGWP01. The sequence goes on from JBOGWP010000070.1 coordinate 2,654, forward strand.
GAACTGGTCGCGTTCCCCTCGCTTGCGGCCCGGCGTGGGCCAACCAGGTCATGAACAGCCCGAGGTGCCCCACGCCGGCATGCCAGTGGCGGCCGGTCCGGGCACACCAGCCCAGGAACAAGGCGATGCCACCGGCGTAGGACTTGGTCGTCAGTTCCGAGCCGTCACGGCCGAAGCGGACGTGGCGGAGATAGGCGTCTGCGTCGGGGACCACCACCAGGTCGTCGTCCACCACCGTCCAGTACCGCGCTCCGGACGGCAGCTTCACCAAGTACGCCCGCATCCCCTCTCCTCCTCCGGCGGTCAGCACCCGAACACCAGTACGTATACCAGCGCCCTGTGACACCACGACCACCACAACCCCGGAGATGCGCGGAGGGGGTCCTTATGGCGGGGGTCTATGCCACGTCACGCCACACCGTCGGGACCCCAGGAGAAGGCCTGTGCGCGTTGTAGTGCCCGACGTAGACCCGAAGCACGCGCTCCAGGTGCCGGCGCCCGAAGATCAGGAGCCGGTCCAGGCATTCGCGCCGCAAGGACCCGAACCATCGCTCCATGACGGCATTCGCCCGTGGTGCCCGGACCGGGGTGCGGATGATCCGGATCCCCTCCGAGCGAAACACCTCGTCGAAGGATGCCCTGAACTTGGCGTCTCGGTCGTGGATCAGGAACCGGAGGTCCGGGGCGCTCTCACGGAAGACACCGATGAGGTTCCGGGCTTGCTGGGTCGTTCCGCCCACGGGACCGGATGCTGCTCGCCGCCGCCAGCCGGGTCCTCCCGCGCGATCGGTGGAAGGCGTTCGTCGTTACCCCTCGCATTCTGCTCCGGTGGCACCGGGAGCTCGTCCGTCGCAAGTGGACGTACCGCCGCCGCGGGCCCGGCAGGCCAGCGCTCGATCCAGAGACAGTGGAGCTCATCATCCGAATGGCGAAGGAGAACTCGAGGTGGGGCTATCTCAGGATCCGAGGGGAGCTGCTCAAGCTCGGCGTTGGCGTGTCGGCCACCGCGATCCGCACGGTCCTTCGTCGGCACGGCCTCGGCCCCGCCCCTCGGCGAAGCGGCCCGTCGTGGGGTCAGTTCCTCCGGGCTCAGGCCCACGGGATCGTGGCGTTCGACTTCTTCACGGTGGAGACCGTATGGCTCCGGAACTTGTACGTGCTGTTCGCGATCGAGCTCGGATCCGGCACTGTTGCATTGGCTGAAGGCGGGACGTGGTGGAGGCGTCCGCTCAGGCGGTACGGCTCGACCGACGCCGCGAAGGCTCTCGCCCACGCTCTCTCGACCTCGCCGATCGGCTCGTGAGGAAGCCAGACCGCATTGATGTTGAGCTCGTGCGCGATGTCGCGGCGGGAGTAGGCGGTCGCCCCGGGGTCGGCATCCGCGACCGCTCCGCCGAGGTGGAACAGCACCGAGTAGCTCCAAGGCGAACGGGCCCGGCCTGTGTGGTCGACCATCGTCCCGATCAGCGAATCGTCGAGCTCACGCAGTCCCGCCGACTTCCAGTAGTAATGCCAGCCGTGAGGAACTCCCGCATCGAACATCGACTGCAGCCCCACGTAGGGCCGCCGCTTGACCAGGTCGAGCAGCGGGCGGCCGAAGCTGCGCATCGGGGCCAGGGCGCGCTCCGCCTCGTCGGGCTCCCCCAGGGCGAGCATGGCGACGATGCAGACCGGTCTCCAATGCAGCTCGACGGGGAGGAACGGGGCGCGGGGTGCCCTTCGGAGCGCGACGACCGTCCCCACCTCGGGCGGCGCCGCCCTGGAGAAGTCACGATAGGCATGCAGGACCTCGGCCGCTTCCTCCAGGGGCCAGAGCACCGGTCCGGCGACCACCTCCGGGCCCACTGGATGGAGGCGGTAGGTGAACGACGTGACCGCGCCGAGGCCTCCGCCACCCCCGCGCACCCCCCAGAACAGGTCGGGATGATCACGCTCGCTCGCGGTGAGACGTTCTCCATCCGCCGTGACGAGCTTGGCCTCCAGCAGGTTGTCCACCGTCAATCCGTGGCGCCGCATGAGCCAGCCGATCCCGCCTCCGAGCGTGAGGCCCGACACCCCGGTCTGCGACATCGTCCCCCCCGTCGTGGCGAGCCCGAAGGCCTGCGTCGCCGCGTCCAGCTCGGCCCACCGCACGCCGGCCTGCACCGTCGCCGTCCTACCGCCGGGGTCGACCGTGATGCGCCGCAAGATGCTGAGGTCGACGACGAGCCCGTCGTCGCAGACCGCCGTGCCCGCCACCCCGTGGCCGCCGCCCCGGACACTGATCGGAAGGTCGCGCTCGCGGCCGAACCGAAGCGCTGCGGCAACGTCGGACGCGGACAGGCACCGCACGATGTAGCGAGGCCGGTGGTCGATGGCGCCGTTCCAGACCGAGCGCGCCTCGTCGTAGTCGGGATCGCCCGGGACCACCACTCGGCCTTCCAGGCCGGGCAGGACGGGAGGCCTCGCCGCCCGCCGCGGCGAGGCCACCATCGCACGGCGAACCCGCCCGGCGGGGACCCCCGGCAGATTGGATGGAGGCTCCAGAGCGGCTCGCTGGTGCTCGGCGCGCAGCCGTGCGTGGATCTCAGGGCCGGCGTTCCACGTGGGGAGGAGCCGGGCGAGGTCGCGCGGACCGCTGACCCGGATCGCGTCCGAGACGAGCACGGTCTCCCAATCGACCAGGTGCCAACGGGCGAAGGTGAGGCTGTCGTTGATGGTGACGACGAGGTCGTCGCCGAAGCCGGGGTCGAACAGGCAGATCTCCGCCTGCCGCCGCTCGATGAGCAACCAGCCGGTCACCTGCCGGCCGCGGTGCCGGGATTCGAACCGGACGACCACTCGCCGATCCGGCAGCGCATCACGTCGCAGGAAGCTCCCGCTCCACGACCACAAGACCACGCCCGGGTCGGCGTGCTCGGCGGTCACCTCGGTCCACTGCTCGGCCCAGTCGTGCAGTGCCCGCAGGACCCCCCACAGCTCCCTCCCCGCGGGCGTGGGTTCGTACAGCGACCCTCGTCCCTCGGGCTTCGGGCGGATCGCGATCACGCCGTGCCGAGCGAGCTCGCGCAGACGACGGGTCAGCAGCGCTCGGGAGAGCCCGGGGGCACCTGCGGCGATTTCGTTGAACGTCGACAGGCCCTGGAGCACGTTCCGCAGGATGATCGGCGTCCAGCGCTCAGCGAAGATCTCAGAGCCCCGTGCGATCGGGCAGAACTGGCCGTAGTTGGGCACGACAGCAGTCTCTCGCAGAGCGGCGGGCCTGCCTAGCCCAGCTCGAGGTTCCCAAGTTGGTGCGAATGAGTCAAGTTTTGGGACGAGACCGACCGGGGCGCACCACAAGCTGGGCCCGGCAGGCGCCGAACGGAGTGAGACGCCGGCATTGAACGACGCCGCCGGAGGCTCGGCTCGCCGAGCGTGGCGAGGCGGGCCGACATTGAGGACCGCGGCTGGAGGCCGCCCCTTGTTTCTGGCCTGTACCGGGGAGTGAAGCGACCCGCTGGTTCCTTCCTGAACCCGGGGCGGCCGACGCCCTCGCCAGGTTCACAAATTGTCCTTGCCGCCCTCGCCGCCTCCGAGGACGATCAGCTCGAGAAGACGGACCGGGAGGAGACGTCATGGCGAGGCGAGCCGGGGTCCTCAAGGGGGCGATGGGCGCAGAGGGAGGAGCATCGATGGGGAGGACCGCATCCGACGGCGGTGCGGCCCATGCGGACCGGCTGGCGGCGGCCGTGATCCGGGGTCTGCCCGTGACCGAGCACCGGCTCGACCTGGCGGGAATCTCGACTCCCGTGCTCCAGGGC
>JBOGWP010000071.1:0-12604 GCA_050693875.1 Actinomycetota bacterium
GCGGTCGGACGGTCCGTTGCAGCCGCGAGTTATGCGCAATCACCAGTCACCGAGCCGGATTCGTCGGTCGTGCAGGATTGACCAAACATATGCTGACCCACGTACGAGGTTGCTGATCTCCCCGGGACCCGGAAGAGGGACGAGTTCGAGCGCTTTCTCGAAGTTCGATCGAGTCAGATTCTGCTTTGCGCGGTCAGGGCGGAGAGCATTGCCGTCGACGGAATACTTGAACCGGGCACCGGTGATGGTCGAGAAGGGTTCACCCTCATGAGCGCGGATCCGCTGCCAGACAGTGTCTATCGAGGGTCTCACGATCGCTACCTTTCCGTATAACGGATTGGGCCGTCAGCCGCCGCCGAAGGCGGTCGGTTGCACGGCCGTGTTATACGGCCCGCTTTCAACCAATCGTTGGGTCGAGACATCGGGAGACACCAAAATCGGTCCCGAGCATCAATCTTCTACTTGTTCTGAAGCAGAGCGAGCTGTGAGCATCCTCGTCACGAGCCATCTGCCTCCGGTCCGCCGCCAAAACAACACAATCCTCCCAGACACGTGCACCGACGAACCCCCTTCGTGGGGTCGCAGCACCTCGCGGAAGGAACCGAGAACATAGGCCTGGTCTCCTATCACATCAACTATGTCGTACTCGGGCTCGTAGGCGGAGGTGTCGAACATGCCGAAGACTTGCTGGAAGGCTTCTCTAACGGCCTCTCGGCCTTCGATCGGTCCTTGGTTGTGCCAAAGCACGCGGGAGTCTTCGGCAAAAAAGTCGATGAAGTCCGGAGATCGACCACTCCTGAAAGCATCATCCAACTTTTTGAGGGCCTCGGCGAACTCCTTTTCAGTCACGGCGGATTGCCTGCTTCTGCGAGGGCCGGCCCGTAGGGTCTGTATAACTCCTGTTTAGACGGGTCAGGTTAAGACCGCCCCGGTCGAGATAACGACGGGGGGTGCTGTGGGGCCTGCGTCGGCACCGCTGGTGACGTGCCGATCTGCTCGATCCATCTTCCATCACTTGAATCGCGTCGTCTTCCGTGGTTACCTGCCCCTGCGGTCAGTATCAAGCTCAATCCAGCCTAGCCCACGCGAACCGACATGGATGCCGTCCAGGGGGCTGGGCACGCCATGGCCGCCACGGTTCAGGACGTGGGTGTAGATCTGGGTGGTGCGTACGTCCTTGTGGCCGAGAAGCTCCTGCACCGTCCGGATGTCGTAGCCATCTTCCAGCAGATGCGTCGCGAACGAGTGGCGAAACGTGTGGGCAGTTGCATGCTTGGCGATACCGGCACGCAGCACGGCGGCTCGGACGGCCTTCTGCACGACCGATTCGTGCAGGTGATAGCGATGCCGTACCCCGGTACTCCGGTCGAGATAGTAGGAGGTAGCTGGGAAGACCCACTGCCATCCCCACTCGCGATCGGCGTTGCGGTACTTCCTTGCGAGCGCATCGGGCATCGGCGCTCGTCCGAGTCCGCTGGCGAGATCGGCGTCGTGTTGCCTGCGCACCGCTCGCAGATGCTCCTTGAGCGGCCCCCGGAGCTGATCGGGCAGCATCGTGACGCGGTCCTTTTGGCCCTTGCCGTCGCGCACGATCAGTTCCCTGCGCTCGAAATCGAGATCCTTGACCCGCCCGCTCAAGGCCTCTGTAATCCTTGGTCCGGCCCCGTAGAGGAGCATGCAGACCAGGCGAGGAACGCCCTCCACGAACGACAAGATGGTCTGCACCTCCTTCCGCGACAGAACCACCGGAAGACGCTTGGGCTTGCGCGCTCGCACCACTCCGTCGATCCGGTCCAGCGGCTGTCCGAGAACCTGCTCGTAGAAGAAGAGCAATGCGGCGAGCGCCTGGTTTTGCGTGGATGCGGCGACGTTCTGGTCGACGGCGAGATGGGTGAGAAAGGCGTTGACGGCCGGCTCCCGAAGCAAGCGCGGATGCGTGGTTGCGTGGAATCGAAAGGTAACGCCCGACCCAATGAGCGTAGGCCTTCACGGTCTTGGGGCTGTAGTGGCGGGCCTGAAGGACCTCGATGACCCGGCTCTGAAAGCGCGGCGCGCTCTCCGCATGCAAACCCGGCACAGGCCGACCGGGCACGGCGGAAACGCTCATGGCGACTCCGTCGGCGGGAGTTTCATCGCGGGAGGCGACGGCCACGGTTCAGAAGGGTCCCGTCGGCGGCGCAGGCCTCACCGGCAGAGAGGCTGTCTCCGATTCCAGTTCCTTGTCCGGCATTTCGCCGACTTCGAGGTTTTGGGTGTCCAATGGGGCCTTCCTTCGATGTTCGCCGTCTGCCCTGGTGAGGAAGGGTTCTGCCCGGTTCAGGTAAGTTGCATCGTACCCATCGGCTATGACAGGAACGCGCCCTCCGAAGGTCGCATGCGGTTTCCGTCCTGAGGTATCAGAGCCGCCGCGACCGCAGCAGACGCGAAGCGATGACGGCCGCTGCCACCGCCGCACCGAGGATCGCAGCTGCGAGGACGAGGGCGAGGGGCGGCCTCTCGGCGGCGTCCTTCCGTACGACCCTCGCGCCCACGACCCTGTCGACCGGCAGGGTTCCCGAGGCCGCCGGCACTGTCGGGGATGCCCCCGCCGTCGGCGCCGCGTGCTCCGACGCAGACGATGGCCCCAAGGGCGGGCGCGGCGGGGCTCCCGCAGTCGTCCGGACCTCCCCGGGGGGCGAGGCCGGAGACTCCGCCCCCGAGCGTCGCCGCGTCGGGAGCTCGACCGTCACCTCGTCGACGATCGTGGACGACGGCACATTGTCGGGCCGAAGGAATGGAAGGTCGACATTGCCGACCTCCACGAGGACTTCGTGGCCGGGCCGGAAGCGCCACGAGCTCCCGTTGAGCGGGATCTCGATCGACAGCGTTCCCGGCGCGCCCACGTACTTCCACGTCCCCCGGTCAACGAGCTGGACCCGGCCCTCGGGCGACCGGTCCCACACCTTCGCGTCATACTGGACATCGGCGCCCGCCAGCGTGGCGCGCAGGCGGACCCGCCCCTGGCCCAGATACCAGAACCCGTCCGGTGAGAGCGCCTCCGCAAGCCGCCGGACGATGACGCCGAGCCCCAGCGCCCCCGAGGTGTCGACGAGGGTGGGCGCCAGCGGGTCGATCAGTCGCCCCGCCAGCAGGGGGACGAGCGGGTCGGCGGGCAGTCCCGACAGCGGCGCCGACGGCGCGACGAGCACGAGCGGCCCCTCGGCGGAGAAGGTGGTGACGCCGTCCGCCAGGCGCTCGAGGTCCGGCCCGCTCACGACCTCGCCCTGGCCCGAGGCGGCGACGACCTCCGCCGCAGTGACGCCGAAGCGAGGAGCGGGTCCCCGGCCGATCAGCCAGTAGTCGAACCAGTCGACGAGGAGCCCGCTCGCCGCGGCCACGTCACGGCCCTTGTTGCGCGCCCGGGGATGGCCCAGGTCGCCCAGGTACAGCTTGATTGGGTAGGCGGGGTCGGCGGCCCGCAGGATGCGGAACATCCGCAGCGCCTCCTCGGCCGGGAAGAGATCGTCCGTCCAGCCCTGGATCGCCAGCACCGGCACCTGCCGGGAGGGTTCCCGGACCTCCTCGAGCCACCCCCGCTGCCATGCGATCGACCGCAAGGTCGCCAGCTCCCGGACCCCCGCCCCCACGATCGGGTCGCGCACCCCAGCGACCTCGAACGGCTCCCCTGCCGCCACCCGGACCGCCAGCGCAGCGAGCGCCGGATCGTAGTTCGGGTAGGGACGTGACGGCTCTCGGCGCAGGCCTCCGCCGAAGAGCGCCGCCAGGTAGCCGAGCTTGGGTGCCCCGACGACCTCGGTCGGGTCGGCCCTGCCGTTCGGAAGCAGGGAGGCGACAAGGTCGCTCCAGGTGGCCACCGGTGCGACCGCGCGGACGCGCACACCGCGCCCGCCGGGCGTCGTCCACGTCGAGCCGCTGGCGATCAACCACGTCTGCCCCCCGCCGTAGGAGACTCCGGTGACGCCCACCCGGCCGGGGTCGATGGCAAATCGCGTATCGTCGGCCACCGCGGAGACAAGCGCCCGAAGATCGGCGACCTCGGCGTCCAGCCTGGCCAGCGTGCTCAGTCCCCACGAGAGCCCGAACCCTCGCCCCGAGTACCGCATCACCGCATACCCCCGATCGGCGAAGAACTCGTCGCCCGGGTAGCCGGTCTGCGAGGCGGCGGTGTCCTTGCTTCCTCCCCACCCGTGAAGGACGACGAGGAGGGGGGCGAGGCGGCCCTTGGGGAGCCGGTCCGGGAGCCGGAGGTCCACGTCGAGGGCGACTCCCCCGCTGCCCGCGAGAAAGCCGGTGCAGGCTCTCGCTCCGTCCGGCCGGTCGCAGACCAGGCCGGAGGCTGTTCCATCGAGGAGGTCACTCGCCCCGGCCGCAGCCGGGAGCGCGAGCAGCGTCCCGATCAGGCAGAGGGCGGCCACGAGGCGGCCAGAATCGGGCACGCCGCCTCAGATCTTGAGCCGGAGGGTCCCCGGGCAGATCTCGAAGACGGCGGGGGTGCGTCCGAGGATCTCGCCGTCGGCCTCGATCTGCAGCGGCTCGCGGGTTGTGATCTCCACCCGCTTCGACAGGAACGTCTTGATGGCGGGCGAAGGAATGTGCTCTCCCTTGTACACCTTGGTGATCGCGGCGACGTAGTCGCCCTTGGTCCCCACCTGGATCAGCACGTCGAAGGCCCCGTCGCCCGGGTGGGCCTTCGGCGCGACGTGCATCCCCCCGCCGTAGAACTGCGCGTTGGCGACGACGAGGTTGGTGATGCGGCCCTCGTAGCTGTGCGCGTCCATCGCCACGGTCCCCTCGGTGGCCTTGCACGTGCCGAGTACCATCCAGAAGCCGAGCAAGTACCGAACCCGTCCGAGGCGGCGTGGAAGTCGCTCGGCGCGCCGGACCACCTCCCCGCCGAATCCGGCCTCGCCGATGTTCGGGAAGTAGCGGACCGCCTCTCCCCCGTCCTGCCGGTAGGTGATCCGGCCCACGTCGACCGTGAGCGTCGTGTCTCCCTTGAGGTGCTCCACGGCGTCCACGGGCTTGGCCGGCAGCCCAAAGGTGCGGATGTAGTCGCTCCCCGATCCGGCCGAGAGAACCCCGAGCACCGCCTCCGGGTTGCGAGGCCCCGACTCCCCCATCATGCCGTTGACGACCTCGTGGATCGTTCCGTCGCCGCCGACCGCCACGAGGTAGCGGGACCCTCCCTCGATGGCCTCGCGGGCGAGGTCGACGGCGTGGCCGCGGCGTTCGGTTAGGTGCAGGTCGAAAGGGATGCCCGCCTCCCCGAGGATGCGCGGCAGCATGCCGGAGTCCTTGCCGACCAACCCCTTTCCGGCTCGCCCGTTCGCGATGACGAACGCCGTTCCGAAGGGGCTCCCCACGCGCCGGATACTACCGCTCGGATCGCGATCGAATGCGGGTCAGGCGGCGGGGGGGGGACGGGCTCGTGGAGCAGGCCCTCGGAGAGCGTGCGGATCTCATCGCGGATGCGACCGGACGTCGTCGGCATCCTGCATCCGGGCCGGGTCATCCAGCTTCCAGTCGTCCCCTCAAGCGGGGGCTTCCTGCCGGGCGGCTGCCCGGAGCTGCTCCTTGGCAAACCGCTCGGCGAGGATCAACAGGAAGCTTGACGCGGGCTCCCCTGGAAAGGTCCTCGAAGCGCTCACCGACAACCCGCTCGACGGTCTCCACAGGGAAGATTCCGCCGAACTCCTGCTCCAGCCGTCGCACGATGTGGCTGAGTGCGGCCCTGTCGGCGAACGCCTCCGGTCACGGCGTTCCCCCCGGGCCGGCGGCCGAGCCTAGGGGGTGTCGCTGGAATGGTCACGTGGCCTCCCCAATGGATAGAGATCGAGATTCTTGGCGGAGAGTTCGAAGGATGTCAATATTGACCAATGGCGAAGCCCACTCTCCCCGAGCTGCGGCCCGAGGCAGATGCCTGCTGCGGCGTGGACCTCGGCAGTCCGCTGGACGAGTCCGACGCGACCGAGCTTGCTCGGGCATTCCAGGCGTTGGCCGATCCGGCTCGCCTCAGGCTCTTCAGCTTGATCGCGTCACAGCAGGCAGGCGAGGTGTGCGCCTGCGCCCTCGTCGAACCGCTCGGACGGTCGCAGCCGACGGTGAGCCACCACCTTCGGGTGCTCTACGAAGCGGGGCTGGTCGACCGGGAGCGGCGCGGGACATGGATCTGGTATCGAGCCGTGCCGAGCCGGGTGGAAGCGCTGAGGGCGGCCTTGGGCTCCGTGACGATCGCAGCGAGCGCATAGCTGGACTCCCCGGCCGATTCCCTCGCCCGTCGGGAGGCGGAGGCGGCGACGGCGGTCATATGACGCCGGTGTAGGCGACCACGCCGCGGTTGAGGCCCTCGATCGCAGCCGCCAGCGACGCCCGCACCTCGGGGTCGCCGGCGCTCTCCTCGAGCTGGCGCAGCAGGTCCACCGTCTGCTTGACGGAGCGGATGAAGTCACCGGCGGTGAGATCCTCGTCGACCACCTCGTCGAGCTCGGCCCCCCGGCACCACCGGTAGACCACCTCGGCGAAACCCGCCTCGGTGCCGCGGGTCAGATCGAGGCCCAGTTGCTCTTCGCGCTCCTTGATCCGCTGTTCCAGCCGGACGATCTTCCCGTAGGCCCGCTGCGAGTCGGAGGTCGGAAGGCGTCCGGCGATCTTCACCGGCCCCCGGCTCTCGAAGACGAAGGTCGAGGCCATGGCGGCCATCTCCGCCGGCTGCAGTCCGCGCAGCCAGCCCCGGGCGAGGGTCTCGGCCACGAGCAGGTCGCTCTCGTTGTAGATGCGGGCGAGAAACCACCCCTTGTCCGAGAGGTTGAAGTCCTCGATGTGGCCGTGCTCCTCAAGCACGGTCAGGACGCGCCCGAAGGTGCGCGAGATGGTCTCGGTCCGGGCTTGCACCCGCTTCCGCAGGCCGGCGATCTCCCGCTCGAGCCGGCCGGCTCGCTCGGCCCACTGCGAGTGCCGGTCGCGATCGGGGCAGCGATGACAGGGGTGGCCCAGGACGCTCGCGCGCGACTCGGTGAGGTCCCCAGCCTCGCGGCTTGCGGGAACCGGGTCGGAGGTTTCCCCCGACATCTCGAGATTCTCGAGCGCGCCGGCGAGGCGCTTCCGGACGTCGTGGGAGGTCGTCCCCGAGCGCGCCCCGTCGAGCAGGGAGCGGAGGTCGCCGACGGGCCTCGGGGGCTCACGGAAGTCGGTCGTCCCAACCCGGATCAGGCGCCGGTCGCGGTTGACCGCGAGCACCTGGGGCTCGCCGCGCCGGCTTCGCGGCGAGGCCACGACCACCACCGGTCCCCGGGCACGCCCCCGCGAGACCACGAAGACCTGCCCCGGCCGCGCCTTGGCCAGCACGGCGCGGGTCTGCTCCCGGCCGGCCGCCTCCTCGAGCCGCTGCACCGTTCCCTCGAGCCGGCCGACCCGCTCGTGGAGCCGCCAGTAGTCGTGGAAGTCGCCGCGGTCACAGACCATCTTCTCGTGGTAGGACGCGAGGTAGGCCTCGTTGCGCTCGATAAGGCGCTCGAGCACCACCACGTCCTTGTCGGCCCGGTACTGCGCAAACGATGAGTTCAGCAGGTGCTCGGCCTCGTCCCGTGAGTAGTTGCGCACCAGGTTGGTGGCCATGTTGTAGGAGGGCTGGAACGAGGAGATGAGCGGATAGGTGCGGGTCGAGGCCAGCCCGGCGATCTGGTCGAAGGGGATGTCGGCCTGGCGGAGCACCACGGCATGGCCGAGCGTGTCGATGCCGCGGCGACCGGCTCGGCCGGTCAGTTGGGTGAACTCTCCCGGTGTCATGACCTCGTGCCGCTCGCCGGTGAACTTGGTCAGGCTCTCGATCACCACGCTCTTCGCGGGCATGTTGATCCCCAGCGAGAGGGTCTCCGTGGCGAAGACCACCTTCACCAGACCAGCCTGGAAGAGCTCCTCGACTGCCTCCTTGAACACCGGGATGTGACCGGCATGGTGCGCGGCGAAGCCTGCAGCCAGCGCCTCGAGCCACTCGCCGTAGCCGAGCACCTCCAGGTCGGCATCGCCGAGGTAGGAGCAGCGCAGCTCGGCGAACTCCCGGATGCGGGCCCGCTCCGCCGCGTTGGTGAGCACGAGCCCCTCGCGCATGCATTGGGCGACGGCCGCATCGCATCCCTTGCGGGAGAAGATGAAGTAGATCGCCGGCAGCATCCGCTGGGCGCTGAGCACGTCGACGACGTCGGTGCGGCGCGGGAACTGCCGCCGGCGGGGCCCGGGGCCCCCGCGGCGTGCCGCTCGGGCGCGCGCCGCCCGTACGCGGCGGCCTTCGATCCGGCGGATCTCCGGGTTGGGGAGGCGCTCGCCGTCGACGGTGACGAACATCGGGAACAGCTCGTGGTCGAGCAGGTAATGGTGCTGGAGGCTGACCGGCCGCCGCTCCTCGATCACCGCCCAGGTCGGACCGCGCAACGTCTCGATCCAGTCGGCGAACTCCTCGGCGTTCGACACAGTGGCTGAGAGGCACACGATCTTCACATCGACGGGCAGATGGATGATGACCTCCTCCCAGACCGCGCCGCGGTACGGGTCCTGGAGGTAGTGGACCTCGTCGAGCACCACGTAGTGCAGGTCCTCGAGCAGGTCGGAACGCTCGTAGATCATGTTGCGCAGCACCTCGGTGGTCATCACCACCACCGGGGCCCGCGGATTGATGGCGTTGTCGCCGGTCAGCAGGCCGACGCGCTCGGGGCCGTGCAGCGCCACGAAGTCGCCGAACTTCTGGTTCGACAACGCCTTGAGCGGCGTGGTGTAGAAGGCCTTCCCTCCCTCGCGCAGGGCAAGCCAGGCGGCGAACTCTCCGATGACCGTCTTGCCCGAGCCGGTGGGGGCGGCAACCAGGACCGACTCCTCTCGGGCGAGCGCCTCGAGGGCCTCGACCTGAAAGGGGTCGAGCTCGAAGGGATACTGCGAAGCGTAGAAGGCGACCTTCTCGTCGGCCGAGATCGGGCTGCGCTCGGGCTCCGGGGGACTCATGTCAGTTCAGCGTACCCCGCAGCGGGGCAAGCTCCCGGCGGGGGCGGGAGGCTCAGCCGGTCGGCGACGGAGACGGCGCCGCGGAGCTGCCGGGCGAGGGGGATCCGGCGGCCGGTGACGGCGAGGCTGGCTCGCCTTCCGGCGGCGCGATGGGCTGCTCGAACGCCCTGCTCGAATCCTCGGCCAGGCCGACCAGCCGCTTCTGGATCTGCAGCTCGCGCTGCCCGTTTCGGAAGACGAAGTTGGCGTGCTGGACCAGGGCCTTGCCGCGGTCGATCGCCTCGTCGCGGGTGGTGGCATCCCCAGCGAGCGAGGCGATCTGAAACACCTTGATGGCCTCGATGTAGAGCGACGATCCTCCGACGAGGAAGTTCTTGGCGTTCTGGAGCCGGAGGGGCACCTGCCGCTTGCGGATTCCCTCGTCGAGCCTGCGGAACGATGCCAGCCACGCGTCGGACTGCGTCTTGAAGTCCGCGGCGGAGACCTGCCCCGACTTCACCTGGTCGGGAACGCTGTTCATCGGCTGGAGGGCCTCCGAGAGCGGCGTGACCAGCAGCACGAGCCCCCGGTCGAACTGCTGCACCTGCCGGCGGACATCCCGTCGCTCCTCCGACCGCTTGCGGTACTGGAAGAACTGCCAGACCCCGACCGCGATCAGGATCGCGGCGACGATCCCGGCGATCACGCGGACATCGGTCCGGCGATGCCACGGGACGCGAATGCGGCTCGGGGCGACGCGCGGGGCTGGGAGGGTCCCCTTCGCTTTCGCCGGCCGACGGGTGGGAGGGTTCTTCTTGGCGCGTGCCACGGCAGGTGGCCGAGTCTAACCCAGGCCGCGTCGGCGGTCTGACCGGACCTGATGCTTCCTCGTTGGCACCCGCCGGCGACACGCTCGTTTGTTCCGCTCAGGGTTGCGACAGGCGCAACCCCAGTGCCAGAGAACGCTGGAGGGCGTTGATCTTGCTCGTCCGCCCCGCGAGCTGGGGATGCCTTGTCCTGATGGTTGACGGGAACACCGACCCGGCGGTGCGAGACATGCTCGAGAGCGGCGCTTGACCTCCAGGCCCTCCTGCCCGACATCAACCGCGTCCGCCTTGCCCTCCTCAAGCACTCGTTCCTCGCGGCCTGCCTGTACGGCGGTCGCCTCGAAGGTCCCGATGCTGAGGCCGTACGCGCCGATCTGCTCGCTGCCCGCAACGCGCTCAGTCGCAGAAAGGTGCCGCTGAGCAGCCTCGCGCTCGGCCGACGGTGCTTCGCTCGAACGGTGGTCGACAGCTCGACTGGCCTGTGGTGCACACATACGCCGAGATCGATGGCGACCGAATTGAGTGAGTGGTGCTCGGAGGGACGACCTTCGTCGCTTGGTCTTCTGACCCGACGGCGCAGGTTCCCGAGCAACCTATACTGAACGTGTCCCTGACGGTCGGTGGGAGGCTGGACGGCGTCATCGGCTCAGTCGCCTACTGAGTTCGGAACGGTGGCCTAGCCAATTCTGAACTACTTCAGATATGATGCTGACATGCGAGTCACCGAGCACCCGTTCTCCGACCTGCTCCGGCACCCCAAGGACGTCACCGACGACGTCGAGGACGGCGACGTGTTGCTCCGACGGCGCGACGAACCAGACCTCCGGCTGAGTCGAGCGGACCGGGAGGCGCACCGCGCCGAAGCGTTCAGCGCGCTCGGTCGCGCGATGCGGAACCTCGCCGTCCACTACCCCGGCGCGCTGAGCGACTCGCTGGCCGACGCGTTCCCGTGGCTTGAGCTCCTTCCATCACGCGACCGGAGGCTCTTCCTGGATGAGTTCTCGCGGGTCGTGACGGCTGCCGCCGCGGTCGACAACTACGAGCCGTTGACCCAGCTCGTCCGCGAGTGGCGGGCAACCGCCGAGATCCACGCGGACCCCAAGCTGGCGAGGCGACTCCGTCGTCCGCTCGAAGCCAGCGGCGAGCAGGTCGCCCCGCCCGCGAACTGACGTGCCGAAGCGCCGCGAGCGGGTCGCACCACCGCCGGCCCGTGGTTGGTGGGACTTCCGCTATGGCACGAGCGACGCAGCCAAGGGCTGGGAGAAGGTGTGCGCGGCGGCTCCGGGCAACGCACGGATCTCGTGGGAGATCACCGCCGACCCCCGCGAGCACACCGACCGGCAACACCCGCTCAAGGGCAGCCTCGGCACGCGGACGGTCAACGGCGAGGACCTCGAGCAGTGGCAGTACGAAGTCACTGGCGGCGGGCGACTCTGGTACGTCATCGACGACAAGAACAAGACCGTCTGGCTGACCGAAGCGATGCCCGGTCACCCCAAGGCCACTGAGTGAGGCTCGTCATCGTTCTCGATCACCATCGCCGGCTCTCGGCGGTGTTTCTTTCACAATCGACGCTCTCGGCGGTTCTTCTTCCACGACGGAGCCGGCGGCGCTCGCCCTTCCGCTACCGCATCAGCGCGTACTTCGTCCCTTTCGTAGCCTGCTTCCCACATAGCCCCGGCCGCAGATCGTCATCGAGAACCCGATCCTCAGCCATGGTTCGAGGCACCAGCGCGCCACCTCCGGTTCGACGACGATGGAATCACCGACGAGATCGTCGACGGCCGGCGCCCGTCGTCGTAGTTCATGCCGATCCCGAAGGCGAAAAAGAAGGCCGGCCAGCTGGTCTTCGATGAGGACCGGCACCGGATCGGGGAGAACCGGCTCATCAACCAGATCCGTGAGCGGATCGGGCGCTGGCGTGAGCTGGGCTGGCCGGCGTGACCCCGACGACCCGGGCGTTGCTGGAGCATTCGAACCCGGAGCGGAGCGGCCGCCGTTCTTCTGTCCGATCGAGGGCTGTAGACGGCCATCTACCCGACCGAGGCAGCCAAGAACCTCGGCGACGCGTGGATCGAGAACGAGCTGCGTACCTTCGCCCGAGGACGCCAACCCGGGCCTGTTCCGCATGGCGCACAAGACGGCCACCGGCACCGGCAAGACGGTCGTGATGACGATGTTCATCGCCTGGCACACCTCAACAAGGCGGCCAACCCCCAGGACCGCCGGTTCAGCGACGCGTTCCTCGTCGTCGCCCCGGGCATCACTATCCGCGACCGGCTCCGGGTGCTGCTCCCGTCGGATCCGCGCCGCCGGCCAACGGAACTACGGGCGGCCGATCAGACGGCAAAGAACTTGGGGAGATGCTGAGAGGCACGACTGAGGCGCCTCCTCCTCGAGGCCCCGCGGTGGAGGCTGCGGGTAGGCTTGCCGGATGAGTGAGGAGCGGGCGCGGCGCCACGACGTCCGGAATGTAGCCATCATCGCCCACGTCGACCACGGCAAGACGACGCTCGTCGACGCCATGCTGCAACAGTCGGGGGTATGGCGCGAGAACCAGGAGGTCGTTGAGCGAGTGATGGACTCGATGGACCAGGAACGTGAGCGCGGTATCACCATCCTGGCGAAGCACACGGCAGTCAAGTACGGGGACCTCCATATCAACATCTGCGATACCCCGGGTCACGCCGACTTCGGGGGTGAAGTGGAGCGGACCCTTCAGATGGTCGATTCGGCTCTGCTCCTGGTCGATGCCTCGGAAGGGCCGCTGCCCCAAACCCGCTACGTCTTGCGAAAAGCACTCGAGC
>JBOGWP010000072.1:0-13296 GCA_050693875.1 Actinomycetota bacterium
GGGAGCGATGGATCCTTTGGTGGCGGGCGGCCTCGTCTGACTCCGCCGCCGCCTTCACCCGCCCGCAGCGCTCCCGAAGGCCCCCGAGGCTCTCGGTCTGGGCGGCATCGAGCAGCTCGGATTCCGCTTTGGGATCGGCCGAGGCGGCATCGGCGATGTGGGCGGCCTGGGGGGAAGACAGCCTCCCCTCCCGAAGGGCCTGGTCGACGCCGGGAAGCTCGGCAACCTTCTTGGCGGTCTCCAGCTCGGAGATCGACTTGCCCAGGGACTCACCCGTCCTCTTGGCCATCCAGTGGGCCGCCGAGCGCTCTCCGCTTCTCCTCCACACCCCCGAGGAGGCCACCCGCCTGGCGGCCAGGGCCTTGCCCGCAGCGCAGAGGCGCTCCCCCCGGGCGAAGGTCTCCACCAGGTGGTGGCGAAGGCGGGCTCGAGCACCTCGGGGTCGAGGGACCCGCCGCTCCAGCAGCCCACCGCCTGTTTCAGACTCTCGAACATAGGTTCGATGATAGAAGTCGGGGGTGACAAGACGGCGCCTTACCGCCGGATCAACAGAGGAAACTTGAGAATTCGGGTGGGAGGGAAGCTTCGGTCGGCGCCTCAGGACGATCGGCATGCCCGGAGGGGCGAACGTCGCAGTGCGGGCCAGCTTGAACAGTTAACGCGCGACTTCGCCGGCCGCGCCCCCGAAACGCTGCTCCAGCACCGCCGCCAGACCCTCCAAGACCCGGACCCCTTCGGCCTCGGGGGCGGAGTCGAGCACGCAGACCCCTCGCCGGTCGGCCTCCCGCAAGGCATCGTCCTCCGGCACCGACGCGAGCAGCTCGGCCCCGAGCGTGTGGGCCACCGCCTCGACCTCGGCGGCGTCCTCGACGCGGTTCGCGACGAGCCCGACCTGCGGGATCCCGAGCTGCGCGGCCAGGGCGATCGTTCTCGACGCGGTCGCCGCAGCGGCCCGGCTGGGGTCGACCACGACCAGCAGGAGGTCGACGTAGCGCAGGGTGCCGCCCGCCCAGGAGAGATGCTCAAGCCCGGCCTCCATGTCGGCGATCACCGCGATGCCGGGGAGCTCCCGCTCGACGGCGCCGATGAAGTCACGGACCGTGACCTGCCCCGAGCCCGTTCACCCCGAGCCGGCTCTCTCCGCCCGCGCCGCCAGCAGTGCGATGACGCCGTCCGGCGCCGGCAGGCCGTACCCGTCGAGCAGCTGCGACGCCGCCGCCCCGTCGGGCCGGGAACGCCGTGGGCCCGACTGATCGAGGAAGGGGCGGAGCGCCGCCACCTCCCCAGGACCAAGGCCGAGCCCTTCGGCGAGGTTCGGGTCGGAGTCGCAATCGATGGCGACCACCCGGTGGCCGCGGCGGGCGAGGGCGCGGGCGAGGACGGCCGCGATCGTGGTCTTGCCGACCCCGCCCTTCCCGGCGACCCCCAACCGCATCCCGGCATCGTACCGCCCGAAGCCGCCGTCTCGGAAGGGTCAACTGGCGACGTCGGCCGGGTGATCGAGGACGCCAGCATCGATCGAGGACGCCAGCATCACGAGCTCGTCGAGCGGGCGGGGAGGCGCGGCCTTGTGGCGGCACCGGCCGAGCGAGGCTGCCTCGCCGACGGAGCCCGATTCGGACGGGCTCGCCCGGTCTGACTGCCCGGGCCGGTCAGGGGTCGAGCAGGCCGTGCTGCATGACGAACAGCGTCGCCGCAGCGCGGGTGGAGACGCCCAGCTTGGCGTAGGCGTGCTGCACGTGGTTGCCGGCGGTCTTCTCGGCGATCACGAGGCGGCCTGCGATCGCCCGGTTCGACAATCCGCGGGCAACGAGCCGGAGCACCTCGACCTCCCGGTCGGTCAGGCCGGCGGGCCACGCACGGCGGATCTTGGCAGGGGCCTCGCCCGCAGCGTGGATCACGGCGCGCACCACTTCGGGATCCAGGCGGCCGGCCCTTGCCTCCGCCTCCAGCTCGCGCGCAGCCCCCTCCTCCAGCCTGGCCGGGCGGTGCGGGCGGGGCTCGATCATCGCCCGGAAGGCGTCGGCGGCGGCCAAGATCCGGGCGGCGAGCGGCGCTCCGGTCGCTCCGCGGTGGTACCCGGACCCGTCGAGCCGCTCGTGATGCATCCCGGCGACGGCGGCCAGCGCGGTCAGGTCGGGCGAGCGCATGAGGATGCGCTCGGTGTGGTAGGGGTGCAGGCGTACCTGCTCCCACTCGCTCCTCGTGAGCCGCCGCTGCTTCTCCCAGATCCCCGTCGGGACCCCCACCCGCCCGAGATCGTGGAGGAGGCCCGCCCTCCGGATGCGGTGCCGCTCCCCCTCGGCGAGGCCGAGGGCCGAGGCGGCGCGCTCGGCGAGCCGGGCGACCCCTCTCGAGTGCCCGGTGAGGAAGGGCGACTTGAGGTCGGCCACGTCGGCGAAGGCCTCGGCGATCTGGTCGAGGTCGGATCCGCGCACCATGCGCTGCGGCGCCGGCTCGGCCTCGAGGACCCCCTCCCATGCGTCGGCGGACTCCATCTCGTCGAGGAAGGTGGGGCCGTGCTCGAGAAAGGCCGACGCGATCCCCGGATCGAGGGCGCCGCCGGACCCCCGCTCGACCGCCGAAAGCGCCGCCTCGCGTCCCTCGGAGACTGCGAAGATCGCTGCCAGAGAGCAGACGTGGATGAGCCGCACCGGAAGGCCGATCTGCTCCCCGGCGAGGCCGGCAGGCAGCCCCTTCCCGTCCCAGCGCTCGATGACCTGTCCGAGCGCGAGGGTCACGCCGCTCCCGGCTCCCAGCAGGTCGGCGACCCGTGCCCCCACCTCGCAGGTCGCCTGCACGAACCCACCAACTGCGCGCTCGCCGCGGATGACCATTCGTAGGATGACTTGCAGCCGCACCGGCAGCGAGCGGTCCGGAGCCAGCCCGAGGATGTACGACATCGCCTCGCGCGGCCGCTCGGAGTCGATCTTGACCGAACCTCCGCGGAACGCGATGTCGTCCCCGCCCGCAAAGCCGGCGACCTCGTGAGCGGCGGCGGTGCAGCCCAGGTCCTGGAGCAGGGCGGCGTAGAAGGCGTCGGCTGCGACGTGCCGCTCGACTCCCATCGCGGCGGCGAGGCGCGCAGCGAGAAAGCACGTCCGGAGGGCATGTTCCGGCGGCACGCCCATCCCGAGGTCGTTCACCAGCGAGAGCGCTCCGAGGAGGTCCGCAAGGCGGAACTCTCCTTCCCGAACGATCCTCATGCTCATCCGAGGAACGCTACGACCCGAGGCGAGCGGTGTTCAGCTTCGGGCGAGAAGGGCTTCGGCGATCCGCTTCGCGGCGAGTCCGTCGCCGAACGGATTGTGCGAGCGGGCCATCTCAGCATGGGCTGCGGGATCCTCGAGCAGCCGCCGCGCCTCCGCGACGATGCGCGCCGGATCCGTGCCCACCACGCGGGCGGTCTCGGCCTCCACCGCCTCGGGACGCTCCGTCAGCGCGCGCAGCACCAGCACGGGAACCCCGAATGTCGGCGCTTCCTCCTGGATGCCGCCGCTGTCGGTCAGGATCAGGTAGGAGCGGCGCATGACCGTCGCGAGGGTGAGGTAGTCGAGGGGCGGGGCCAGCTCGAGGTTCGGGACCGAGGACAGCTCCGCCTCAGCGACGGCTTTCACGTGCGGGTTGGGATGGACCGGGTAGAGGACGTGCACGTCTTCGACGGAAGTCGCGATCTCCGCAGCGGCGCGGCAGATCCCTAGCAAGGGGGCGCCGAAGCTTTCACGACGGTGGGCGGTGAGGAGGATCAAGCGCTTACCCGCCGGTGCCCAGGAGTCCGGCAGCTGGGGAGCCGGCTCGCGCCCGGTCACGTCGAGCAGCGCGTCGATCACCGTGTTGCCGGTGAGGACGATGTCATCGCCTGCGACTCCCTCGGCGAGGAGGTTCTCCCGAGCGCGCTGCGTCGGCACGAAGTACAGGTCGGCGACGAGATCGGTGATCCGGCGGTTCAGCTCCTCCGGAAACGGCCGGTGACGGTCCCCGGTGCGCAGGCCCGCCTCGACGTGCGCGATCCGGACGTGCTCGAGGAACGCGGCAACCGACGCCGCCATCGTCGTGGTGGTGTCCCCCTGGACGATCAGCCAATCGGGGCGCTCCGCCTGGAGCACGGACTCGAGCCCGGAGAGAACCGCGGAGGCCACCCGGGTGGGGCTCTGCCCCTCCTGCATCACGTCCAGATCGACCTCCGGCACGATGTCGAACAGGTCAAGCACGTCGTCGAGCATCCCGCGGTGCTGCGCCGTGATCGCGACCCGGCAGGCGAAGTCGTCGCGGCGGCGAAGCTCGGTGACGACCGGTGCCATCTTGATCGCCTCGGGCCGCGTCCCGAACACGCACAGAACCTTGATCGCCATGCTCCCCCAGTCGATCCGTTGGAGCTCCCCCGGTTGCTTCGGGCGGGGCCGCAGGACGAACTATAGGCGGCGGGAAACCGCAGCGGCCGGAGGCGTCTCAGGGCCGCCGGGAACGCGAGGCGCGCCGGAGCCGCCACCGAATCGGGAGCATCTCCCGCACGGTCCGGGCATATCGGGGAACGAGCGGGCCGTACCGCATCTTCGACGAGCCGGCGGCCCGCTCGGAGAGCACGAACGGCACCTCCGCGATCCGGCAGCCCCGAGCGACCAGCCGCACCGTGATCTCCAGCTGCGCCTCGAACCCGCGAGCGCTGACCTCGAGCCCCCGCACCGCCTCCGCTCGGTAGGCGCGGAACCCGGTGGTGAGGTCCCGGACGCGCGTGGCGAAGAGGGCGCGGAGGCTGAGGTTGGCCACGCGGGAGATCACTGCGCGCCGCACCGGCACTCCTTCCATGCCACCGCCGGCGACGTACCGGCTGGCGTAAGCCGCGTCGGCATCGCGGCACCGCTCGACGAGGGTGGGGATGAGCTCTACCGGCTGGCTGAGATCCGCGTCCATGGTCACGATCACGTCACCGGCCGCGGCGCGGAAGCCGGTCGCCAGGGCCGCACCGAGCCCGAGGTTGCGGGGATGTGTGGCGACGCGCAGGCGCTCGTCCTCGCGTGCGAGGAGGTCGCGGAGGACCGCAGGGGTGCGGTCGGAGGAGCCGTCGTCGACGATGAGGAGCTCCCAGTCCGGTTGGAGCACCGGAAGGAGCGCGCCGACGAAGGCCTCGAGCACCTCCTCCTCGTTGTAGGCAGGCGCGACGATCGTGACCTTCATGGGGCGGGACTCTAATTCTAATGCTCGTCGGGAGGGCCGGCCCTCATCGGGGGGCCCGTCGCTGCCGGCGCGGCCGAAGCCGGCGCGAGGCGAGATCGCCGCCGCCCACGGGCGGAGCATCCCCGACGTTCTCGCCCCCGGCCTCACCGTGCTCTTCTGCGGCATCAATCCCAGCCTCTACTCGGGTGCAACCGGCCATCACTTCGCCCGCCCCGGCAACCGGTTCTGGCGCACGCTGCACCTCGCCGGGTTCACCGACCGGCTCCTCAGCCCGTTCGAGGACGGAGAGCTGCGGTCGTTCGGGCTCGGCGTGACCAATCTCGTCAACCGGGCCACCGCGACCGCCGCAGAGCTGCAACCGCCCGAGCTCCGGGCGGGGGCGCTGCGGTTACGCGCGAAGGTCCTTGCGGCGCGTCCGCGCATCCTCGCCGTGGTGGGCGTCTCGGCCTACCGGACTGCCTTCGATCGGCCGGCTGCGGTCGTCGGACGGCAGGGGGAGCGAATCGGGACCACCGAGATCTGGGCACTTCCGAACCCCAGCGGCCTCAACGCCCACTACCAGATCGACGACCTCGCGGCCGTCTACGGAGAGCTTCGCATGGCACTGAGGGGGCGAACGGTGTGAGCCCCCTGAGTTGAAGAGGACCGCGGGCGAAGCCCGCCCCATGCCGTCCTGAAGTGGCCTGGGAACACCCCACATCGGCTGACCGCCGAGTCGACCGAAAGGAGGGCCCAGGCCGATCCCAGGATACTCGTACGCCGGTGATTGAGAACCGGCAATTCAGTGTTCCGGCTCCGCCTCCCAGACCACGGGCACGAGGCGGTGGGGACCCGAGATCCCCTTCAGCTCGACCTCCTTGGTGGTGCCGAAGACGAACTCGCCGGCCCCCGCGACCAGCTCGCGCGTAAGCGCCGAGACGAGGATCTCTCCCCCCATCGCCTTGGCCGCGATTCGAGCGGCGAGGTTGACGTGCCGACCGTAGAAATCGCCGGCCTCCTGAATCGCCTCGCCCGTGTGCAGGCCGATGCGGACGAGGATCGGGTCGCCGCCGCCCTCGGTCACCCGGCGGTTGTGCTCCGCCAGGGCTCGCTGGATCGCCACCGCAGAGGCCACGCCGCGGCGGGCGCTCGGGAAGGCGATCATGAACCCGTCACCCTGCGACTTGACCTCGGTCCCGCCGTGGGAGGCTACCTGCCTGCGCACGATCGCGTTGTGGGCCATGAGCACCTCACGGGCTCCCCGGTCGCCCAGCCGCTCGTTGAGCTCGGTGAATCCCTGGATGTCGGTGAACATGAGCGTGACGGTTCCGTCGGGCGCGGCATGGGTGCGGAGGTCGGGCCGCTCGTCCTGCACAGCCTCCGCCACCGCGTCGACCGACGTGGAGACCTCCACCGACGACAGGCCCTGCGCCCGCAGCTTGTCGGCAACCGCCTCCTGGACGAGCCAGCGCATGCCGATCGCTCCTGCCGTCGCGATGGTTCGGTTGAGCAGGCCGAGGGCCGCGTCGCGATCCCCGGGTCCGCCGCGCTTGAGGAGCGTCTGTGCGTACTCGTGCATGGTGTTCACGAGGAAGGTCCTCGAGCCCATGCGCTCGTTGACCTCCATCGCCCGCTCGTAGTGCCCGACGGCGTCCTCGTAGCGGCCGAGGAGCCCCGCCAGCGCCCCGAGCGAGCGGGCCACCGACCCGAAGCACACCACCACATCGCGCCCGGCGATCGCGCACCGGTCCTCGTACGGCAGCAGGACTTCGTAGAAGCGCTCCGCCAGCACCGCGTCCCCGATGCGTCCTGCGAGCAGGGCCATCTGCGACAGCCCGCCGAGCAGGAACGCCCGCGGGATCTGCCGGAGGTCGTCCGCGGACGCCCTCCGCAGCTGGCCCCAGGCGTCGGCGACCCGGTTCGAGAGCGCTTCCATGTAGGCGGTGACAGCAGGTGGCGCATCCGAGGGGATCGCCGACGCCACGTACTGGACCGACTCGGCAAACTCCGCCTCGCGGTGCAGGGTCCATCCGACCATCGCCATCTGCACGTGGTACGAAAGGATGGCGTTCGGATCCTCGACCCGCCGGCCTAGCTCGAACGCTTTCCGCGCCAGGCGTTGCGTCTCCTCGAACTCCCCGCGCATCAGCGCGCGCATCGCCCGGAACATGAACGTGTAGGAGAGGTACCGCGGCTGGCGAAGCTCCTCGGCCACTCCGGCGTAGGCCCGGATTTCGCGGTCGGCGCCCTCGACGTCGCCGAGCTCGAGCAGGTCGGCGAGCCGCCAGACCCGGCCGGTGAGCTCGAGCGGGCGGTCGGCCGCCTGCTGCGAGAGCTGTACGAGCTCCGTCGCGAGCGCGAGCCGCTCCTCGACGTTCTCCGGCCCCCACACGGCGAGATGCCGGGCATTCAATGCGTACGCGAGCGTGGCCCCATCGCCCAGACGGCGGGCGGCCTCCACCGCCGATCGGCTGAGCTCCTCCCGCCGCGCCGAGGTGTCCTCGTACGAGAAGTAGAGTGCCCCGGCCAGCCTGGCCAAGACGCGCACCTTGAGATCGGACTCCTCGTCGGCGAGCGCGGTGAGCGCCTCCTCGAGGAGCCCCACCTTCACGGGCTCGTACGCCCACGCCTCGACGTAGACGCCCCCGAACCCCACCTCCCCGTAGCGAAGCGCGGCGCGGGCAAGGCGTCGCCCGTCTCGCAGGTCGCGCGCCACGGCCGCCGCGGCAAGGAACGTCGCACGGGCATTCGTCGCCTCACCCGCCCCCCACTGGGCATCGCCGAGCATCAGCAGAAGGTCGAGGCGCGTCGAGTCGTCGGCGCCTCGCAGCTCGAGTGCCTGCATGGCCCGGTCGTAGTGCTCGACCGCCTCCTCGTAGCCGAGCATCCCCGAGGCCCGTTCGCCCGCTCGGAGAGCGTAGTCGATGGCCTTGTCGACCTCGCCGGAGGCGGCAGCCTCGAAGAAATGATGGGCCAGCTCGGGGAGGTGCGGCGCCAGGTTGGCGGCGTGGAGCCGCTCCAGCGTCTCCCCCACCCGGCGATGCAGTCGCACGCGGCGAGCCGTCGACAGCTCCTCGTAGAGCGTCTCGCGGATCAGCGCGTGGCTGAAGCGGAACCGGCCGATCGACGACGGCACCTCGCTGATGAGGCGCGATGCCATTGCCTCTTCGAGCACCTCGAGCAGCCGGTCCCCGGGGAGGTCGCTCACCTCGTCGAGCACGTTCAGCGCGAAGTCCCGCCCGATCACCGATGCGACCGTCAGCAGCTCGTTGCAGTCACGGGAGAGGGCGTCGAGGCGCCGGCCGACGACCTCGCGGACCCCCTGCGGGATGGTGAGGCTCCACGAGCCGGCATCGGGCGATGAGGCAAGCGCACCCTCTCCCGCCAGCAGCCGGACGACCTCGGCGACGAAGAAGGGGTTGCCCTCGGTCTCGCGGTAGATCTTCTCTACGAGGGCCGGGGGCGGCTCCATCCCTGCGGTGATCTCGATATAGCGGGCGACGTCGGCCTGGGCCAACCCGCGCAGCAGCACCCGGGTCGACAGGCGCTCCCGGGCGAGGTCGGCAAGAGTTGCGGACAGCGGATGGTCGCGCCGCAGCTCGACGTCCCGGTAGGTTCCGACGATGAGCACTCGTGCCTCGGCGAGCTCGCGGACCACGAAGGCCAGCAGCAGGAGCGACGGCTTGTCGGCCCAGTGCAGGTCGTCGAGGAGGAGCACGAGCGGCCGCGCCCGCGAGGCGTTCTTGAGGAACGTCGCCACCGAGTCGAAGAGCCGGAAGCGCGCCTGGTCGGGGTCGAGCGAGGGGGGCGGGGGGAGATCGGGAAGCCGATCCCGCACCTCCGAGACAACCTGGGCGATCACCGGCGCCCCCACCCCCAACTCGGAGGCCAGCACCTCGGGGTCTCGCTCGTGCACGTAGGAGCGGACGATCTGCACCCAGGGCCAGTAGGTTGGGGCCCCTTCCCCCTCGTAGCAGCGCCCCCAGAGCACCTGCGCCCCTCGCAGCGCCCCATAGGTGGCCAGCTCGTCGGCGGTGCGCGTCTTGCCGATCCCCGGCTCTCCCACGAGCAGCACCAGCCGCCCCCGCCCCGAGAGGGTCTCGTCGAGCTTGGCCCGAAGCTCCTCCATCTCCGACTCGCGCCCAACGAAGATCCCCCCGGCCAGACGATCGAGCGGGTTGGCCTCCTCGGTGCCCGGCCCCGGACCGGCCTCGGTTCCGGCGAGCTCGCCGGGGGTTCGGAGACCCCTCGAAAGCGCCTCGAGGGCAGCCACTACGTCGGCCGCGCTCTCGGGCCGCTTGGCGGGGTCCTTCTCCAGCAGGGCGAGGATCAGCCCCTCGAGGGGGCGCGGGATGTCGGGATTGTGCCAGGTCGGCGCCACCGGAGGGGTATGGAGGTGCTGCGAGATGATCGCGACTGCGTCGTCGCCGAGGAACGGCGGACGCCCGGTCGTCATCTCGTACAGCAGTCCCCCGAGCGAGTAGAGGTCGCTGTGCGCGTCGGCCTTCCGTCCGAGTGCCTGCTCGGGCGGGATGTAGGCGACGGTGCCGACCAGCATCCCGTCGACGGTGAGCCGGGAACGGTCGAGCGCAACGGCCAAGCCGAAGTCTCCGAGCCTGGCACTGCCGTCCTCACCGAGCCACACGTTCGCCGGCTTGAGGTCGCGATGGACGATACCGCGCGTGTGGGCGTGGTCGAGAGCCCGCGCCACCTCGAGCGCGATGCGGACGGCCCGGTCGAGGGGGAGCCGGTGGCCCTCGGCTCCGGCGAGAAGATCGTCGACGGAGCCTCCGGGCATGTACTGCGAGACGATGAAGGTTCGGCCCTCTGCTTCGCCGATGTCGAAGACCGTGACCACGTTGGGGTGGTCGCCGAGGCGTGCCATCGCCTGGGCCTCCCGCCGGACGCGGACGAGCCCGTTCTCGTCGAGCCCCTCGGTCTTGATCAATGCCAGCGCGACGTCTCGATCCAGCCGGGTGTCGTGGCCGAGGTAGACGCGTTTGCGGCCCCCCTCACCCAGGAAGCGGCTGATGACGTAGCGCCCGCCGGCGATGGTTCGGAGGGCCTCGATCGAGGACCCCGCTAGGACACCGAACGACGACCCGCCCGGAGCGGCGGAAGCGGGCCGCGAAGGGCCGGGTTGAGAACCGGCCGGCTGCGGCGCGGCGACAAGCTGGTTTCCGCAGCGCCGGCAGAACCGTGCCGACGGCGCATTGCGCGTCCCGCAGTTGGGGCAGGCCGTGCCCAGCTCGGAGCCGCAGTTCTCGCAGAAGCGGGCATCCGGCGAGTTGGGATGGCCACAGGAGGGGCAGGGAGACTGGTCGGCCGCCTCGCCCGAACGGCGGGCCGTCCAGGGCATGCGGTCGCCGGGGATCAACTCCGCCTCACCGGGGGTCCCGCCTCCCGCCTCGTGCCACCGCGATTTCCCGCGTTACTGTACCGGCCTCGGTGAAGCAGCGGGGTCGCCTCGCAGCCGGCGGCCGTTCAGCGGGTCGGCGCCTCGCACGACGCCGGACCGCAACGCTTCCTGTTACCCGGGCTGCTCTCCGATACGCTATGAGCATGGGGGCCGATCTCGCCGCCCCGGCGCCGCCCTGCCGGGGGCCGCGCGCCTCGGGCGGGGCCCCCGTGGCATGCGTCCTGGGGGCCGCCGGCGCCGGTGGCGAGCCGGAGCATCAGGTGGGGCTCGACCTCGGTCGTGCCGTCCTGCGGCCTGCAGGGGCCTTGGCTCGCCCCGAGGGTCCGGGTTGAGCGGCAGAACGGCGGCCCCGTGGACCTCCGTCCGGCCCCACCGACCCCTGGCCCTCCAGATCGCCAACCTCATGGGAGGTGCGCTTGCCGGGTGCGGAGTCCCCAGCCTCGACCCGCACGTGCTGACGGCGGCAGCGCAGGGGCGCACCGGGCTCGAGGACTTCGGGAACGACCATTTTCGCGAACCCTTCCGGATCCTGACGTGGTCCCTTGCCTGTGAGGCCCGTCTGAACCCGGTGGGCCGGTTCCTGGTCCGCGCCCAGTTGGTGACGCTCCTGGCGAACCGGCTGCGCATGCAGCACGACTGGACCCGACACCCCGAGATCCTCGACCGGCCGGTGCGGGCCCCCCTCATCATCGTGGGCCTGCCTCGAGCGGGTGGCACGATCATCCACCACCTCCTGTCGATGGATCCCGCCAACCGATGCCTCCTGCACTGGGAGGCGGTGTCGCCCTCCCCTCCTCCCCAACGCTCGACCTACGAGACCGACGCGCGCCGGCGCCGTGCGCGCCGCACCCTCGGGATCTTGTATCGGATGGCGCCCGCCGCCTGGGCCATCCAACCTCAGGAGGCCCACCTGCCGACCGAGTGCATCAGCCTCCTGGCGCACAGCTTTGCGAGCGCGGAGTTCCCGATCATTCACCGGGTGCCGAGCTTCCAGAACTGGTGGCTCGGGGCCGACTTGTCCTCTCACTACGCCTACTACCGCCGCCAGCTCCAGCTGCTCCAGTGGCGCTGCGCGGGCGAGCGCTGGGTGCTCAAGTCCCCCGCGCACCTGTTCGCCCTGGACGTGCTGCTGCAGACTTTCCCCGACGCGCTCATCGTGCACTTGCACCGAGATCCCCTGGAGATCCTCGCATCGTTCTGCAGCATGGTCGCGGCGCTGCGCGGGGTGGGCACCGACACCGTAGACCTGCGAGAGATCGGGGCGAGCTGGTCGGAGGCGTGGGGAATTGCCCTGGAGCGTGCCCTCCTGGCCCGCCAGCGCGCGGGATCGGCCCGGATCCTGGACCTGCTCTTCGAGGACGTCGCCGGGGATCCGGTGGCGGCGGTTCGCCGGATCTGCGGGCACTTCGGCCTCCCGCTGGACGCAACGACCCAGGCTCGGATGCGGCAACTGGCCGACCATCGGGCCGGGCGGAGATCCGGAAGGCAGGGGCACTGCCTGGAGCAGTTCGGCCTGGACGCGAAAGTCGAGGGGGCCCGCTTCGCCGGCTACGTCGAGGCGTACGGACTCCGGAAACGAGGGCTGCCCTGAGGATGGTACCGGCGCGATCGACGACTTGCGGGTCGCTTCGCTCCCCGGTACAGGCCAGAGAGGCATGGGGCCGGCTTCGCCGGCAGTCCTCTATGCCGGCAGGGCCTCACTCCGTTCGGCGCCTGCCGGGCCCAGCTTGAGGTCGGCCCCGGTCGGTCTCGTCCCAAAACTTGACTCATTCGCACCAACTTCGGCACCTCGAGCTGGGCTAGCCGCTCGCAGCCCCTGAAGGCCGCGGCTGGATGAGCCTCCCCAGCCAGCGCGTGATGGCCACACCCGGAGCCGCCTCTGCCGTCAGCGAGACCAGCGCGTCGAGGTCGTCGTCGGTGGCCTCGTCGACGCCCACGATCGCGACCCCCTCACATACCCCGCCGACGGGGAGCGGCGAGGCCATCAGTGCGGGGGTGCGCGAGCCCCCGATTCCGGCGACGAGCCCCTGGGCCATCTCGACGGGCGCGATGAGGAGCGCTCCGAACCGTCCTGCCACCTCGGCGAGGAGCGGGTGGTCGGCGGGGACGGACATGCGCTGCTCCGCTCCCGACAGGCCCCGCCCTGCGAGAACCTCGAATCTCCCCGATGCGTCCGGCACGTACAGAGCAACCGTCTTCGCCGAGAAGCGCTCCGTGATCTCGGCGACCAGGGCGGAGGCAACGATGCCAGGGTCGGCGAAGAACGGCATGTCCCTGAGGATGACGGCGGCCTCCCGCATCCCCCGAGCAGCCAGGTCGAGGCGGGCCACGAGGTCACCGGTGCCGGCTGTCGCGGCGCCGGCCCCGGCGTTCCGCCTGAACAGACGGCGCGGCTGACCCTCCCAGGAGAGTGGCTCCGCCTCGGGCTTGCCCTGCCGGGAGATTCGCCAGCGGGGACGCCGGGCGCCGCGCTCGTCCGGCCGGCGATCGGATCGCTCCGATCGATCGCTCTCCGCGCGCTCGGGTGGCGCCAGGATGGTCGAGCCCGCGAGCCTGGGAGCGCGGGCCTCCGCGGGAACCAACGGCTGCAGCGGAGCCTGTCTGGCGGGCGGCGCCGGTCGCCCGAGCTGGATCGCGGGGGGTGCGGGCGGCGCCGGTGGCCCGAGCTGGATCGCGGGGGGTGCCGGCAGCGCCGGGGCGCCGCGGGGGCCGCGGTTTGGAGG
>JBOGWP010000073.1:0-13308 GCA_050693875.1 Actinomycetota bacterium
ATCGAAGATCCGCCTCATCAACCACCGGGGCTACGGGCATCACTCCGCCGCCGCGATCATCTCGATGATCTACCTGTGCTGCGGCGGGATTACCGTGAAGTTACCCACACGAACGTGAGGAGGACCGTACTTTGCGGCACGCCCGAGCGACCGCTTCCAGGGAGGGAAGATCGAAGGCAATCGCAAGGCACGCGCGCGTCGAGGAGGTTCTTTGCCCGCGGCACGACGATCCGGATTTGTCGATCGATACTCGGGGCAGGTCCGGCGCGGCCGCGCCGGTGAGGGCCTACGAGGCCGAGTGCTGCACCGTCCCGTCGAGGTCCGGCAGGAATCCGTCGAGCTCGGCAGACTGCGGGCGGCCGAGATACTGCTCCCACGTCGGGTGCAGCTTGCCGACCGCGACGAGGAGCAGGAGATTGTCCTTCGGCGCCCGCGGCGAGTGTCGCAGCTTCAGTCCCACCTCCGCCGGGAGCCGGTTCTCCTTCCGCGCGTTGCAGCGCCGGCACGACGCCACGACGTTCTCCCAGATGTGGCCCCCGCCGCGAGATCGAGGCGTGACGTGGTCGACGTTCTCGGCGGGGCGGCCGCAGTACTGGCACTCGAACGAGTCGCGGATGAAGACCGCTCGACGCGACAGCGTGGCCCGGGCGCGATAGGGCACCTTGACGAAGTAGTTGAGGCGCACGACCGACGGAACCGGGATGGAGAGCCGCTCGGAGTGGAAGGCCTCGCCGTCGGCCTCGATGATCTCAGCCTTCGATTTGAGGACGAGGACGACCGCCCGTCGAGCCGCGACGACGCAGAGCGGCTCGAAGGTCGCGTTCAGGACGAGCGATCTCCCCAAGCACCCACTCCTTACGACAGGGCCTGAAAAAGTATACGGGGACGGCCCCCCAAGCCGTCGGCGGGCGTCGGGCGCGGACCCGGGGGAGCTTCGGCGCTACAGGTACCGCAGCACGTCGGCGGCATCCCGGAGCTCGGCGCCGGGCGGAACCGACGCGGCTGCGGGCACCTTGAGGCGCGGATAGACGCTGACCCGGCCCTTCAGGCGGACGCCCGGCTGGATCACCACCTCGTCGCCGACCCCGACGTGCTCTCCAAGGATCGTCGGATGGCGACGGCTTGACTGGACCTCCACCATCGAGCCGAGATACGAGTCGGTGATCGTCGAGTGCGCGCCCACCATCACGCCGTCGCGAATGGCGCTCCGGCGAATCTCGACGCCCTCGCCGAGATCGACGCCGTCGTCGACGTTGCAGTCCTCGAGCTTCGAGCCGGGGCCGACCTCGACGTACTTCCCCAGCCGCACGTTGGGGCCGATCTCCACCATCCCCTTTTCGAGCTTCTCCTCCAGGGTCAGGCCACTGGTCTCATCGTGGTAGCGCAAGGTCTCGGGGTGGATCCACACGTTCCGTCCCGCGTCGAACGGGTTGCCCATCAGCGGCGTAAGCGACCGAAAGTGCCCACGAAGCATCGAGACCATCGTGTCGAGGTAGTCGACGACGCTGCCGAGGTCGCCGGCGCGATTGGCCGGGTGCGCATACACCCGCATCCCGTGGGACACCCCCCACGGCAGCAAGTCGATGCCGAAGTCGAGCCGGCGCTGCCGCATCCGGTCGACCTCCGGATCGCGCCCGAGCTTGCGGACCGCGAGCGAGTCCACGAGGTACATCCCCGCGTTGGTCCACAACGGGAGGCGATGGAAGTCCTCCTCGGTGGGCGTCGGGAAGTGCTGCCGGAGCTTGTCGAGGGTCGGCTTCTCGACGAACTCTCTCACGAGGCTGGAGGGGTCGGCGAGCATCACGCCGTACTTGCCGGCGACCTCGGTCGGTCCGCGCGTCATCGCGGCAACCGTCACGGTCGCCTCGCGAGCCTGGTGCTGGTCGAACATCTCCTGCAGCGAGAAGTCGTACAGCGAGTCGGTGGGGAAGACGAGCGCCGGCGCGTGGATGTCCCAGTGGTCGAGCATACGAAGGGTCGCATCCGCGCTCCCGGTGTTGACCGCATCGAAGCGAACGCGCGAGTACCGGATGTTCACGCCGAAGGAATCGCCGAACCCGACGAGAGTCTTCGTCTGGTAGCGGTTCTCCTTGCCGTGGGCGATCACGAAGAACTGCCGGATCCCCTGAAGGCGCAGGCTCTCGATGAGCCACTGGATCAGCCGCTTGCCACAGAAGCTCATGGCCGCTTTGGAACGGAGGTAGCCGGGCGCCTTCACCGTGATCGGGCGCGCCCGCTCCCCACGGCCGCCGACAAGCGCTATCCCGACGACATCCACGGCCCCCTCTTCATACCATCTCCGCGGCCGGGCCGACCGGCGCGCGAAGAGACACACACGAGCCTGTGGCAGGCCCTGCCGGCCGGAGAAGCCCGGTGTCAGCGGGCGGCGGCGTCGGCTGCGGCTGCCGTCAACTGGTGGATGAAGTCCCGGCGCTCCCGATGGAACTCTGCCACTCCCCGGTCGAGGCTCCGGCTGATCTCGTCGATCGCCACGAAGAAGGCCATCTGGCCCTGGCGAAGAAGGTCGACGAGCTCGGCTTGCGACCCGATCCGGTAGATGCTCCTTCCATCGGAGACGAGCCTGACCTCGGCGAGGTGCTGGTCGAGGTTGCCCTTCTCGCGGAGCTCCTTGAAGCCGCGTCGGAGCTTCTGAAGGGACATCCCTTGATCGAGGAGCGACTTGACGACCCTCAGCGCCACGAGGTCGCGAAAGGAGTAGAGCCGGCGAACGCCGGGGCGGCCCCCCGTCCCCTGGATGCCCGGCCTGAGGAGTCCGATCTGGTCCCAATACCTGAGTTGATGCCGCGTGCACGCGGTGAGTCTCGATGCTGCTTCGACGTTGAACCCGTCCACAAAACCCCTTTCATGGCGCGCGAAGACTAGCAAAGGGGAAGTGCGGTTTTGCGAAGACCTCAAGGCTTTCTAGCAGGTAGCTGAGCCCACGCGCAAGATGGTTTGGCCGATTTCACATGCGCCGGGAAGATTTCCCGGGAGGCCGGGAAGTCAGGAGTCGTCGCGCTTTCGCAAACCGCGAATTCGCCGCTGGATCTGAGCCGCGAGCTGCCCGACCCTGCCGTCCTCCCGGAAGAGCTTCAGCCGGTCGGCGCCACTTCGGCGGGCGTTGTGGTAGGCGACGAACGACCCGGAGAGCATCAAGAGGAAGGCGGCCACCCCGACCAGGACGATGGGGTGGAGGAAGAACGCCACCAGGACCACGAACCCGAGGACGAACAGGGCGAGCCCCCGCCGGACGTTCCGAGCCGCACGGACATGGAGGCTGGCCCCGGCGACCCCGCGTGCGAACTTGGGATCGTGCTCGTAGAGCTGCCTCTCGATCTCCTGAAGTATCTGCTGCTCGTGGTCTGAAAGCGGCATCTCGCTCCTCCAGGGGACGTCGATTATAAGGCGCCTTGGGACCTCGTTCTCCTAGCCCAGCCCCACTCTTGTGGGGCCCCTTCCCGAACGGACCCCATGGGCCGAGGCCGTCAGTCGTCGATGAGCGACGCAAAACCGACGGCGCCGTCGCCGAAGCGCAGCCGGATGCGGTCGATGGCGCGTTCGGCATCCGGCCAGCGGGGGTGGCGCAGGAAGGTCAGCTGCTCCGATGCCGGCCATTCGCGCAGGTGCGTGATCGAGATGCCTAACAGACGGATGCGGATCCGCCCGGGCGGCTCCTTCCGCATCACCTTGAGCAGCAGCTTCGATGCGCCGGCGTATATGGCTGGTGCGTCGTCGACCTCGTGCGGGAGCGTGACCGCGCGGGTGAGGGTTTGGAAGTTGGCGAAGCGGACCTTGAGCGTGACGGTTTGTCCACTAATACCCTGCGCCCGCAGGCGCGAGGCCAAGCGGTCGGCGAGCTTGAGCACGGCATGGCGAATCTGGATCTCCTCGACCAGGTCGTGCTCGTAGGTCTCCTCGGCTCCCATCGACTTTCGCTGACCATCGGGAACCACGGGACGTTCATCGCGGCCGGACGCGAGGCGCGCGATGGTGGCACCGAGCGGCTTCACCGCCGCCTCGAGCGTCTGCGGCGGGATCCGAGCCACGTCGCCGATCGTCTTGAGCCCGAGCCGCTCGAGCACCGCTGCGGTCTGCTCCCCTACCCCCCACAGCGCTCCCACGGGCAGCGGGGCGAGAAACTCGGTGATCTCACCGGGACGGACCACCACGATGCCGTCGGGCTTGGCCTGTCTCGACGCAAGCTTTGCCAGCAGCTTGTTCGGCGCCACGCCGACGGAGACGGCCAGCCCCGTCTCACGCCGGACGCGATCGCGGAGGGCCTCGGCCAGCGTCGGAGGGTCGGCCCACAACCGTCGCGCCCGGGCCACGTCGAGAAACGCTTCGTCGAGCGAGAGCGGCTCGACCACCGGGGAGAACGACCCGAAGACTTCGCGCACCTGCCGAGAGTACGCGCCGTACACGTCGAAGTCCGGTGGGAGGAAGATCCCACCCGGACACAGCCGTCGAGCCCGCGAGGTCGGCATACCCGAGGCGACCCCGTAGCGGCGCGCCTCGTACGAAGCGGAGGTGACCACCCCCCGGTTGGAGGTCCCCCCCACCATCACCGGCTTGCCGGCAAGCCCGGGGTCCCTAAGCACCTCGACCGAGGCATAGAAGGCGTCGAGGTCGGCGTGCAGGATCGGCGTGTCCCATCGCTCGTCGCGCCGCACCGATCGGTGCGGCGCCGCGCGCACTCCAGGCCGAGAAGCCGGTGCCCGGCTCACCGGCCCGCCGACCCAGGGCTGGCATGCCACAGCTTCCGTCCGCTCACCGCCCGCAGGTCGAGCACCTCCTCCCCGAGGACCGACACCCCCCGCGCTCCTGTCCGGCGCACCGTGCCGCGCACCGCAAGGATCCACCCGTCGAACACCCTCCGGGCGTATTTCGCCTGCGCCTCCTCGAAGAAGGTGATGTCGGCCTGCCCGGTCCCGTCCTCGAGGGTGAGGAACAGCACTCGCCGCCCCGACCGCACGGGCGGCGTCTGGGTGGCCACCTTGACCCCGGCGACCACCACCCCCGCCCCTCCCCGGAGCGTCCGGAGCTTGGCCGCCGGCGTCCAGCCCAGCCCCCGGAGCTGCTCCTCATAGAAGGAGAGGACATGGCTGGAGGCGTCGAGGCCGAGCACCTCGAGCTCTGCGGACACCCGCTCGGACGCGGTGTAGTCGGCGATGCCGGGAAGGCGAGCCTGCCGCGCACTCGCCGCGAGGTCGCCCGCGAGATCGAAGGAGAGCTGCTCGGAACGCTCGGTCTCCCGCCGGCCCCAGTGCTGCTCGACGAGCCAGAACAGCTCCCGCCGCGACCTCGCGCCCTTCACCGAGTCGAAGGCCCCGCAGTGGACCAGCGCCTCGGTCACGTTGCGGTCGACCTCGGCCCGGCGGCAGAACTCCTCGAAGCTCCGCCACGGGCGCCCGGCGAGGATCGAGTCGATCTCCGCCAGGGAGATCCCCTTCACGTCCCGCAGCGCCAGGCGGATCCCGAGCACGACGCCGCCGTCCGGACACGGCACACCATCCGGATCGTCCACCGGCTCGACCCGGTAGTCGCCCCACGAGCGGTTCACGTCCACGGGCAGGATCGGGACCCGGTGGGCACGGGCATCGGCAAGGATCGCCCTGCGCGGGTACATCCCGGGGTCGTGGGTGAGCAGCCCGCTGTACAGCTCGGCGGGGTGGTGGGCCTTGAGCCAGGCGGACTGATAGGTGGGGACTGCGAAGGCGGCGGCATGCGCCTTGCAGAACCCGAACGAGGCGAACTGGAGCACGCCGGACCAGATCTGCTCTGCGACCTCGCGCCGCCACCCCCGGGCGACGGCACGGTCGACCACCGAATCCCTGAGCGCCTGCTGCTCCGGAGGCAGAGCCTGCGGCTTCGTAGGCGCCGGGCTTCCGCTCATTCCGCCCGGCGGAATGGTCCCCGTGTTGTCGAGCCGACGGCGGATCTTGTCCGCCTCGGAGAGCCCGCATCCGGTCAGCGCCGCGATCACCCGCATCACCTGCTCGTGATAGACGATCACGCCGTTGGTCTCGCGCAGGATCGGAGCGAGCGAGGGATGCGGGTAGGTCACTGGCTGGAACCGGTGACGGCGCTCGAGGAACGGCCGGACCATGTCGGACTTCACGGGCCCGGGCCGGAACAGCGAGATGTCGATGATCAGATCCTCGAAGCGGTCCGGCTGGAACTTTCCGAGCAGCTCGCGCTGGCCCGGCGACTCGATCTGGAAGCAGCCGATGGTCCTCGAGTCGCGGATGAGCTCGAAGGTCGCCGGATCGTCACGCGGGATCGCATCGAGGTCGGGGCGGGTGCCATGGGCGCGCTCGATCTCGGAGAGCGCGTGGGTCATCGACGAGAGCATCCGCACCCCGAGCACGTCGAGCTTGGCCAGGCCGAGCGCCTCGACGTCGTCCTTGTCGAACTGGCTCATCACGAACCCCTCGAACGAGCGCTGCATCGGCATGAGGTCGGCGACGGACTCGTCGGAGAGCACCACCCCCGAAGGATGCATGGCGAGGTGGCGCGGGAAGCCGTCGAGGCGCGAGGCCAGCTCGAAGAGAGTCTCGAGGCGCGAGCGGTCGAGGCGCAGCTCGGCGACCTCGGGGAGCGCCTCGAGCGCCTCCCCGATCCGGCCGGCGGAGACGTGCGGGAACGCCTTGGCGATGATGTCGATCTCGCTCTCGTGCAGCCCGAGCGCCTTGCCGACCTCGCGGAGCGCCGCCCGTGCCCGGAATGTCTCCATCATCGCCACCATCGCGGTGCGGCTCCCGTACGTGTCGAGGACGTAGCGGAGCACCTCCTCGCGCCGGGCCGACTCGACGTCGACGTCGATGTCGGGGATCTCGTGGCGGTAGACGTTCATGAATCGCTCGAAGGCGAGGTCGTGATGGACCGGGTCGACGTCCGAGATCCCGAGTACGAAGGCGACCAGCGAGCCGGCGGCGCTGCCCCGGCAGGCGCAGCGGATCCCGAGACCGCGGCGGGCATGGTCGACGATGTCGGCGACGAGCAGGAAGTAGCCGCAGAACCCCTGCCGGCGGATCGCTCGCAACTCCATCTGGAGCCGGTCGGTGACCACACGTGTGGCCGATGGATACCGTCGACGAACCCCCTCCCAGCACCGCCTGGCGAGGATCTCCGTGGGTGACTCGCCCCGAGCCCGGTCGGGACCACCCCGCGAGGCCGGCAGGTCCGGGAAGTGGAACTCGCCCAACGGCAGCTGGTAGGAGCACTGCTCGGCGACCCATCGCGTGCCGCCGACGGCTTCCGGCGGATGCAGGGCCGCCATCTCGGCCGGGGACTTCAGCCAGAATTCGGCGTTCGCCCGGGGGGCGGTGCGGCGGTCGAGCGCGACGATCCGGCGGATGCAGTCGAGGACGTCGTGCAATGCGGCGTCCTCGCGCTCGACGTAATGGACGTTGTTCGTGGCGACGGTTCGGACCCCGAGGTCGGCGGCAAGGCCGGCCAGCCGCTGGTTGCGAAGATCGTCGCCCTCGAGCATGTGGTTCGACACCTCGACGGCGAACCCGTCGGTCCCGAAGACGTCGAGCCACCGGCGTGCCGCCGCAGCCGCCTCGTCGACCCGTCCCAGCGAGGCCAGCCAGGGGACCTCACCCCGCGCGCAGCCGGAGAGCGCGAGGAGCCCCTCGGAGCGGGCGGCGATCGCCTCGAACGAGGTGCGGGGACGCCGGCCGGGCGGAAGGGCCTGCGCTCTGATGGCTTCGCCGAGATCTCCCTCGAGGTGCATCTCGCTGACGAGCCGGCAGAGGTTCGTCCACCCGCGGGCGTCGCGCGCCAGCAGAACTGCGTGATAGCCGTCGCCCCACTCCAGCTCGGTACCGAGGATCGGCCGGACGCCGAACTCGTTGCAGGCCAGCGTGAAGCGCACCGCGCCGTACATCCCGTCGTGATCGGTGAGGGCAAGCGCCTCCATCCCCGTTGCCGCAGCGTGCTCGGCGAGGTCGCCCACGTGTGCGGCACCCTCTCGAAGCGAGTAGTTGGAATGGGTGTGGAGGTGGACGAACACGATGATCTCGAGACGCCGCGCGCGATCTTCAATCCCACACCCGGGTCAGCCGCCACCCGCGATCGCTCCCCTCGATCCGATCGAGGCGCAGGTCGTAGACGCCGCCTTCGGCTTCGACGCGGAAGAACTCGTCGTCGCGAGCCCGCGCCCGGTCCCACCCCTCGCCCGCTTCCCGCCACCGCTTCAGCAGCGACCGGACGGTGTAGCGGTGCCCGCGCCAGCGGAAGGCGACGGGGATCGTCGAGCCGGATCCCCGAGGGGCTGCAAGCTGTACCTCGACCGAGTCGTCGTACCGCTTCGTCATGCTCCCCATACGCTCCCTGTACGCTCGGGTCCGGCTCTTCTTCAGCTTCTCATCGAACATACGTTCGATGAGAAGAGATACCGTACCGAATGAGAGCCCACCGGTCAAGGAATCGCGCCGGGAACGGATCGCGGGGCCGAGCGAGAAGCCGACGCCGGCGGGCGCCGGAGCAGGCGGATCTAGAAGAAGCCGAGCGCGCTCTTGGCGAAGTCCGACATCTTGTCCGGCCCCCACGGGGGCTGGAGCGTCATTTCGGTCTCGACGCCCTGCACGCCCTCGAGCGAGGCCGCGGCTTCCTTGATCTCGGCCTCGATCATGGGTCCGACCGGACAGCCCATCGAGGTGAGGGTGAACACGACGCGGACTCCACCCTCCTCGGTCACCTGGACGTCGTAGATCAGCCCGAGGTCGACGATGTTGATGCCGATCTCCGGGTCGTTGACGACCTTGAGTGCCTCGCGTACTTCAGCTATCGTGGGCATGCACCCATTGTATGCCGGGGGGCCGGGGCAGCGCCCTGCCGCCGGAAGGAACAAAGAGGAAATAATGAGGAGGGTGGGCATCCTCACCGCCGCCGACCCCAACCTCGTCCCCTCCCTGCTCGACCAGCCTCCCGCCCTCCGCTTCAGCGTCGTCGCCCTATCGGCGGGATGGCCCGAGGATCTTCGCCGCCTCACGGGGAGCCTCGAGCGGCACTGCTCAAACGTCGACTACGAGGTCGTGGCGGTCTCCAATGCCTCCGACGCCCTGGCCACGGAGATCGAGCGGTTGGCCGCAGCCGACCCGCGGGTGGGCGGGATCTGCTTCTCCCAGCACGTGGGCTTCGGGGGAGGCGTGAACGCCGGGATCCACCAGAGCCGCGGCGAGGTCGTGGTGGTCGCAGACACGAGCATCGAGGCGACGGGCGACCTGTTCACGCCGCTCGGCGCGGCGCTCGCAGATCCCGAGGTGGGGATCGCCGGGCCGTGGGGACTCCTCTCGCCCGACCTGCGCCACTTCGACGAGGAGACCACCGGGGATGTCGATGCCATGCAGGCATACTGCATGGCGTTTCGCCGGACCGACGTCGCCGAGGTCGGACTGCTCGAGGCGAAGTTCAAGTTCTATCGAAACGCCGACATCGAGTACTCGCTGCGGTGGCGCAGCTTCGGATTCCGCATCTCGGCACTCCCACTCCCGGTCCGGCGCCATGCCCACCGGGAGTGGGACGCGCTCGGCGAGGAGCAGCGCCGGAAGCGCAGCCGCGACAACTTCGCCCGGTTCCTCCGGGCGTGGGGAGACCGCACCGACCTGCTGACGGGGCGTGCCCCTCCCCACGTCCACGACGACGCTTAGCGTCAGGCGTACTCCGCCCGCCAGGCCTCATCGAGCAGCGCCCGCATCGTGCGCGCGGCCTCGACCGGGTCCTCGGCCTCGGTGACGGCGCGCACCACGGCCACCCGCCGAGCCCCCCCTGCGATCGTCTCGGGAAGCGTGGACGGGCCGATTCCCCCGATGGCGAAGAAGGGCCGCGAGGACGACGCGACGGCGAAGCGCACCAGCGCGTTCCCAACCGCCGGCCGGCCCGGCTTGGTCGGCGTGGCGTGGACCGGCCCCACCGCGATGTAGTCGGCGGCAGAGGTCGCCGAGGCCAGGATCTGATCCTCGGAGTGGGTGGAGAGCCCGATGAGGGCGCCGGGCCCCATCTGGCGGCGTGCCTCGTGGGTGGGCAGGTCGTTCTGACCGAGGTGCACCCCGTCGGCGCCCGCCGCAATGGCGACGTCGACCCGGTCGTTCACGATGAACAGGGCCTCCGCCTCCCAGGCCCGCCGGCGGACGATCTCCGCAGCGGCGATCAGGGGGCGCGCCTCCATATGCTTCTCGCGCAGCTGGACGATGTCGACGCCCGCGTCGAACAGCGCCGGCAGGAGGCGGTCGAGGCGGCCCGCCGGGGGATCCGCAGGGGTGACCAGATAAAGGCGGGCCGAGGCCAGGCGGGCACGTGGATCGGGGTGCGATGCAGTCACCAGGTGAGCAGCATAGGGCGCGGCGGGGCTTCGGGATCCCCGCGGGCCCGGACCTCGACCTGGCTGCGGAGGTCGCGGGCCGCGCCGAGGAGCTCGGCTACACGACCGTGTGGACCAACGACGTTCCGGGCGCCGACGGCATGGAGGTCGCCGCGGCGATGGCCCGGGCGACGACTC
This sequence comes from Actinomycetota bacterium, assembly GCA_050693875.1. Lineage (GTDB taxonomy): Bacteria > Actinomycetota > CADDZG01 > JAHWKV01 > JBOGWP01 > JBOGWP01. The sequence continues at coordinate 10,505 of JBOGWP010000073.1, forward strand.
GGATCGGGATCGGGATCGGAGCCGTCCCCGTGGCCCGGCGGCCACCCGACGAGATTGTCTCCCGCGTGGCCGGCCTCGGCCTGCCGGCCGGCCGGCTCGTGCTGGTCGTGGGAAGCGGGCGGGCCGCACGTCCCGTCGCCGTGGTCCGGGAGGCGGTTCGGCGGCTCCGCGAAGCGCTCGACCCGGCGGTGACGATCGGCGTGGCGGCAATGGGGCCGCAGATGTGCCGGCTCGCCGGCGAGGTTGCCGGCTACGTCCTGCTCAACTGGATGACGCCCGACCGGGCGCGGTGGGCTCGGGACCGGGTGGCGGAAGGAGCGAAGGCCGCCGGCCGCTCCTCTCCCGTGGTCGGCTCGTACGTCCGGCTGGCGGTCGGTCCCACCGCCCGCGAGCGACTCGAGGCCGAGGCTGCTCGCTACCGGTCGATTGCCCAGTACGCCCGGCACTTCTCGGCTCAGGGTGCCTTCGCTCTGGGCGTCGCCGCTGCCCAATCCACGGACGTGCCGGGACTCCTCGGGGCGCATGGGGAAGGTCTCGATGAGGTCGTCGTACGGGCGCTCCCGGCCTCGTACGAGCGGGCGTCCCTCTTTGCGCTGGCGGAGGCGGCGGCGCTCTAGCCCAGCTTGAGGTGCCCCAGCTTGAGGTGCCGAAGGTCGTGCGAATGAGTCAAGTTGGGGACGAGAGCCTACCAGGGGCGCACCTCAAGCGGGGCCCGGCAGGCACCGAACGGAGTGGGGACCTGCCGGCATTGAACGACGCCGCCGCCGAAGGCTCGGCTCGCCGAGCGGGGGCGAGGCGGGCCGACATTGAGGACCGCGGCCGTACCGCCCCCTGCCTCTCTGGCCCGTACCGGGGAGCGAAGCGACCCGCTAGCCTCACATCCGGTAGGCAGGACCGAATCCTCGCCATGGATCAGTGAACGCGGGCCGCGCTTCCCAGCCCGCTCGGGATCCAGTACTCGACGGTGGTGCCCGACCCGGGCGCGCTCGACAGGCGGAACCAGCCGCCCGCAATCTCCGCTCGCTCGCGCATCGAGCCGAGGCCGAGATGTCCCGGCGTCGGGCGGGCCCGCTCCGCAGGCGAGAACCCGCTGCCATCGTCCGTGATCGTCGTGAGATAGCCCTCGTCGACCTGGTGGAGGCTGACCAGGACGTGCGAGGCGCCCGCGTGCTTGCTGACGTTGACCAGCGCTTCCTGCGCGATCCGATACATCGTCGCCCGGAGCTCCAGCGGGGGCTCGCTGACCATCCCGTCGTCAAGCTCATAGTCGTAGCCGGCTTCACTGCTGGCCTGATCGAGGTACAGGCGCAGCGCCGAGACCAGGCCCTCCCGGTCGAGCGCGGGAGGGCGTAGCTGAAAGAGCAGGTTGCGAAGCCGGCCCATCGCCAGCCGGACACTCTCGTCGGCGCGCCCCAGCAGCCCGCGGAGCTCGGGATCGGTGAGCTTGCGGCCCAGCAGCTCCAGCCGCATGGCCAGCGCGGTCATCACCTGGATCGAGTCGTCGTGGATGTCGGCGGCGATTCGGCGGCGCTCCTCCTCCTGGGCGGTGACGAGGTGGGCGAGCAGCTTCTGCCGCTCACGATTCGCCGTCTCCAGCTCCCGGATCTTCTGCAGGAGCTTCTCGTTCACGACGGCGAGGTGTTCCCGGTGGAACTCCTCGTCGCCTAGCATCGGCGGTTCCGGGGGAGCGCCGATCGTGCTCCGAACGGCCTCGATGATCGTGTCGGCGTCGGATGGCTTCGGGAGCACCCGCGTCACCCCCACCGCCCGGACCAGGTCGCGGATCTCGCTCTCGAGGTACGCGGCGGTGAAGAAGATGACGGGGATCCCCGAGGTGTCGGGCTGCGACCGCAGGGCGCGGACGAACGCGTAGCCGTCGATCTCCGGCATGAGGATGTCGGCGATGATCAGGTCGGGATTCCCGCTCGAGGCGAGTTGCAGCCCCTCGGAACCGTTGGCCGCCTCGAGGAGGCCGTATCCCTCATAGCCGAGGATGGTCGAGAGAAGCTCGCGGTTGTTCGGGTTGTCGTCGACGATCAGGACCGTCGCCATCCCCGCCGGAACGCCTCCCGTGTGCGTCGATCGTCAGGATTGAGGTGAGCTTAGCACCGGCCCGGTTGAAGAACCGATGGACGGGGAGGGGACGCTAGTTGGCTAGTGCAGCGTTTCGCTTTAGGTCGACACGTTGATACTGGGTCCACCTCGGCTCAGACGTTCCACGCAGATGGATCGTTCAGGTAGAGGCCGCAGGCGCAGTCGAGTGCCTCCTCTGGCGTGCCCGTGAAGCTCCCCGTCGGAAGGACCGAGTCCTCGTAGCCCTCCTTGCTGTAGAGGTAGACGGCAAAACCCCATGCGTCGGCAGAGCCCAGGTAGCGCAGACGACACAGGTTGAGGATGTCGCTTTCGCCAAGGACGCCGTCGACGTAGGCGAAACCCGCTCGGAAGCGCAGGCGGATGTCTGCCAGCTCCGGCCAGCGGTCCCGGCTGCGATCGCTCAGCCGGCGATGCAGCGACCGACGGGTGAGCTCGGGGATTGCTGCCATTGCGGGCCGATCATAGGCGCGCCTCGTCGAGGCCCACGGCCCAACGGAGCGCTGCTCTCAGGCTGATCGTCTGCGTGAATGCGGCCCGGCCGCACCTGACCTTCTCGAGGTTCGATGCTGCCGTGGCGGTCCAGACGAACGGCTTCGGGTTCTCGTTGTGAACCGCCAGGTACTCCTCGATGGCTGCGACGAGGTCCGGGACGCTGGCGAAGCTGCCACGGCGGATGGCCTTGTCGGTGAGCTCACGGAACCATCGCTCCA
>JBOGWP010000074.1:0-18015 GCA_050693875.1 Actinomycetota bacterium
CAAGCGGGGCCCGGCAGGCGCCGAGCAAAGCGAAGGCCTGCCGGCATTGAACGACGCCGGCGAAGGGTCGGCTCGCCGAGCGAGGCCCGGCAGGCAGAGCGAAGCGAGGGCCTGCCGACATAGAGGACTGCCGGCGAAGCCGGCCCCTTGCCTTTCTGGCCTGTACCGGGGAGCGAAGCGACCCGCTAGGCCTCCTCGTATGGGGACCCGGGAGTTGCCTCGGCGTTCTCCCCCTCGAAGATCTCCGACACGCTCTCGTCCTCGAACACCGCCTTGATCGTCGAGGCGACGATCGGAGCGATCGAGAGGACCCGCAACTTCTCGGGCAGGCCCTGCGCCGGGAGCGGCAGCGAGTTCGTCACGATGACCTCGCTCAGGCCCGAGCTGTCGATCCGCTCGAGGGCGGAACCCGAGAAGACCGGGTGCGTCGCCGCCGCGATCACCTCCCCGGCCCCGCGCTGGACCAACCCCTCGAAGGCGGTGACGAGCGTCGCGGCGGTGTCGATCATGTCGTCGACGAGCAGGCAGCGCTTTCCCTTGACGTGGCCGACGACGTTGACGATCTCGGCGACGTTGCGCTGGTCGGAGCGGCGCCGCTTGTGCATGAGGGCGAGGGGTGCGTGCAGCAACCGCGAGTACTTCTCCGCCACATGCACGCGTCCGGCGTCGGGGGCAACCACGACCAGGTTGTCGTACCGCTCGCTCACGTAGTGGGCGAGAAGGGGGAGCGCGGTCAGGTGGTCGAAGGGGATGTCGAAGAACCCCTGGATCTGCCCGGAGTGCAGATCGACCGAGAGCACGCGGTCGGCGCCGGCGGCCTGGAGGAGGTCTGCGATCAGGCGCCCCGAGATCGGCTCGCGGGCGAGGCTCTTGCGGTCCTGGCGGGCGTATCCGTAGAAGGGAATGACGGCGTTGATCCGCTTGGCGCTCGCCCGCTTGAGCGCATCCATCAGGATGAGCTGCTCCATGATCATCTCGTTGATCGGCGCGCTGTGCGTCTGCACGATGAAGGCGTCCGTCCCGCGCACCGACTCTGCGAAGCGGCAGTAGATCTCGCCCGAGGCAAAGCGGTTGATCTCGACCTCGCCGAGACGCATGCCGAGGTGCGCGGCGATCTCGGTGGCCAGGGTGGGGTTCGAGGTCCCCGAGAAGATCATCGCCCGCTTCTTGATCGCTATCTCCATCGATCCCCCCTTCTTACGTCGTCTGCTCGGCCGACTCGCCGTGGCCGCGCCGCCTGCGCGTCCGGCGAGCCGGAGACCCCACCACGACGTCGCCGGGCGCGATGTCGCGGGTGACCACAGATCCCGCTCCCGTCACCGCCTGCTCGCCGACGACCACCGGCGCGACGAGCATGGTGTCGGATCCGATCAACGCCCCGTCCTCGATGACCGTCTTCGATTTGACGTGGGCCTCTCCGTCGTAGTTGCAGGTGATCGTCCCGGCGCCGACGTTCACCTCCCGGCCGATCTCGGCGTCTCCGACGTACGAGAGGTGCGGCACCTTCGATCCCTCCCCGATCGTCGACCCCTTCACCTCGACGAAGGTCCCCACCCTGGCCTCGGCCTCAAGCCGCGTGCCGGGACGCAGGGACCCGAATGGTCCCACCCTGGCGCGCGGTCCGATGTGTGAGGAGAGAACCTGCGAGAAGGTGATCTCGGCGCCGTCCTCGACCACGGAGTCGACGATGCGCGTCGATGGCCCGATCGTGCATCCCCGGCCGATGCGGGTGCTCCCACCGAGGAACGTCATCGGCAGGAGGACCGTATCGGGCCCCACCTCGACCGCCTCGTCGACGTAGGTGGTCGCGGGGTCCTCGATCGTGACCCCATCCACCATCAGCTCGTGCAGCCGGCGGAGGCGGAGCTGGCGTGCCGCTTCCGAGAGCTGGACGCGGTCGTTCACCCCCATGATCTCCCACGGGTCGCGGGCTGCAACCGTATGAAACCGCCCTCCCTGTTCTCGGATGAGCATCGCCGCGTCCGGCAGATACCGCTCCCCCTGCGCGTTGTCGCTGCCCACGGCGGGCAAGGCACGAAAGAGCGCCTCCCTGTCGAAACACCATATCCCCACCGACACCTCACGGACCGAGCGCTCCGTCTCGTTTGCGTCGGCCTCCTCGACGATCCGGGCGAGGGCACCCCGCTCATCGCGGACGATGCGGCCGTACCCGGTCGGGTTGTCGAGGTGCGCCGTGACCAGTGTCACCGCGGCTTCCTCGGCGCCGTGCTCGTGGGCGGCCGCGGCGAGGGTTGTCGTGCGGACGAGTGGGTGATCCCCGTTCACGACGAGGACATCCCCGTGGAAGTCGGCGAGGAACGGCTCGCATCGCCGGACCGCGTCCGCCGTCCCGAGCCGCTCCGGTTGGTCGACGAAGATCGTCGACGGCCAGCGGGGCGCGATCGACTCGACCAGCGCGTCCTTCTCATGTCCCACCACCAGGAGCACGCGCTCGACTCCCTCGAGTCGCTCGATGGAGCCGAGCACGTGATGGACGATCGGAAGCCCGGCGACGGGATGCAGGACCTTCGGCAGCGAGGAGCGGAAGCGCTTGCCCTGGCCTGCTGCGAGGATGACGACGGCGAGCGGTCGCGGCGGCACGGCAACAGGATAGGGGATGGGGCCCGCGCACGAAATGACCGAGCGGCTGCCGTCCGCCGGACTCGTGGCAGAATCGCCGAGGTTCGATGCCAAAGCGGGAAGATCGGGGTCTCGAGGAGCTGGGGCGATCTCGTCACTCCTTGGTGCATCCGGGTTGCTGCCACGCTCGACATCGCCGGGCACCTCGCCGACGGCACGACCGCATCGAGGACCTCGCCGATGCGACCGGGAGCGATGCGTACGCCCTGCACGCCGTGCTCGGGCATCTGGTGGACAGCAGCGTGTTCGACGAGCCCGAGCCGGGCCGGTTCGCGCTGCACGATCTCGCTTCCGAGCTTGGGGAGTCTTCCGGGTTCCTCCGTCTCGACGGCATCGGCGGCCGATTCGCTCATGCATGGAGCACGCTGCTCGGCTACGTGCGGACGGGCAAGCCCGGCTATGCGGAGATCTTCGGCCTTGGGTTCTGGGACGACCTCGCCGCCCATCCGGACATCGCCGCGGACTTCGATGCCCTGATGGGGCCGGCCGGGCATGGCACGCCAGAAGTGTTCGAGATCGACGGGGGCTGGCAGTCGGTGTCGACCGTGGTCGACGTCGGTGGCGGGACCGGAGCGATGCTCGCCGATATCTTGCAAGCCCATCCGGATGTCCACGGACGCTCGTCGATCTGCCGAGGACCGTTGCGCGTGCGGCGGAGGTCTTCGAGCGGGCCGGTGTTGCGGGGCGGGCGCGCGTGGTCGGGCAGAGCTTTTTCGATGCGCTCCCGGCTGGTGCGGACCTCTACCTGCTGCGGAAGGTGCTCAACGACTGGCCCGACGAGGAGACGGTGGCGATCCTGCGCCGGTGCTCGAAGGCGGTGCCGCCGGGGGGCCGGGTCGTGGTGATCGGCGGCGTCACCGTGGAGTCGGCGCCGCCCCGTCTGGAGACCGAGATGGTCCTGTTGGGGGCGAAGACCAACACGCTCGTGGAGTTTCGGGGGCTGGCGCGCCGCGCGGGCCTCGAGGTCTCGCGTGCGCAGAGCCAGGAATCGGGCCGGTTCGTCGTGGAGTGCCGCCCGCCCTGACGGCTAGCGGAGTGCTTGGGGCATCACCAGTCGATCAGGATGCAGGTCTCGTCACCGACAACCCACGCCCGGTGTCCCGGCTGAATGAAGAGGTAATCGCCGGCGGTGGCGATCTCCTCCGTTCCATCCTCCATCAGGTAGCGGATCGTTCCGGCGACGACGTACTCGCGATGCGTCAGCGGGCAACTCTTGAGATCCGCTGCCCAGGGCTTGAGGTCCTCGTCCCAGTTCCAGCCGGGTGTGAGCTCGGAGCGCCAGATCTCCTCGTCGTTCACGCGCACCAAGAGCGCTCGCCCGTGCACGAACTCCATGACCTCGTCGGGTTCGCCATCCAGGTGCTTCTTGGTGATGCCGGCCACAGGTTCACCTCCCGACGTCCACAATCGTGTGCCCGGCTTGCGGTCGCCGGGTTCGGAGAGTATCGCCCATCCCCTGCTCCAACTCCAGACCAAGAACCTTCAACATGCCACCCGTCTCTCTCATTCGTGCTCCTTACCATGCTTCTCATGGAGGGCAAGGCCGAAAGGGCGCGCAGGCTTCGGGACGACGGTCTTTCCCGGTCACAGATCGCGGCCGCGCTCGGGCTGGAGAGCGGGGGTGGCGCGCCCAACCGCTGGCTCAGGGGGATTCGCTCCCGAGTGCACGAAGCGGCCCAACGCCAAGGAAGATCTTCGGAAGCTCGCCGTCGAGATGCGGCCCGAGGGCCGCTCCTACCGGGAGATCGGCAAGGTGGTCGGCGTCTCGAAGAGCATGAGTCGGCGGATACGAAAGGTGCACTTGAGTTTTGGGCGGGGGTCGCGGGGGTGCGGCCGGAAGACTTCATGAGAACTCTTCTCAAGTCCCACAGGCCCAGAACGCGCCGACGAAATCAAGGGGAGGCGTACCACGGATGCCTTATCGTCCGCGTCCGCAAAGCGGCGAGCACTACCGTCGCATCGCCGGCTGGTTCCAGGGGCTCGCGGCGCAGCTTCCCCCTTTGGCCGGAGACGCACTCGCGGAAGATGGAGCAGAATTGGCGGAGCGGGGACGATCAGACACAGCTGAGTTCCGGGCTCGTCTAAGCGGTAGGACGGGAGATTTTGGTTCTCCAAGTTGGGGTTCGAGTCCCTAGCCCGGAGCGTAACTATTGCTGGATTTACGTTTATCTGTACTGAACCTCCGCCCCCACGTCCGCCGAGGCCACCACCTCCACCTGCTGAAAGGTCCCGGCGAGGCGAGCCGAGACGCGACGGGCATGCTCCTCGTCCCGGCATAGCCCCGCGATCGTGGGCCCGCTGCCGCTCACGACGACGCCGAGCGCTCCCGCCTCCAACACCGCCCCCTTCCGCGCGCCTAGGAGGGGAGCCATCTCGAACGCGGCCGCCTCGAGGTCGTTGCCGAGGCAGCGCGCCACCGCCTCCGCCGATCCGGTCCGCACGGTCTCGAGCAGGGCCCCGGGCTCCGCGACCTGCGACGACGTCCCGGGCCGGACGTGCGCGTAGACGTCGCGCGTCTTGAGCTGGAACTCCGAGACCCCGAGCACCCACCACAGCCGCCGCCCCGCGTGCAGCGAAGCTAGGCGCTCGCCTCTTCCGGTGGCGACCGCCATCCCACCCCGCAGCGAGAAGGGAACGTCGGACCCGAGCTCGGCCCCCAGCGCCTCGAGGCGTTCCGGCGGCATCGGTCCCCCCGCAATCGTGTTCATCCCGAGGAGGGCCGCGGCGGCATCGGCGCTTCCGCCCGCAAGACCGGCTGCCATTGGGATCCGCTTCAGCACGTGGACCTCCGCTCGCTCGGCCATGCCCGCCCGCAACGCAAAGAGCTCGACCGCCCGCGCCACCAGGTCGGGGGCCTCGGGCGGAATCCCCGAGAGGCCTGCGGCAAGCTCGAAGTGAACGTCGGTGCGCGGCGCCGGCCGCACCGTCACGTCGTCGGCGAGCGCGACGGTCTGCATCAGCGACCAGATCTCGTGGAAGCCGTCGGGCCGCTTCCCGAGCACGCGCAGCACGAAGTTCAGCTTGGCGCGCCCCACGACCCGGACCTGCATTCTCGTCTCCCAGCCACGCCCCCGGCGGCGTCGCAGGATATACGCCCGGCGCTTCGGCCAATATGGAGGGGTGGAGCAGGCCGTTCAACCGTCCGTGGACAGCGCCATCGCAGCCCGGGCGGCCATGGCGGTCAAGGTCTACGGCAAGGGCGATGCGGCGGTCCGGGCGCTCGACGGGACCACCGTCGAGTTCCCGCCCGGGGAGTTCACCGCGATCATGGGCCCCTCGGGATCGGGCAAGTCCACCTTGCTGCACTGCCTCGCCGGTCTCGACCGACTCACCTCCGGCAAGGTCTTCATCGGCGAGGCCGACCTCAGCGGGCTGGACGATCGCGAGCTCACCCGCCTACGCCGCGACCGGCTGGGCTTCGTCTTCCAGGCCTACAACCTGGTGCCGACGCTCACCGCGCTGGAGAACATCACGCTTCCGCTCTCGCTCGCCGGGCGCGCCCCCGACAAGGAGTGGCTCGATGCCGTGATCGAGGCGCTCGGGCTCGAAGACCGGCTGCATCACCGCCCCACCGAGCTTTCGGGCGGCCAACAGCAACGCGTGGCGGCGGCGCGGGCGCTGGCAGCCCGGCCGGAGATCATCTTCGCCGACGAGCCCACCGGCAACCTGGACTCGAGGTCGAGCCTCGAGCTTCTCACGTTCCTTCGCCACGCCGTCGACGAGCTCGGGCAGACCATCGTGATGGTGACCCATGACCCGCTCGCGGCGGCCCATGCCGACCGAGTGATCTTCCTCGCCGACGGCCGCATCGTGGACGAGATCGCCCATCCCACCGCGGAACGCGTCCTGGACCGCATCAAGTCGCTCGAGACCTGAGATGTGGAAGGCCACGATCAAGGGGATCCTCGGCCACAAGGTTCGCCTGCTTCTCACCGCGGTGGCGGTGATGCTCGGAGTCGGCTTCGTCGCCGGGACCTTCGTCTTCACCGACACGCTGAACCGGGTCTTCGACCGGCTCTTCGCCGACGCCTTCCGCGGGATCGACGTCAGCGTGCGGGCCGCGTCGAGTCTGGACGAGGGATTCGGCCGGCGGGAACGCATTCCGGAGTCGCTGCTCGGGATGCTCGAGCGGCTGCCGGGCGTACGCGAGGCGACCGGCGCGGTGGCGGGCTTCGCGCAGTTTCTCGGCCGTGACGGCAAGCCGCTCATCTCCGGCGGCGCGCCGACGTTCGCTGCCTCGTGGGACGATGCCGCCGCCCGCGCCTTCGTGATCCGGTCCGGGAGGCCGCCCCGCGGCGCGGACGAGGTCGCGGTCGACGCCGGAACCGCCCGCCGCGCTCGCTTCCGTGTCGGGGATCACATCCGGCTGCTCGTCCAGGGGGTCCCGGCGGATTTCACCGTGGCCGGGATCGCCGGCTTCGGCGAGGCCGACAACCTCGGCGGCGCCACGTTCGCCCTGTTCGATCTCGACACGGCGCAGCGGCTGCTCGATGCCGAGGGCCGCCTCGACACCATCGCCGTCAGCGCCGAGCCGGGCGTGTCCGACAGCCAGCTTCGCCGGCGTGTCGCCGCGGTGCTCCCCCCCGGCGTCGAGGCCGTGACGGCGAGAAGCGCCGCCGAGGAGCAGGCCGGGCGCATCAAGCAGGGGCTCGGCTTCGTCAAGACCTTCCTGCTCATCTTCGCCGGGATCTCGCTGTTCGTCGGAACGTTCATCATCCAGAACACCTTCCGGATCGTGGTCGCCCAGCGCACCCGCGAGCTGGCGCTGTTCCGGGCGCTCGGGGCCAGCGCCCAACAGGTGACGGCGATGGTGCTGGTCGAGGCGGCCGCGGTCGGCGTAGTCGCGTCCGCGGTTGGGGTTGGGGTCGGCGTGGGCCTCGCGGCCGGGCTGCGCGGGATCCTCGAGGCCTTCGGGGGGCAGCTCCCCCAAGGCCCGCTCATCCTGCTGCCGCGAACCGTGGCGGTGACGCTGGCTCTCGGGACGACCGTCACCGTCATCTCGTCGATCCTCCCGGCGCGGCGAGCCGCCCGGGTGCCGCCGGTTGCGGCGATGCGGGACCCGGACCCAGCGGCCGACGGTACCGCCGGCCGCAGGCGCATCCTGCTCGGTGGCCTGGCCGCAGCGATGGGGTTGGGCCTGCTCGCCGCCGGGCTCTTCCTCGAGGTAAAGCGCCCGCAGCCCGTCTACCTCGTGGGCGCCGGGGCCGCGCTCACCTTCATCGGGGTCGCGGTGTTGGGACCGACCTTCGCCCGTCCGGTCGCCGGCGTGATCGGTGCCCCGTACCCGGCGCTGCTTCGGGTCTCCGGCACCCTCGCCCGGCGCAACGCGATGCGCAGCCCGAGGCGCACCGCTGCGACCGCGGCCGCGCTCATGGTGGGGCTCGCGCTCGTCAGCCTGGTCTCGATCATGGCCGCCTCGATCCGCAGGACCACCGTGGAGGTGCTCGATGAGAGCTTCCGCGCCGACCTCGTCATTTCGATCGCCGGCTTCTCGCCGGTGGGATTCAGCCCCCAGATCACCGAGCAGGTCTCGCGCCTGCGCCAGGTGGAGACGGTGACGGCGGTGCGCAGCAGCACCGGCCCCCCCAACGCCCGGATCGGCGATGACCCCGTGTTCGTAGCCGGGATCGACCCCGCCCTGCTCCCCAAGGTGGTCGAGCTCTCGGTCGGCCGCGGGAACCTGCGCCGTCTGACCGATGGAGGGGTGGCGGTTCGCCGGCGGGAGGCGACGCGGCGCGAGCTCGCCCTCGGCGACGAGGTGAAGATCACGTTCACCCGGACCGGCACCCGCAGCTTCCCAGTCGTGGCGATCTGGGATGCCGAGGGCGTGGGGGTGCCGTTCCTCCTCGGACTCGACGCCTACCGCGAGAACATCGCCGAGCAATCCGAAGCCCAGGCGTTCGTCCGGCTTCGCCGGTCGATCCCGGCCGCGGAGGGGCGCCGGGCGGTCGAGTCGGTGACCGACGCCTATCCCAACGTGCAGCTCCAGGACCGCTCCCAGTTTCGGGAGAAGGTGTCGCGCGACGTGAACCGCACCCTCGGAGGCTTCATCGGCCTGCTGGGGCTGGCGATCGTCATCGCCCTGATGGGGATCGCCAACACCCTCTCGCTCTCGGTGATCGAGCGGACCAGGGAGATCGGAATGATGCGCGCGGTGGGGATGAGCCGGCGCCAGGTTCGCCGCATGGTCCGATGGGAGGCGGTGATCATTGCGGTCTTCGGCGCGCTGCTCGGGGTTGCGATCGGGATCTTCTTCGGGTGGGCCGTCGCCCGGTCGCTGCGGGAGGAGGGGATCAGGCTGGCCGTGCCGATCGGCCAGCTGGCGGGATGGGTTGTCGCGGGAGGCGCCGCCGGTCTGCTGGCGGCGACGGTCCCCGCCTGGCGGGCCTCACGGCTCGACGTGCTCCGGGCGATCGCCCACGAGTAGGGCCTCAACCAGGGAGGATCACCTCGACGAGCAGGCGTCCAAGCTGGAGGACGAGCGGCACGAGGAAGACGATGATCGTCAGGATGGCGAATCGGCGCCGACGCTCGTGGTACGCATCGGGTGAGGTCCGGATCCACTCCTCGCGATCCTTGCGCACCATCCCTGCCTCCCGGTCGCCGCCCCCGGCGACGCTCTGCCTGATGAGGGTGGGGCCGACCGACTTGCGTGCCCATCCGGCTAGCCTCCCGGATGTGGGGAGGCTGCCCTCACCCCGAAGCGCCCAGACGCGACGCCAGGCGGGCAAACTCCTCGAGCCCGAGGTCCTCCGCACGAGCCGAGGGGTCCACGCCGGCCGCCCGCACCGCCGCCTCGACCTCGTCCGGGGTCCGGCCGAGCCCGGCGGCGAGGGCGTTCCGCACGGTCTTGCGCCGCTGGCCGAAGGCCGCCCGCACCACGGGCATGATCCTGGCCGGCGCCATCTCGACCGGCGGGGGGCGGCGTCGCAGCCGCACCAGCACCGACTCGACCGCAGGCGGCGGCCAGAACACCGTGGGCGGGATGCGGGCGAGGATCTCACCCTCGGCATGGAGGGCGACCAGCACGCTGACCGCCCCGTAGGTCCGTGAGCCGGGGCCGGCGACGAGGCGCTCGCCGACCTCACGCTGGATGGTGACGACCAGGTCGGTGACCTGGGGCACTTCCTCGAGCAGCCGTGCGATCAGCGGCGTGGCCACGTTGTAGGGCAGGTTCGAGACCATGCGCCACGAGCCGGCGCCGAGGAGCGAGGCAAGGTCGAGCGCGAGGGCGTCGCCCTGGACGATGTCGACGTTGGGCGTTTCGGCGAGCACGTCGCGAAGCGGCGCCAGCATTCCTCGATCGAGCTCGACGGCCACCACCCGTCGGGCGTGCTCGGCGAGCGCGAGGGTGAGGGTCCCGAGTCCGGGCCCGACCTCCAGAACCTGGTCATCGCGGCCGACTCCGGCGAGACGGATGATGCGCCGAGTCGTGTTCGGATCGACGAGGAAATGCTGGCCGAGGGCCTTCGACGGGCGGACGCCGTGGCGGCGGGCCAGCGCGCGGATCTCGGTGGGCGTAAGGGTCATGGGCACCAGGATGCCCGCGGATCTGCGGGGCGGCCATCGCCGGGACGCCGGCGCTAGATGCGGCGGGGCGGCCATCGCCGGGACGCCGGCGCTAGATGCGGACCCCTACCACTCGATCTTGACCCGCAGGACCCCTGCGCCGAGCGATGCGATCTCGCGGAACGCGGTGTTGGAGAGGTCGATGATGCGCCCCTCGACGTACGGCCCCCGATCGCGGATCACCACGTTGATCGTGCGTCCGTTGCTGAGGTTGGTGACCCGCACGACGGTCCCGAGCGGAAGCGCCGGGTGCGCAGCCCCCAGGCCGGGGAAGTCGTACCACGACGCAAGCCCCTCGGTGCCGTGCCCGTGCGACGTGAATATCGGCCGCCGAGTGCCGACGAGCGTCACCTCGTCGCGGGGCGGGCGGACCACCTCGGTCGAGAGGAAGATGCGCCGCTGCACCTTGCCGTCCTCGTAGAGCACCCGATAGCTGCGCGCCCGCAGGCCCTCGACGCCGCCCGAGCCGCGTTTGGTGATCCCGAGCTCGAGCTTGTCGGTCTTCTGGACCACCTGCCGGAACGGGATCTTCGAGTAGGTCCGCTCCACGGCCTCCTTCACCCGCACGACGTTGATGGTCGAGCCCGGCTCCGGGTAGGCGACGATGCTCGGCTCCACGCGGTCGTGGGGGCCGACGGTGATTCCCATCTCCCGCAGCAAGGAGCCCGCGGTGAGCGCGGTGCTCTGCACGACCTCGGTCTTCTTGTCGTGCACGACCGTGACCGCGGCGGGCTGGCTCACCACGATGTGCTCACCCGGAGCGACGCGGCTGTCGAGGGCAGGGACGACCCGGGCGCCCTCGAGGGAGACCTTGGCCTCGGTCAGGATCTCGCCGACGCTCCGGCCGGTCAGGAGGTGGTGGCCGGCATGCCCGTTGACGACGATCGTCACCGGCCGTGCCCGGCGAACCTCGATCCGCTGGGTGAGCGGTGACCGCAGCGAGGGGAGAACCCGATCGCGGGGGCCAACACGCACTCCATGGCGGACGAGTGCCGCGCCGACGGTCGGAGCAAAGGTTGATAGTGCCCGAACGCTCGAGCCGTCGGCGAGAACCACCCGGTTCTCCGCCAAGAAGTACCCGGTCGAGGCTGCTCCCAGAAGACAGGTGAGCAGCAGTCGCGCGAGTACCTTCACTGGCCGGGGAAGTTATCAACTTGGGATTCCATGGGGCAAATTACAAAGGCTGATGACGCCTGGCCGGGCTGCAAGTCGAAGCGATTGGGTCAAACGGGCAATCCCCGCGCGCTCCTGAGTCAGGCCCCCAGCGGGATAGCGAACACGCGAGACGCATTCCGGGTCGTCGCCGCTGCGATCTCCTGCCCCGGCCGCCCGGTCGCCTCCGCCACCGCCGCCCCAACGATGGCGACGAGCCGCGGCTCGTTCGGCTTGCCGCGGTGGGGGACCGGGGCGAGGTAGGGCGAGTCGGTCTCGACGAGCAGCCGGTCGAGCGGGACCACCTGCGCCGCCTCGCGCAGGGCACCGGCGTTCTTGAACGAGACGTTGCCGGCGAAGGAGATGTAGCCACCCAGCGACGCCGCCCGTTCCGCGTCCGCCGGCCCTCCCGAGAAGCAGTGGAAGACGAGCCGCTCCGGGGGTCCCTCGTCCTCGAGGATCACGAGGAGGTCCTCGAGCGCTTCCCGCATGTGGATCACCACCGCCCGGCCGGCGTTCTTCGCGGCGGCGAGCTGTCGGCGAAACGACTCCCGCTGGATGGGCCGGGGCGACAGGTCGCGGTCGTAGTCGAGGCCGATCTCGCCGATCGCCACCACCCGGTCGTCCTCGGCGAGACGCAACAGCTCGGCGAGGCCGGCGTCGGTGAGCGAGTCGGCGTTGTGTGGATGCACGCCCACCGCCGCCCATACCCGGGAATGGATGCCGGCGATCTCGACGCACCGGCGACTGGTCTCGAGGTCGGTCCCCACCGTCACCATCGCCGTCACCCCCGCCGCGCCGGCGCGCTCGACCGCGCCGCTCGGGTCATCCAGTGCCTCCAGGTGGCAGTGACTGTCGACCCAGACCGGCCCGTGCACGCGGTGCGTCAGGACGCCGCGCCGGTGGCAGCGTCGTCGGCGCGCTCGTCGATGCGCGGGAAGATCGACTCGCCACGGGCGACCTTGGTTCCGGCTTGCAGGTCTCCCCAGACGATCGCCTTGCCAAGCGGGCGGCCATCCTCGGGCTCGATGCCGAGCTGAGCTCGGATGCGCCGCGACGCCGCCGGCATCGCCGGCGAAACGAGGATCGAGATGATCCGGATCGCCTCGCACACCGAGTAGAGCACCGTGGCGAGGCGCGCCTCCTGCCCGGCCTCCTTGGCCAGCTTCCAGGGGGCGGCGCCGTCGATGTAATGGTTCGCCGCCCGCACCAGCTCCATCACCGCGCCGAGTGCGTTCGCCGGGTCGAGGTTCGCGACCTCACGCTCGAGCTCGCTCGCGGCCTTCGCGGCCGAGCCGGCGAGGCCGCGTTCCGCGTCGCCCTCGTCGGCCGGCTGTGGGATGACGCCGTCGTGGTACTTGCCCACCATGGCGAGCGAGCGGCTTACGAGGTTGCCGAGGTCGTTGGCGAGGTCGGCGTTGTAGCGCGCCACCATCGCCTCCCACGAGAACGAGCCGTCCTGCCCGAACGTGCCCTCACGCAGGAAGTAGTAGCGGTAGCCGTCCGACCCGAAGGTGTCGAGCAGCGTGTGGGGGGAGATGCCCGTCGCGTTCGTCTTCGACATCTTCTTGCCGCCGACCGTTAGGTAGCCGTGGGCGAAGACGTTGCGCGGAAGCGACACACCCGCCGCCATGAGCATCGCCGGCCAGATCACGGCGTGGTGGCGGAGGATGTCCTTGCCGATCAGGTGGTGGTCGGCGGGCCAGATGTCGGTGAAGCGGGCGTCGTCGGCTCCGTAGCCCACGGCGGTGAGGTAGTTGAGCAGCGCGTCGATCCAGACGTACAGGACGTGCTTCGGGTCCCAGGGAACCGGCACGCCCCACGAGAACGATGTACGGGTGATCGACAGGTCCTGCAGCCCGCCCTTCACGAACGAGACGACCTCGTTGCGGCGGAATTCGGGGAGTACGAACTCGGGGCGCTCCTCGTACAGCTCGAGCAGGCGGTCCCGATAGGCGGAGAGGCGGAAGAAGTAGTTCTCCTCGCGGATCGTTTCGACGGGCCGCTCGTGGATCGGGCACAGCCGGCCATCGATGAGCTCGGACGGCTGATAGAAGGTCTCGCACGACACGCAGTAGAGGCCTTCGTACCAACCGAGGTAGACGTCGCCCGAGTCGTAGAGCCGCTGCCAGAACTCCTGCACCGGCCGAACGTGGCGCTGCTCGGTGGTCCGAATGAAGTCGTCGTTCGAGATCTCGAGGCGCTCCCAGACCTCCTTCCACCGGGGTACGATCTGGTCGCACCAGCTCTGAGGGTTGAGTCCTCGCTCCTCGGCGGCTCGGGCCACCTTCTGGCCGTGCTCGTCGGTTCCGGTGAGGAAGAAGACCGCCTCGCCGGCAAGCCTGCGGTACCGGGCGATGAAGTCGGCGGCCACGGTCGTATAGGCGTGACCGATGTGGGGAACATCGTTCACGTAATAGATGGGAGTGGTGATGTAAAAGGTGTTGTTCGCCATCTCGCCCCATCGAAGATCCGGTTTTGATCGCTATCGGAGCCGGGGTTATTATCGCCGACTGTCATCCGACTGATCGCCACGGGAGCGCCACAGGTGAAGAGCACCGGGATGTCGCGAAAGGTGGACGACCTCGGGCGCGTGGTGATCCCCGCCGAGATCCGGCGATCGTTCGGCATCAAGGAGGGCGACTACCTCGACATCTCCGTCGACGAAGATCGGATCCTCTTCACGAAGCGGCAGGACGTGTGCACGTTCTGCCGGTCCAGTCAGGACCTCAAGGAGTTCAAGGGCAGCCTCGTGTGCGCCACGTGCATCGGCGAGCTGACCGGGGGCCCCGAGGTCCCGGACTGGGAGCCCTTCTCCGAGGCCTGATCCGTCTTCAGGTCTCCTGCTCGTCGTTGAGCAGCGCCTCGTAGACCTCGCGCCTCGTCACCGACGACCGCGCCGCAACGGAGGCGGCGGCCTTCGACGGGGGCAGGCCTTCGGCTATCAGCAGCCGAGCTTCTTCGACGGCGCGCTCGAGGCCCCCCGCGGGGGCCGGGGCGCCCTCGACCACCACGGCGACCTCACCGAGGACCTCACGCTCGCGCAGCGCGTCGAGCAGCTCGCCGGCCGACCCGCGAAGCACCTCCTCGTGCACCTTGGTCAGCTCGCGGGCGACCGCCACGCGGCGATCGCCCAGCACCGACTGAATGTCCTCGAGCAGCTCGATCAGGCGGGTGGGGGACTCGAACACCACCAGCGTGCGCGCCTCGTCGGCCAAGGCCTCGAGCCTGCGCCTCCGCTCGCCGGAACGCCGCGGGAGGAACCCTTCGAAGGCGAATCGGTCGGTGGGCAAGCCCGAGACGGCGAGCGCCGCCAGCACGGCCGAGGGGCCCGGCACCACTCCCACGGGGATGCTCTCCTCGACACATGCCTGGACGATGCGGTAGCCGGGGTCGGAGATCGCGGGCATCCCGGAGTCCGACACCAGCGCGACCAGCTCGCCGCGCCGCAGGTGCTCGAGCAGCGCGGGGACCCGGGCGCGCTCGTTAGCCTCATGATACGAGACCAGCCGGGCACGGATCCCGTAATGCGTCAGCAGCTTGCGTGCGCGCCGCGTGTCTTCAGCTGCGACGAGGTCGGCTTCGGCGAGCGTCCGCAACAGGCGCGGGCTGGCATCCTCGAGGTTGCCGATCGGCGTCGCGCAGATGACCAGCCGTCCCGGCATCCTCAGCCCCCCGACTCCAGCCGCATCCCGGGGCCGATGCCGATCCGCTCCGCCTCGCCCGCGCCCAGCTCGAGGACGTACCGGGCGCCGAGCAGGAACGGGCCGACCGCACCGGGCGACAGCGTCCGCACCGCGAGGACCTCGCCCACCTTCGAGAGGTAGATCGCATCGATGGCGAAGGTCATCCCGATGGTGTGAACCTGCCGGCCGCGCAGGAGCAGCCCCCGCCCGGGCGGCAGACCCTCCCGCCCGAGGAGCCCCAGCATCCGCCCCAGAACGCCCCGAGCCTCCATGACCTCGATCAGCTCACCCTGCTGCCCTGCTCGCAGGCGCACCCGTCCTCCTCCGCTCGCCGCGCCACCACCGTAACGCCCTACGCTCCGGCCTCTGATTTCCTCGCGCGTCCCCGTGTCAAGCCGTCCTTCGGAGGTTCTTGACCGCAGTCTCGCGGCGAGCCGTCAGGGTGGCTCGCCCCGGTCTCCCGCGGGTGTTCTTACGGTGGGGTCATTGCTCCCGTCCGCCGCAGCGAAATGGGTCCCGTCGTGACGGCGGCCGTTCATGTGACCCTCTCCCCCGTCCGCGATCACAACTCCCCGATGATCGTCCGGAATCCCAAGAACGGCGAGCTGGTGATTGCGGAGGTCGACACGCGAGGCAGCCGCGAGTGCCGGGTCCACATCTCCGGCGATGGTGGACGGAGCTGGTTTCCCGGAGGCAATCCCATGGTGAAGCCGTTCACCGACTGCTCGATCGGGGCAGAATACGGCTCCTACTTCACCGTGTTCTTCGATCGCGACGGCGCTGCGTCCCTGCCCTTCGCGGCCAACGACCCGCAGCCCCCGCGCGTCCACTCGTGAGGTGACGACGGAGGACTGTCGGGATGCGATCCCCCGGCACGTCTTCCTGGCGCGCTCGACCGACTCGGGTCGGACCTTCACGATCACGACCGTGTTCAAAGTGGAGCAGGGGCACCCCGACCGCGACAACAGGGGCGTCGTGGCGGAGGTTGACCCGAACGATCCGCGCCGTTTCTACGTGGGCTGGCGGCAGGGCGCGTACTCGAGCGAGTCGCAGAAGCTCAAGAACCCGATCGCGGCGTCGGCCGACGGAGGAAAGACCTTCGAGTCGCCGGTGGACATCACGGACGAGCACGGCGCCGACCATCCCTGGCTGGCCGTCGGCCGCGAGGGCAGTATCCACGAGTCTCCTGGGCACGTAGCTTCGGGCAGGCCGACCACGCGCCCCGCGCCCGATCTACCACAGCCGCTCGACCGATCACGCCAAGACCTGGAACCGCACCCAGGTTGACCCCGGCAACGAGCCTCATACCGCGTTGCCGCTCATCGCCGACCCCAACTCCGGCGCGCTCTACCTGGTGTGGTGGGGAAGCCCAGAGGTCGACAACAGGGCCCTCGAGTCCAAGGACAGGACGGAGATCTTCCTGCGGGTCTCCACCAACGGCGGCAAGACCTGGGGAGCCCGCCGGACCGTCAACAACGACGCCGGCAAGGGCGTTAACCCACCTACGGTGGGATCGGCGTCGTCCCCAACGGCCGGGTGGACGCGGCCTACGACGGCCGGCTCTCGCCGGTGCCCGCCGGTGACCCTGAGGAGGAGAGCGGCTGGAGCGACGTCTTCTACGCCTCGTCGTCCGACCGGGGAAGGACGTTCGGGCCCAACCTGCGCGTGAGCGACCGCAGCCAGGACCGATCGATCGGGATCTGGTCCAAGAAGATCGGCTCCGCCGGCCCGGTCGGGGCGCGTCCACCAACGGCGCGGCCTATTTCGCCTGGCAGGATCCCCGCGAGGGCAATGCCCTCACCAACGCCGAGGACGTCTACTTCGCCTCCGCCGAACTCGGGGGCGGCGCGCGGCGCCGGCGGGGGGCGCGAGGATCCCCGGTGGGCGATCGCCATATCTTCGGCCGCCCTCAGCATGGGCGTGGCGATGATCATCATCTGGGCATTCGCTACAGGGCCGGTACCGGCCCCCCCGCGGCACCCGCCTGAAGGGACCTCGGCACCCCTTCGCCGACCGCACGGCCCGAGTGATTCCTGTGTGCCAGATTGGAGGGACTGCCTTATCCCACAGGCGTACTGATCTGCCGCGAGGTGTGTATATTATACGCATGGCCCGAGTCAATGTCTATCTACCCGACGAACTGGCCGAGGAGGCCAGGGCTGCTGGACTGAACGTGTCGAACCTCACCCAGGAGGCAGTGCGACGCGCGCTCGCCGCCAACCGTACCGACGACTGGCTCAATGAGATCGCGACCCTACGCCCGACCGGCGCCACCCACGAGACCGTAGCGGATGCCGTGACGGCAGCGAAGGACGACCTCGACGCGCATGGCTGAGCGCTTGATCCTCGACGCCTCGGCCATGGTTGACCTACTCGTCGGATCAGACCTGGCGAAGGCGGTGGTGAGACGCCTTCGAGGTCATGAGCTCCACGCCCCAGCCCATTTCGACGCTGAGGTCCTGTCAGCTCTGGGTCGCCTCCATCGAGGCGGTCACCTGTCGGCCAGGCAGGCGACCGCTCGGATCGGGCGGCTCGCCGCTGCTCCCATCGAACGTCACCTGCTGTCCCTACTGCTTGCCGGTGCCTGGGCGCGTCGCCACAACCTGAGGCTGGTTGACGCGCTCTACGTGGAGCTGGCCCAGCGTCTCGACGCTCCGATTGTTACGACCGACAGCGGGATGGCCGGCGCCGCCCCTGTCGCCGAACTCGTCACTGACGCTTCCTGAGATTCGCGTACGTGCCGATCGGTCTGTCCTGGGCGGCTGCGGCCTCGGCGTTCGGTTGCGAGTTCTGCGCCCCTTGGCGGGAGGGACCCTCTACGACACCTCGCCGCCGCCCGCTCGACGCCCTGTCTGTCAGGATGACGTGAGACACAGGCTGTAGCCCTCAATCACTCCAGGGCGAGACAGGAGACACCGAACCGTGACCATGCCCAATGCGGCCCTGCTCGAGCGCGCCCATCATGGCG
>JBOGWP010000075.1:0-8745 GCA_050693875.1 Actinomycetota bacterium
GACATTGAGGACGGCGGCCGGAGGCTCGGCTCGCCGAGCGAGGCCCGGCAGGCACCGAGCGAAGCGAGGCCCTGCCGGCATTTGAACAACGCCGCCGGAGGCACGGCTCGCCGAGCGAAGCGACGCGGGCACCGAGCGAGCGAGGCCCTGCCGGCATTTAACAACGCCGCCGGAGGCACGGCTCGCCGAGCGAAGCGAGGCGGGCCGACATTGAGGACCGCGGCCGGAGGCCGCCCCTTGCCTCTCTGGCCCGTACCGGGGAGCGAAGCGATCCGCTAGGGCGTGGGGCTTGCGGTCGTGGGGCTTGCGGTTAGGGCGTGGGGCTTGCGGTCGCGGTGGGGTTCGGCGACTGCAGGCCGGGCAGGAGGCTCGGTAGCGGCGCCAGCGGCCCCGACCCGGTGGGTGATGGCTCCGGGCTGGGAGTGGCCTCCGGGCCGCTGGCGGGAGCGTCCTCGATGGTCGGCTGTGGGTTCTCACCGGTTGGGCCGCCGTACACGTACACGGTCATCCCGCGAGGCGCGGCGTCGTTGTAGAACCAGTCGGCGAAGGGCATCGGGATGCGGACGCACCCGTGAGAGGCGGGGTAGTTCGGCACCGAGGTGCTCCCGTGCAGGGCGATGCCTCCGTTGAAGTAGGACGGTTTGTAGAGGAGCCCCAGCGGGGACTTCCGCCACGTCGGGATCTTCCAGCTCACCGTGAAGGTGCCATTCGGCGTCACCGCCCGCCGGGTCCATCCCTGGGCGCGGAACAGCTTGTTGGTCCCGGTCGAGGTGGGGAGGCTGGCGCTCACCTGGCCGCCTCGCACGACGAAGATCACCTGCCGCGGGAGGTCGACCTCGATGTGGTCTGGTGGGGTCGTGAAGGCGGCCTTGGGGGCCTCCGCGGTCTGCAACCGTTGGAGTGTCAGGAAGTCGCCGCGTCCGGTCAACGGGAGTCCTTCAACCTTCTGGAAGGCGGTCACGCCGAACTGGGTGGCTCGGTCGAAGACCCCGTCGACCTTGCCCACAAGGTAGGTGAGCGAGGCCAAGCGCTCCTCCAACTTGACCACCTCGACGCCGGTGGACCCCACCACGAGGACGCCATCGGGGAGCGGCGTCGCGGCGACTTCGGGCTTGGCCGACGGGGCGGGAGCGGGCGGCGGCGGACGGCGCTCCCGCTTGGGGGCGACCTCGTCGGTGACGAGCACGACGGGGCCCGACGGGGCCGCCGGAAGCTCCTCGCCCGTGCCCGAGGTGACGCAGCCGGCGGCCACCAGGGCGAGCACCGCAAGCAAAGCAGCCACAGCGCGCATGTCGAACAGTCTTTCCTGTTTCTCGCTCTCTGTCACACGGCTTTGCATTGTTTTCCTCTCGATGGGATGGGCCGCTGCCTTCCGGGGTGCCGCCGGGCTTCGACGGTAGGATCGTGAGCCAGGGAGGCCTGCCACCATGCCCGCAATCGGCGACAGGATCGATGTGCTGGATCACGGCTTCGTCCGCCTCGACGCCGCCGAGGCGAGCGACCTCTCGGTCGTGAACGGTGCCCGGGTGTCGTTCCTCCAGATCAAGGAGTCGATGGAGGAGCGCGACGAGGGCCTGATCCGGTTTCTGATGCGGGAGCGTCACGCCAGCCCCTTCGAGCACAACCTCTTCCGGTTCCACATCCGCTGCCCGATCGCGGTGGCCCGCGAGTGGATGCGGCATCGCTGGAGCAGCTTCAACGAGCACAGCCTGCGGTACTCCTCGGCCATCGACGACTTTTACGTGCCGGAGCCCGACCAGGTTCGCTCCCAGGTGGGCAAGCCGGGGGCCTACCGGTTCGAGCCCCTCGACGAGGACACCGCACTGCGGGCTCGCGACCTGATGGCGAAGCAGTATCAAGAGGCATGGAATGCCTACCGCACGCTCCTCGAGATGGGTGCCGCCCGTGAAGTGGCACGGTTCGTCCTCCCGGTGGGTATCTACACGGAGTTCTACTGGTCGGTGAATGCGCGGTCGCTCATGAACTTCGTCTCGTTGCGCAACGCTCCTGCTGCGATGTGGGAGATTCGTCGATATGGAGAGGCAGTGGAGCAGTTCTTCGCCGAGCTGATGCCGGTGACTCATGCAGCCTTCGTCGAGTTCGGGAGGGTGGCACCGTGAAGGACTTGGAGTTCTCCCGGGTGCTCGTGGTCGGGCCCCATCCCGACGACGCCGAGTTCGGCTGTGGCGGCGCGATGGCCCGTTGGGCTGCCGAGGGCAAGGAGGTCAACCTCTGCGTGGTCACGAACGGGGCGGCGGGATCCAACGACCCGGCGGCGCGTCGCGAGGAGCTGATCGAGACGCGAGACCGAGAGCAGCGCGAGGCCGCGGCGATTCTGGGGATCAAGGAGGTGGTCATCCTCGGGTACGAAGACGGCTTCGTCACCGACTCGCACGAGCTGCGCCGCGACCTGATCCGGGAGATCCGCCGGCACAGGCCGGACGTGGCGATCGGGCCCGACCCCTCGAGCTTCTACTTCGAGCAGCGCTACATCAACCATGCCGACCACCGGGCCGTGGGTCTCGCCTTTCTGGCCGCCGTCAACCCTGGATCCACCACGGTTCCGCTCTACCGGCCCGAGCTCTACGACCGTGGGTTCGAGCCGCATCAGCTGAAGGCATGCCTCCTGGCAATGTCGAACGCGCCCGACTACTTCGTCGACATCGGCGACTACGTCGACGTGAAGGTGCGGGCGCTGCGTGCCCACGTTTCACAAATGGGTGGCTGGGCCGGGCTCGAGGAAGGCGTGCGCGAGATGAGCTCCCGAATCGGCGAACACACCGGCGAGGGATACCCGCACGCGGAGGCCTTCAAGGGGTTCGACTTCCGTCCGCGGATCGAGAGGCAGCCCCCGAGCTCGACATGACGCCGAGACGCAGCCGCCGGGACTTGCCCGAGCAACGAGAGCGCCGAGGCCCGCGGCGGGCAGCGCCGACGCCGGCAGAGTCCATTGCCGAGCGGGTGCTCGGCCCGGGCTGGGCGCAGGTGGAGGGGTACGAGGTCAGGGAGTCGGTGCAGGCCTTGAAGCGATACCGATGCCCGTACTGCGAGGGGTGGATCGAGCCGGGCACGCCGCATCTCGTCGTGGTTCCCGTCGGGCGCAGCGAGGACCGGCGCCACTACCACACCGCGTGCTGGGCGAAACAGGCGCAGCGAAGACGGGGGTAGCGGGCGTCGGCGTCAGCGCCGCCGCCGGCCAAGGAGGCTGAGGATGAGCCCCGCCCCCCGGCGGAACGCAACCTCGATGAGCTTGAGCATCGGCGCGATCAACGCGACCAGCAGCAGGAAGCCCCCGATCAGCACCAGGAAGGGCCCGCTTCCTGTGTCGAGCCGGCCGATCCCGGCCCAGGCGAGCCCAAATCCGGCGGCGGCCACGATTCCCAGGGCGGCGACGCCGACGAGGAGGTTGCGCGGGACCCGCACCTCCACGCCGCGGCGCCGGCGCTCGACGAGCAGGCGGACGGCGAGCGCGCTCCATGCGGCGATCCCGATGAGGATCGGCAGGCCCCAGCCGGGGAGGACCTGGCCGACGAGGAGCACGATTCCTGCCGCCAACAAGGCCAGGGGGAGGTAGACGAGCATGACCCATCGCAGGAAGATGCCGGCTTCTCCATCCTGCGCGGCCCTCATCGCCCGTGCGGCCCCCGGCTCTCGCGCTCGACCAGCTCTTTGAGCAGCCGCGCGTCGCGGCGGAAGGTCCAGCGCATGAGGGGGGTCCAGAGGCGCATTCCCACGGCGCCCAGGAGCCCAAGTGGGGCGAACAGCAGCTCCCTCCACCACAGCTGGGTCCCCCCGTCGGCCTCGACGCACCGCATCGTCCCACCGCCTTTCACCCACCCTCCATGCTCGATCTCGAGGAGGTGCGGTGGCTCCCACCGCGTGACCGAGATCGGGTCGACAGTCGTGATGAAGCCGATGCGAATCACCGCTTCCGCCCGCGTCCCGACCCCCTCCCGCTGGGACGAGGTCAACCGGAACTCGCGGCCTTCTTTCATCCATTCCGCGAGGTGCTCCCAGTCGACGAGGTAGGGCCAGACCACCTCGGGTGGCGCGGCGATGTGCTCCGACACCTCGATCGCAACCGGGTGCTTCGGCATCGGACAAAACGGTAGCAGAAGAACGCGTTCTCCCCTCGGGGCCGAGCCGATAGAGTGGCGGGGATGACGATGCGCATCTACGAGCGGATCCCCGTCGGGATGCTGCAATGCAACTGCTACATCGTCGGCGACCCCGAGACCCGCCAGGCGATCGTCATCGATCCGGGGGATCAGCCCGACGACATCCTGGCGGCGCTCGAGCGCCACGAGCTCACCGTGGTGGCCCTCGTCGCCACGCATGCGCACTTCGACCACGTGCTCGGGGCGGACGCACTCCGGGAAGGCACCGGCGCTCCCTTCTCGCTCCATCCGGACGACCTGCCGCTCCTCGAGGCGATGCAGGACCGAGGGCTGCGTTTCATGGGGGTCGAGCTTCCTCCGCCCCCCGCCGTGGACAGCCATCACCGCGCCGGCGACGAGATCGTCGCCGGCGCGGTGCGGCTCGGCGTCGTTCACACTCCCGGCCATTCGCCGGGCAGCGTCTCGCTCGTCGCGGAGGGCGAGGCCATCTTTTCCGGCGACACGCTCTTCGCCGGTTCGATCGGCCGCACCGACCTGCCGGGTGGCGATCCCGACGGCGAGCTGGCGTCGATCCGGGAGCGCCTTTTCCCGCTGGGCGACCTCCCCGTCTATCCGGGTCATGGGCCCGAGACGTCCATCGAGCGCGAGAAGGTCGACAACCCGTTCGTCGGTATGCGCTCGGGTCTGTGGACCCCGTGACCGTGCGGCGCGTTCCTGTGGGCCTGCTGATTGGTGCCGTTGCCGCGCTCCTCCTATTCGCGTGCGGCGGCGCCGGCTCGACCGCGCCCCCCGACTCGGGCATCCAGGGAAGCGTCGTGCTCGGCCCGACCTGCCCGGTCGAGCAGGTGGGCGTGCCGTGCCCCGACCAGCCGGTCGCGGCGAACATCACCGCGACGGCGGTGGGTTCGGGGCAGATCCTCAAGCACGGCCGGTCGTCGGCGGACGGCAGCTTCCGGATCCCCCTCCGGCCGGGGCGGTACCTGGTCGCGGCGCAGCCGATCGGCGGCCAGGCTGGAGTGGGCGCGTCTGCGCCCCAGATCGTTTCGGTGACGGCGCATCAGTTCGCTCCGGTGACGATTCGGATCGACAGCGGCATTCGGTGACCGAGCCCGAGTCGCTCTTCTGGCGCTGACCGCCACATATGGCGGCGCTTGCAAGAAGAGCCGGCCGGCCGGCGAGGGCATGGTTCAGCCCAAGGGGACGCGGTCCTCGTATCGCCTCGCCAGGACCTTCGCGGCCACGAGTCGCCACGCTCCCAGCACCGCTCCGGTCACTGCGAGGGTGACCCCCAAGAAGGTGAGGAACGCGACGCCCGTGGGATGGCCGAGCCAGATCCGGCGGATCAGCGCCGCCAGCGTGATCGCCACGATCCATGTCGCCACGGTCACACCCCTCGCCCTTCGGCGGTAGGTGCCCAGGACGATCGCAGCCACGAACCAGGCCGCGAGCAGGGGCAGGAGCGTGCGCCCCAGGGCCCCAACCGACGGTTTGGTGTTGTGGCTTGCCAGGCCCAGGACCGAGAACGCCACGAGCACGCCGATGTCGCCGACGAAGAGGAGTCGCTTCATGTCGGCCGTAATTGTCCCCGCTGGCGGCGCGGCGCGCGTCAGGCGAGGGCCAGCTGCGGCTGCGGCTCGGCCTGTGGCGCTCCCATCGCGGGACAGATCGCCCGGTGCGGGCACCACGAGCAGCCAGGACCGGGGCGGGGGCGCCAGTCGCCCGTGGAGCGGGCCCGGGCGATGGCCCTTGCCAGTGCTTCGAGTTGGCGCTCCAACGCGAGGAGCATCGCCTGGGTGGGGTAGAGCGTGATGACCTCCGGCTCCCGCAGATGCACGAGCCGCAGAGCACGAGGCATCTTCCCGAACGCTCGCCAGCACAACAGGGCGTAGAAGCGCAGGGCGAAGAATGAGCCGAAGGCCCAGGCGTCCGAGGGGGAGCGGCCGGTCTTGTAGTCGGTCAGGACCCACTCGCCGTCCGGGGCGACGTCGATGCGGTCGATGATCCCGCGCAGCAGGACCCGCGCGGCGTCGTGCTCGACCCGCGACTCGAGATCGTGCACCGCGACGTCCCGAGGGTCCTCCAGCCGGAAGGCGTTCGACAGGAGGCCCCGGACCTCACCGAGCCACCCCGCCTCGTCGCCGGAGGGCAGCTCGAGTCCTACGAGCTCCGGATCCTGTCTCAGCGGCCCCCAGACCTCGTCGATCAGCTGATCGGCCCGCTCGAACGTGCGCTCGCCGGCTGGGAGTGCGTAGAGCCGTTCGAGCACGGAGTGCACCAGGCTGCCGCGCGCGCTGGCGGGGTCGGGGGGCTCTGGCAGCCGGTCGATCACTCGGTACTTGTACAGCTGCGGGCACCACTTGAAGTCCGAGGCCCGCGAGGGAGACAGCGCGACGGTGGGACGGTCCATGCCTCGCGATGGTAGGGGAGGGTGGTGACACTTGGAGGGATATCGCAGCGCTTTTTCGAGCGGGAGACCGTGCGCAGCCGGAAGGTCAGAGGAGCGCAAGCTGTCCCGGCGACGTCCTCCGCCGGCGGCCGGCTGAGTGGGCACGCGCCCGGCGGAGGGGTGGCGCGGGCAGCTCCCAGGGGGGTGGATCCGGCAGGAGCGCCAGCTGTCGCGGCGGTGTTGCCGCCTCGGGCAGCACCGCCTGGGTGGGGCCGAAGGAGAGCTGGTCGAGCCGGGGGAGGAGGGGGCCGCGGGGGCAGATCCCGCTGCGTCCCCGAACGCGACCAGCCTCAGGAGCACCCGGTCCGGCCCGGGGGCTGGGAACAGCGCATGCTGCTCACCGCCGTCGAAGATCTCGAGGCGCGGCTGCCGGGGGTCCGGGAGCGCCGAGGGAACGGGGAGACCGGTCACCTGGCGAGCGGGTCCACGCGTCGAACGATCGGATAGGGGTTGGTCGCCGCTCCGCCCGGCACGTGGGTCTCGAAGTGCAGGTGCGGCGGGGTGCCGACGGCGTTCCCGGTGGTGCCGATGAAGCCGAGGACCTCGCCCTTGCCGACCCGGCGCCCGTTCGCGACGCCGGGTGCATAGCCGGCGAGGTGGGCGTAGTAGTAGGTCCAGTTGTCGCCGGGGGAGCGAAGCCAGAGCTTGATGCCGCCCAGGGTGTCGATGCCGACCTTCTCGAGAACACCGTCGACGACGGCCAGCACGGGGGTGCCGCGGATGGCGAAGATGTCCGTGCCCTCGTGGCGGTGGTAGTACCGGGTTCCTTCCATGCGCGGCGCTCCGAACGAGTCGGTGTAGGAGTAGGGAGCCCGCACCGGGAAGGCGAATCCTGCCTTGCGCTTCTCGACCTCGGCTCGCACCTTTTCGTACACGCGCCCGAGCGCGGCGAGCGAGGCGTCCATGCGCCGCTGCCGCCTGGCCAGGTCTGCGATGAGCGCCTGCTGCTCGGCCTTGCGGCGCTCCAGGTCCTCTCGTAGTCTGGTCGCCTCGTCCTTCAGTCCCCGGATGCGCCCGAGCTCCTTGGCGTCGCGGTTGGTCACCGACTTCATCAGATCGAAGGCGCTGAGAAACTGGCGATAGGTCCGGGCGGAGAGGAGCACGGTGACGAGCTCGATGCGCCCGCTCCGGTAGACCGAGGCTGCCCGGCGATTGATCGCTGCTTTCGCCGCGCGCAGCTCTGCGTCGAGGGCGGCAAGCCTCGATTCGCTGACGACGATCTCTGCGGCGAGTCCCATCAGCTGATCGTTGGCCGCCTCGAAGTCGGCGACGATGGCGTCGAGGTTGCGCTGCGCGGCCTTGACTTGCTTGAGGACCGATGCCATCTGCGAAGCGAGGCGCGCCATCTCCTCGGCGCTGGGCAGCTGCGGTGGCATCGGCGGGCCTTTGGCGGGAGCAGCAGGGGCGGCCGGCGCGGCGAATGCGATCAGCGCAAGCGAGCAGGCCAGGGCCGCGGCGAGGAGAGGCCATCGCCGAGGCCGAAATCGAGAACTTGCTCCCATCCCGTGTTTCAAGAGTTGTGGTTGTGAGGTCAAGTCAAGGAGAGGGAGTAATTGTGACACAGTCGAACCGGAGAATCCCAGCATCGAAGGGAAATTGCAAGCGGGGCCGAAACGAAATGCGCGCGAGTAGCCACCAGGGCAGCGGCGTGGGCGGCGGTGGGGGGATTGCAAGCACGGGGCCGAAACGAAATACGCGCGAGGGTATGCCGGGCACGAGATTGGAATCGGCCGGTGCCGCGGATTGCTTAAGGTGGGGAGTCGCCCTCGACGTCGCCGGATCCCCGGGCCGCGATGATCGCCTCCCTGCGGGCGAGCCGGGCTTCCCGTCGAACCGACGCCTCACGCATCCGCCGCCGCTCGTCGTCCGTCTCGGCGATGACGGGAGGGACGGGACGGGGCCGGCGCGACTGTGGGTCGAGCGCAACGAAGACCAGGTAGGCGGAGGAGGTATGGACACGCCTGCCGGTGAGCAGGTTCTCCGCCTCTACCCGCGCGCCCACCTCCATCGCCGCACCCACGAGCGGCTGGTGAGCCTGCTACGAACCGCCGCCGAGCAAGGAGCGGACGCCATGGCGATCTTCGGCGAGCTCCTCAGATCGCCGGTGCCAATCGTGGCGCCCCTCGCCATCCTCACGCCGAGGGCTCCCTGAGCCCGGCGCCCGGCCGGGCGCTAACCAAG
>JBOGWP010000076.1:0-9409 GCA_050693875.1 Actinomycetota bacterium
CGTGACCGCACGAGCATCTCCAAGGTGTTGCGATCCTCGGCGCTTACTTGCGGCAGATCGAGTGCGGCGTACACATGTGCACTCTAACTGCTCCAAGTCTATATGTCAAGGAACTTCTGAGGCACTACACTAGCGAGGCTAGACGTCCGGCTCAACCGGGGCGCTCGCGCGCACCACCGTCCCACCCTCCGGTCGCGGCTCGACCTCGAGCCGCCCCCCGACTGCGAGCATGCGATCGGCCATGTTCTGCAGGCCCGCCCCCCTCGCGACCCTCGGCCGGACGAATCCGGGACCGTCATCGGCAACCTCGACGGCGAGTTCGTGGGCGTCCCGGTCCAGCGCCAGCCGCACGATGATGCGGCCGCCGCCGGCGTGCTTCTGGGCGTTCGTCATCGCTTCGAGGGCGACGAAGTAGAGCGCCGACTCGACCTCACGGCTGTACCGGCGAGACGCCGCCGCCTGGTCGAGGTCGACCTTGATGTCCAGAGGCATCCGTCCCGCCTGTGTCCGGAGGGCCGCGGGAAGCCCCTGGTCGGCGAGAACGCTCGGGTAGATGCCGCGGGAGACCTCCTGGAGCGCGAACACGGCCTCCTCCGCCTCGGATGCCAGGTCGGCGAGCAGCGTCCGGGCATCGTCCGGCGGATTGCTGGAGGTTCGCTTCAACTTTACCGCCATCGTGACCAGCTGCTGCTGGATCCCGTCGTGGAGATCTCGGGCAAGGCGCCGGCGCTCCTCGTCCGTTGCGGCGGCGATGCGCTTCGAGCTCTCTCGCAGCTCGATCGCTCGGGCGCGCAGCTCGGCGGTCATCGACTCAAGCGAGGAGGCAAGGATCCCGATCTCGTCTTCCCGGTACCCCCCGAACGACGAATCCAGATCCCCCTCGGCAATCTGCCTGGCGGTCCCGGCCAGGCGGACCAGCGGGCGGGTGAGCGCCCGGAACAGCAGCCACCCCAGCGCCACGGCCACCAGCGCCAGCAGCACGCTGGCCGCGAACCGCGTGGGGCCCAGCGACCGGTCGAGGCTGGGAACCGGGTCGGGAAGGACCACCCCGACCGAGCCCTCGGCCCGGCCGCTCTCCGGTGACGCGATGGGGGCGTAGGCGACCACCCGGTCCTCCCCCGCCAGTTCCACGGTCGCGGGGGCGCTCGGGAGCCTTCCGGTTCGGGAGGCGCCGGGAGGGGTCCGCCGGACCTGCGGCAACGTGCTCCCCGACACCCTCCCGTGCGCCACGAGGAGCACGTCGCCGGAGGGGCCCAGGACGCTGCGAAGCTTGTAAGCGGCGGGATCGGTGAAGTCGAACCCCCCGAGGAGGAACGTCGGCTGCGACGCGGGCTCGAGGCGGATCAGCACGGCCTGGAAGACGCTGCCGTTGGTCGAGGTCAGGAGGCGGGTGGAGCGGGCCGGGTCGGACGCCGCGAGCGCCTCGCGCACCGGTGTCCGCTCGAGCTCGGGGCCGTTGCTGGTTCCCGGAACGGGGTCGCCCACGCTGTCGAGGAGGACGAGCACGTCGATGCCGAGGTTGCGCGAGACCCGCCCGAGCTCGGCCACGAGGTCGGCTCGGCGTACCGGGTCGAGCAGCCCCGCGCTGGTGACGGTCTGCCCGAGGTTGTCGAGGCTGTTGATCAGGAGGTCCTCGCGCTCGCCGACCAGCCGGGAGAGGATCGCGAGATGGGAGGTCACGCCGGCGAGTGTCTGCGTCCGGCGGGAGAGGACGGCGCGCGTCAGGCGGGCCTCGACGACGCCCGTGACGAGCGCTGACACGACGAGGGCGACGACCAGGGCTGCGACGACCTTGGTCAGCAGAGAGGAGCGCAGGTGCGGAGCGAGGCGGCGCGGAGGGCTGCCGGACTGGGAGCGCCGGCGCTCGCGCAGCAACGAGGCGACGCTCATGGCTGCGGGCGTGCCGCCCCTGCCATCTCCTGGGCCCGGTGGAGTGCCTCCGCGGGATCGCGCCCAAGACGCAGGGCCTCGTCCAGCGCGGTCTCGAATGCCTGTCGTGCCTGGGGGAACGCCTCGAGCCTGAAGGCATGGGCGCTCTCCAACTGGCGGACGAAGACCTGGAGCTCCGGCGTCTGGAAATAGGCGTCGTCGAAGACGCGGCGGCGGGCGGGGAGCCTCCCCTGCTCGCGGGCGAAGCGGAGGGCGTACTGGTCGGAGGTGAGGTGGAGCATGAACTCGAACGCCAGCGTCCGATGGCCGGACCCCTTGCCGACGTAGAGGCTGCTGCCTCCGAGGACGCTCCCGGGCGCTCCCCCTGCCGTTCCCTTCGGCAGGAGGGCGGGACGGTACCGCCCGGAGGGATCCTCCCGTGCAAGCGTGGCGAGATCCCACGAGCCCGAGGCGTGCATCGAGGCGTTGCCCGAGCGGAAGAGAGCAAGCGCGTCGCCGGAATGCGAGGTCACCGCCCGGGGCGCGAAGGCGTACCCCCGCTGGACCAAGCCTGCGAGGAAGCGGACCGTCTCGACCACCTTCGGCGCGTCGAGGGTCAGGCTCGCCTCTCCGTCGGGCCCCGTCTCCACGACCTCCCCCCCGTTGGCCCGGATCCACCCGTAGGTCCACCAGTTGCTGGTCGGGAAGACGAGTGCGCGCTGCGAGCCGTCCGGGCGGGAGAGCGCCTTGGCCATGCGCTCGAGATCGGCAAAGGTGGTTGCCTCGCCGGGCGGTTGGATGTTCGCCGCCGTGAAGTGGTCGGCGTTGAACATCAGTACGAGGGCGTTGGTGTCGAGGGGGACCCCGAAGCGCTCGCCGTCCCAGGTCACGTCCTCCACCGCACCGGGCAGGTACTCCGCGGGCTTCAGGCGCCGGTTCCACAGGTCGGTGATCTGTTCGGCTAGCCTCTCGGCGGCGGCGGAGAAGGCGTGCGCCTGGACGACGTCAGGCGGGTCTCCCCGGTCGATCTTGGATTTCACCGCCTCGGACATCTGCCGAATCGAGACCTTCTCCACCTCGATCCGCACACGGCTGTGGGTTCGCTCGAAGGTCCGGACGGCGTCGACGAAGGGAGGCGTGACCCAATCGTCGGTCATCATGACGTGTAGGACCGTTGGCGGTCCCGTCTCGGGCGGGGCGCTACAGGCGGTCGTCATCATCGCCAACGCCAGCCCGAGCAGCAGGGCCTTTGCCAGACCGGCCTTCGCCGCGGGCCCTCGCCCTTTGCTCATCGCGCGCCTCCCCCAGCCCAGCGTCGGCTTATTGCCTGTAGCCTACCGTCGCAGAATTGCCGTCCGAAAGACCGAACTTGGCGCGGTATCATCGAGCCTGGTTCATCCACCTGCGGGACGTGGCGCAGCTTGGCAGCGCGCCTGCTTTGGGAGCAGGAGGCCGGGAGTTCAAATCTCCCCGTCCCGACCCCCCCGGACGGCCTGCGGGCGTAGCTCAATGGTAGAGCTCCAGCCTTCCAAGCTGGTGGTGGGGGTTCGATTCCCCTCGCCCGCTCCACAGCGACAGTCGGATAGATTGTCGCCGCGCCACACCTGAGCGACCGGGGAGGGAAACACCGATCCGATGAACGACCACGACGTGATCCGGGCTGCCGTCGCCGCCCGCGCCCGGAGGTTCGTCGACACGCACAAACAGGCGTGCTCGATTCCGAGCATCTCCGCCGAGGGGCAGGGCCTCGAGGAGATGGCGTCGTGGCTGGAAGCCAGGCTCTCGGCTCTCGGGGCAACTGTAACCAAGCTCGACGTTCCGGGGGCGCCGCCGGCAGTCCTGGCCGACTTCGAGGGCGCCAACGGCGACCGCGCGCTGATGGTCTACGACCACTACGACGTCCAGCCCACCGATCCCATCGACCTCTGGGAGACGCCGCCGTTCCATCCCGACGAGCGGAATGGGCGGATCTACGCCCGTGGCGCCGCCGACAACAAGGGCGACCTGTCGGCCAGGCTGTGCGCGCTCGAGACCTTTCTGGACATCCACGGAGGCTTCCCCTACCGAGTCAAATGCCTCATCGAAGGCGAGGAGGAGAACGGCAGCTTTCACTTCGAGGAGCTGTGCCGCGCCCACGGCGGGCTGCTGAAGGCCGACGACTGCGTCTGGGAGGGGGCCTGGTACGAGCACGACGGGAGGCCCCAGGTCATATACGGGTGTAAGGGACTTCTGTACGTCGACCTGCGAGTTCGGCTCCTGACCGGGGATCAGCACTCCTCCCAGGCGGTGTACGCGCCGTCGGCGGCGTGGGACCTGCTCCAGGCGATCGCCTCACTCCGGGATGACAGGGGACGTGTCGCGATCGAGGGATTTTACGACGACGTGGCGGACCCCGACGAGGAGGAACGGAAGCTGATTGCCGGGCTGTCGTTCGACGAGGAGGCCGAGCGAGCGCGTCTCGGCGTCGATCGATTCGTCGACGGACTCACGGGCGATTCCCTTAAGCACGCGCTCATCTACGCTCCGACCGCCAACGTCGCGGGCTTTCACACGGGCTACGGGGTACGGGGGGCGACCAAGACGGTCCTTCCGGCCGAGGCCCTGGCCAAGCTGGATTTCCGCCTCGTCCCCCGCCAGGACGCCGACGACATCGTCGCCAAGCTCCGCCGGCATCTCGACCGTCATGGTTTCCAGCACATCGAGATGTCGGTGCTGGGGCATGAGAATCCCTCCCGTTCCCCGCGCTCGGGCCGGCTCGGCCGGGCCGTGGAGGCCGCGGCGGCGAGCTGGTTCCCGAAACCCCTGTCGATCTGGCCGCTCATGATCGCCACCGGGCCGATGCATCCGATTGCTCACGATCTGGAGATCCCCATCTGCGATCCACCCGGCGTGACCAGGCCCGACTCCAACATCCACGCCCCGAACGAGAACGTTCGGATCGAGGACTTCCTCGACATCGTGGGGTTCACCGTCGCCTACCTGGAGGCCTACGCCGACAGTGAGTGAACCGCCGGCCCGCGGTTTAGCTCCGTACACTGGTGGTCGGCGCCCGTAGCTCAGGTGGACAGAGCGTCGGACTTCTAATCCGAGGGTCGGGGGTTCGAATCCCTCCGGGCGCGCGGACTCTCCTCCCCCGTCACGGCTCCCCCTCTCCCGGTTTTGATCCCGCTCCGACTTGCACGTTCAGTCCGGCCTGAGCCTCCTACGCTGGCCTGCGTAAGAAAAAGGGCATCTTCGCCGTATGGCCCGTTCAAATTGCTTGGAGCTTTAATGACGGCAGCAGCCTCCTCGGCATGCCGGGGGGGCCGCGGGAGCCCACGGAGCGTTGCAAACGGTCAAGGCGCAAGCCCTGAGCATGAGGAATGGAGGTGCGATGGGGGGTCATAGGCGACGGTCCTTGCGGCCGGTCCTGTTCATTGCAGTGGTAGTCGGCCTGCTCGCCGGGCCGGGTACGGGATTGGCGGCGGCCAACGATGGCGCCGTGAAGTTCAGTGGCCGCGCAACCGTGGTCCAGGCCAGTGTGCTGGGTCAGATCGTCAACCTCACCCTGTCCGACACGGGCTTCCATGAGTGGGGGTCCAACGGAGGCAAGGCGTCGGCGAAGCTGGCCGTCATCAACGTTCCCACCCTGCTCCATGCCGAGCTGCTCGTGGCTCGGACCCGAGCCGGTGTGAACGGGGGTCTTGCGAACAACAAGGCGCGGTCGGATGCGTATCTGGCCAACATCACCTTGAGCGTCCTCGGACTGGTCACGGTCAATGCCGACCTGATCGAGGCGCACAGCAGGGCCACATGCAGCAATGCCGGCAACGCCAGGGTGAAGGGCTGGTCGAAGATCGTTGACCTCAAGGTCAACGGGATTCTGAAGGCGGATGTGGAGGTCACCACCGCGCCGAACCAGGTCCTCCTGAACCTGCTCGGGATCAAGCTCATCTCGAACGAGCAGAAGGAGTCGGGCAACGGCGGCGACTTCCGGGAGATCACCGTGTCCGCCCTCCACCTGGATGCGGGGCTTCTTGCCCAGGTGTACGTCTCGAGAGCTCACTCGGACATCAAGTGCGCGAACCACTCGTAGCCTGAGCACGTGAGGATCGGGGCCCCCGATGGGGGCCCCGATCGGTTTTCAGGGCCTCGGCGCCTTCCCGGCTGCGGCGGCAGCGGCTCGCCCCCCTTACCGGTCGGGTCGAAAGGGGGCCGGGTCGGTGAACGGGTGGTGGCCGAGGATCATCTGGGTGGCCAACCGGCCGCTCCCCCCGCCGAGCATCACCCCCTGCCCGCCGTGCCCGCCGGCGACGAAGAATCCCTCGGTCCCCGCAAGCCAGCCCACCAGGGGGCGGCCGTCGCTGCTCATCGGCCGTACCCCCGACCAGACCCCCTCGATCGGCGCCCCTGCCAGGGCCGGGACGGTCGCGACTGCCCGCCGGGCGATCTCGATCGTGACCTCGTGGCCTTCGGGGTCCTCCCGGAGCGAGGTCAGGCGCGACCCTCCGAGCAGGACGTGCCCGCTCCGGTTCTGCTGGACGAGCAGGCCGATGTCCGGGGCGGGGGGGAGCTCCCCTCGGGCGTAGCGGCCGACCGTCACCGGCGGGGGGCCCGCCTCGCCGGCGGTGAGGTGCCACCCGGAGGACTCGATCAGGTGGTTGGTGAGCGGGGGCAGCGCCCGCGTGAGGAGCAGCCAGCCGCGAGCCCCGGTGAGCGGCAGGTCGGCCCCGAAGGAGCGAGCGAGCCTCGGAGCCCAGGGCCCCGCTGCATCCACGACGACGCGAGCCGAGACGATCCCCCGGTCGGAGGCCACGCCGGTCACCCTCCCGGCCTCCACCAGCACCTGCTTCACGTCGCAGTGCGTCACCACCTCGGCCCCCGCCCGGCTGGCTTCCAGGGCGAAGGCGAGCGTGAGCGCGGCGGGATCGAGCCGGTAGCCGTCGTCGATCCAGTAGGCGCCCAGGTGCCCCTCGGCGAGGGCGGGCTCGGCCTCCCGCAGGCTGTCTGCGTCCAGCCGCTCCACCCGGACGTTGCCGGCTGCGCAGGCGGTCGCCTCTCGTTTCGCGGCGGGCCACTGCTCCTCCGAGGCAACCGCGATGACGAACCCACGGGGCAGCTCGTCGAGCGCGAAGTCGATGGGGCCCTCTGCAGCCAGCTCCCGGTAGATCTCGTGCGACGCCCGGTAGAGGGGGGCCGTGATCTCGTCCAGGGGATAGAAGAGAAGACCGTGGTTGCGGCCGGAGGCGGCGGAGGCGATCTCGGCACGCTCGAGCAGGAGCACCTCCGCGCCCCCGCGGGCAAGCTCGGCCGCGGTCGCGCAGCCGATGATCCCGCCTCCCACGACGATCACGTCTGCGCCGGGTCGCATGGACCTGAGGCTACCAACGCCCGGGCGCCCCGGTGCTACCATCAGTCTGGCTGTTCTCCGGCCGCGTGGTGGGCGTAGCTCAGCTGGTTAGAGCGTCGGGTTGTGGTCCCGAAGGCCGGGGGTTCGAGTCCCCTCGCTCACCCTTCCTCTGTCATACCCCCTCTCTATCCTCGCCTCATGCTCCTCCCCGCGCAGCTCTCTGAGCGGGCACACGCCTGGCCGTCGCTCAAGCGATGGCAGCGCCGCGAGCTGGGGCAGGAGCTCCGGCGACTCGGGCTTTCCTATCGCGAGATTGGGGAGGTCATCCCCGTCCCGAAGGGCACGCTGTCGGGCTGGTGCCGCGACATCGAGCTGACGCCGGAGCAGGTGGAGCGGCTCCGGGGGCTTGGGAATCAACGGGCGGGCCGGATCCGTGCAGGCAACCGGCTGCGGCAGCGGAACCTCGAGCGGACCGCGGCGATCCGTGCGGCGGCGCGGGAGGAGGGCCGTGGGCTTCGCGGAGATCCCTTCTGGATGGCGGGGGTGGTCGCCTATTGGGCGGAGGGGTCGAAGCGACGGAACCAGATCGAGTTCTCGAATTCGGATCCAGCCCTCGTCGGCCTGTTCATCCGGTGGGCTGAAGACTGGCTTGCAACAGGCGTCGGGCGGTTGGCGGTGAGCCTGCATCTCCATGCCGGGCAGAGTGAGGCTGAGCGGAAGGTGTTTTGGTCAGAAGCGACGGGGATCCCCCTCGAGCAGTTCTTCAAGACGTTCGTGAAGCCGGAGGGGACCGGACATAGAAAGAATGTCCTGTACCAGGGAACGGCGTCCGTGCGCATCACGCGAAGTACGGATCTGCTTCACCGCGTCCTTGGCTGGATCGACGCGGTGCGCGAGGACGCCGATCCCCTTAGGTACACTGAGCCCGGCCGGGCCGCTAGCTCAACTGGCAGAGCGACGGACTCTTAATCCGTGGGTTCGGGGTTCGAGTCCCTGGCGGCCCACGACCCACATGCAATCCAAGTCAATGCGGGCGTGGCGGAACTGGCAGACGCGCAGGATTTAGGTTCCTGTAGGCCCAGCCTGTGGAGGTTCGAGTCCTCTCGCCCGCACGGCCGGCGCACCGGCGGCTGGATGCCGGCTTGCTCGGGGACCGTCGGCACGGCATCCCCGCAGGCACCCTCACGCGTCGCCGAAGCGCGGGACGCCCACATTGAGCGGAAATGACTATACCCCGCCCCCCACCCGAGGCTGCGGCACCGCCCATCGTGGCGATGGGCCTCCGTCAGGCAGGGGTTTCGGGGGGGAGTCGGGGGACCTGGCCCAGCATGACCTCCACCTCGTGCCGGAGGGCGCGCAGGGCCCGCCCACGATGGCTGATGGCGTCTTTCTCCTCTGTGGTCAGCTCGGCCATGGTCCGCTCATCGCCCCGGGGAATGAACCAGGGGTCGTAGCCGAATCCGCCGCTCCCCCTCGGCTCGAACCCGATTCGGCCCTCGCAGGTGGCCTCTGCCCAGGCCTCGGCCCCCCTCGGTACGACCACCACCGCCACGCACCGGTAGCGAGCGGTCCGCTCCTCGGGCGGGCGCCCCGCGAGCAGCGTGACGAGGAGCCTGTTGTTGTCCTCGTCGCTCGCATCCGGTCCGGCGAAGCGAGCCGACCGGGGGCCGGGCCCACCCCCGAGTGCATCGACCTCGATTCCGGAGTCGTCGGCGAGGGCGGGGAGGCCCGTCGCGGCGGCAACCGCCGCCGCCTTGAGGCGGGCGTTCTCCAAGTAGGTGTCGCCCGTCTCGTCGACGTCCGGCCAGGGACCGAGGTCAGCCATGGTCAGCACGCGCACGGGCCAGTCCGCGATCAGCCGCTCGAGCTCTTCGACCTTGTGGAGGTTTGCCGACGCGAGGACGAGCTCGCCGCTGATGGGACTACCATCCGACACAGAGGTCTCCGTCCGGGAACGCTACCGACGCTTGTCCCTTGAGGACTGAAATGAGACGGCGTCCCGGAGGGACGGCCTCGGAGGCCTGACGCCAGCAAGGGTGTCGTCCCTCGAGGACTGGTCCATCAGCACGGCGCCGTGTCTCCGCGGTGAGGTAGGCCGCTGGCTGGTCGATCGGCGAGGCGTGCTGATGCACTCCCGCTCTCGCTTCGCCAGCGGCCCCCTTTCAAACCGTGCATGAGGTGCTACCTCACACGGCTTTCCGACATCGTTCA
>JBOGWP010000077.1:0-14508 GCA_050693875.1 Actinomycetota bacterium
CCTTCTACCCGTCACCGCTGCGCGACGACGGGTACGACATTGCGAATTACGAGGACATCCATCCGAGCTACGGGACGCTCGCCGACTTCGACCAGTTGATAGGAGCGGCGCACCAGCGCGGCCTCAAAGTCATCACGGAGCTCGTCATCAACCACACGTCGGATCAGCACCCGTGGTTCCAGGCAGCGCGCCGTGCGCCGGTCGGGGCGTGCGAGCGCGACTACTACGTGTGGAGCGAGACGAACCGGAAGTACGAGGGCGTCCGCATCATCTTCACCGACACGGAGATCTCGAACTGGAGCTGGGACGATACGGCCAAGGCGTACTACTGGCACCGGTTCTTCCATCATCAGCCCGACCTGAACTTCGACAATCCCCAGGTGCTGGCCGACGTCAACCGCGTCATGCAGTTCTGGCTCGATCGCGGCGTGGACGGCCTGCGGCTGGACGCCGTGCCGTATCTGATCGAGCGCGAGGGGACGACCTGCGAGAATCTCGAAGAGACGCACGACGTCCTGCGGAAGGTCCGGAAAGCGCTCGATGGGCGCTATCCGGACCGCCTGCTGCTCGCCGAGGCGAACCAGTGGCCAGCCGACGTCCGGCCGTACTTCGGCGACGGCGACGAATGCCACATGGCGTTCCACTTCCCGCTGATGCCGCGCATGTTCATGGCCCTGCGGCAGGAGGACAGGTTCCCGATCATCGACATCCTGTCGCAGACCCCGCCGACTCCGGCGTCGAGCCAGTGGGCCCTGTTCCTGCGCAACCACGACGAGCTGACGCTGGAGATGGTCACCGACGAGGACCGCGACTACATGTACCGGGTCTATGCTCACGATCCGCAGGCGCGCATCAACCTGGGGATCCGTCGGCGGCTGGCGCCGCTGCTCGGCAACAACCGTCGGATGATCGAGACGATGAACGCGCTTCTCGTCTCGCTGCCGGGGACGCCCGTCATCTATTACGGCGACGAGATCGGCATGGGAGACAACATCTACCTCGGCGATCGCAACGGCGTACGGACCCCGATGCAGTGGAGCCCCGACCGGAACGCCGGGTTCTCCGACTGCAACCCGCAGCGGCTCTACCTCCCGGTCAACATCGATCCCGAGTACCACTACGAGGCCCTCAACGTCGAAGCGCAGCAGTCGAATCCCCACTCACTGCTGTGGTATACGAAGCGGCTCGTGGCGCTGCGCAAGCGCTACCAGGCCTTCGGACGCGGGTCGCTCGAGTTCCTCTATCCCGAGAACCGCAAGATTCTGGCCTTCATTCGCAGTTACCATCACGAGCGCATCCTCGTCGTCGTCAACCTTTCGCGCTTCGC
This sequence comes from Actinomycetota bacterium, assembly GCA_050693875.1. Taxonomy (GTDB): domain Bacteria; phylum Actinomycetota; class CADDZG01; order JAHWKV01; family JBOGWP01; genus JBOGWP01. The sequence continues at coordinate 1,328 of JBOGWP010000077.1, forward strand.
CCAACATGTCGAACTGGATCTCAGCGCCGCTCGGGGCGCCACGCCCGTCGAGCTGTTCGGCGGAACGGAGTTCCCGCCGGTGGGCGACCGGTCGTACCTCCTCACCCTCGGTCCGCACTCGTTCTACTGGTTCGCCCTCCGGCCCCAGCGCGCCGAGGTAGCTGTGAGCGCGCCGACGAGCTCGCTCCCGCTGATCGAGCTCCGCGACGAGTGGCACGCCATCTTCCGCAAGAAGAACAAGGGCGCGCTCGAGGAGGTGCTCCCGGCGTTCCTGCGCCAGCGCCGGTGGTTCGGTGGGAAGGGCCGCCGCATCACCGGGGTCGACCTGATCGACGCGGTGGAGGTCGACGAGCCCGGCCGGAGTGGCCTGGGCTACTTCACGCTGATCCAGGTGGAGTACTCCGAAGGCGACCCCGACGTCTATTGCCTGCCGCTCGCCTGCACCTCGGCGCGGCGGGCGGGGGAGATGGAGGCGCTCGGGCCGGCGGCCGTCGCGCGGCTGCGCACCCGCGAGGGCGAGCAGGTGCTCTTCGAGGCGCTGTGGGACCCGGAGTTCGACCGGGTGCTGCTCGAGGCGGTTGCACGGCGCCGCCGCCTGCCGGGCATGGCCGGCCGTGTCCTCTTCACCCCCACGCGCGCCTTCCGGCGCCTCCGCGGTCCTGAGGAGGCGCCGCTTCAGTCGACGCTGATGGGGGCCGAGCAGTCGAACACCTCCGTCGCCTACGCCGACCGGCTCATCCTCAAGATCTTCCGCCGGCCGGAGGAAGGGCTGAACCCCGACCTCGAGATCGGACGGTTCCTCACCGACGTCGCCGGCCTCACCCATACCCCCGCCGTTGCCGGTGCGATCGAGTACCAGCGAGGCCGGGGGGAGCCCATGACGATGGGGATCATGCACGCCTTCGTGCACAACGAGGGCGATGCCTGGCGCTACACGCTGGACACGCTGAGCCGCTTCGTCGAGCGCGTCCTCGTCAACCACCGCCACGGAGAGGACGTGCCGCTTCCGGTTCGCCCGCGGTTGCTCGACCTTGCCGACACCGAGCCTCCGGTGATCGCCCACGAGGTCATCGGGGGCTATCTTCAGTCGGCGCGCCTGATCGGCGAGCGCACCGCGCAGCTCCACGTGGCTCTTGCGTCGAACCACGAAGACGCCGCGTTCGCCCCGGAGCCGTTCTCGCCGTTCTACCAGCGCTCCCTCTTCGAGTCGATGCGCTCGCTGAACGCCAAGGTCTTCCGCTTCGTCCACGGCCGAGCGGCCGAGATCGCGGAGCTGAAGCAGGTGCAAGACCTGGAGGCCGACATCGCCAAGCGGTTTCGCTCGCTCCTTGACCTCAAGATCACCGCGATGCGAATCCGGTGCCACGGCGACTACCACCTCGGCCAGGTCCTCTACACTGGCAAGGATTTCCTGATCATCGACTTCGAGGGGGAGCCCGCCCGCCGGCTGTCGGAACGCCGCCTCAAGCGCTCCCCCCTGCAGGACGTCGCCGGGATGCTCCGCTCCTTCCACTATGCCGGCTATTCGGCGTTGTTCGGCCGGACCGGGGGGTTCGTCCGGCCCGAGGACCGCCACGTCCTCCAGCCGTGGCTGCACTTCTGGTACCTGTGGGTGTCGGCATCGTTTCTCCGCAGCTACCTCCACACCGCCGGAGACGCCACCTTCCTCCCGAAGGCGAGAGGGGAGCTCGAGGTGCTCCTCGATGCGTTTCTCCTCGAGAAGGCCGTCTACGAGCTGGGCTACGAGATCAACAACCGGCCCGAATGGGTGCAGGTGCCCGTCCAGGGCATCGTCGAGCTGATGGAGTCGTAAGGGGGCGGAGACTTCCGCCGGCTCCGGTCCGATCCCGGGCACCGGCGAGCCCTGCGCCCCGGCGCACCTCGCTCCCTCCGGCCGCAGGAGTTCACGTCAAGTTCACGGGGGGGCCACCATCGTACGGTCCGCGGCACGTACCGTCGGCACGGAGGGCTTCAGACTCCCATGTCCGATAGGAGGAAGTCAGTGACGAGATGGCAGAGAGCCGCGGCGTTGGTCGCCGTATTGGTTGTGGCCGGGACCGCGTGTGGCGGCGCGAACAAGCCGGTGACCCCCAAAGCGACCGAGAGCACAGCTGAGGGTGCCGCGACGGCGCTCACGGGAGCCGGAGCAACCTTCCCCGCGCCCCTGTACCAGAAGTGGGCGGAGGAATATCTGAAGAAGACCGGAGTCAAGGTCAACTACCAATCGATCGGGTCGGGAGGCGGCATCCAGCAGATCACCGCGCAGACGGTGGACTTCGGGGCATCCGACGCGCCGATGAAGGACGAGGAGCTCGCCAAGGCCCCGGGCGCCATCTTCCACATCCCGACCGTCTTCGGTGCGGTCGTGGTCAGCTACAACATCCCCTCGCTCAGGACCCCCATCAAGCTGACGGGGCAGAACGTTGCCGACATCTTCCTCGGCAAGGTCACGAGGTGGAACGATGCTTCGATCGCGGGGAACAATTCCGGCGCCAATCTGCCGTCGGATGACATCACGGTCGTCCATCGCTCGGACGGTTCGGGGACGACCGACATCTTCACCGGCTATCTCACCTCCGCAAGTCCGGAGTGGGCGTCGAAGGTCGGGAAGGGCAAGGAGGTCGCATGGCCCACCGGCCTCGGCGGGAAGGGCAACGAGGGTGTGACCGCACTCGTGAAGCAGACCCCGGGCAGCGTGGGCTACATTGAGCTCGCCTACGCGAAGCAGAACTCGCTGCCCGCGGCCTCGATCAAGAACAAGGAAGGATCCTTCGTGGCTCCCGACCTGAGGTCGATCACCGCCGCCGCCGCGGCAGCCCAGCCCCCGGACGATCTCCGCTTCTCGCTCGTCAACCAGCCGGGAGCCGGCTCCTACCCGATCGCAGGCGCCACGTGGCTGCTCGTGTACAAGGAGCAGGCCGACCAGGCCAAGGGCAAGGCGCTGGTCGATTTCCTGTGGTGGGCCGTCCACGATGCGCAGAAGTTCGCATCGGCGCTGCTGTACGCCCCGGTCCCCAAAGGCCTGGTCGAGAAGACCGAGGCGAAGATCCAGGAGATCACGTACCAGGGGCGGGCCATCCGGAAGAAGGTCTGATTCGTGCCGTGGGATCGCTGCGTCATGGGGTGGTTCCTCCGACGGCATGGTTCGCCGCTGCTCCGAAGACCCTCTCGCCGGGCCGCGGATGAGCGCGCCGGCACCCTGCGGTAGAAACCCCCCCGTGGCCGAGGCGACGCTCGAAGGAGTGCGTCATGCGGTCCTGGGCGGACGCCGGCGGATCGGGGATCGAGCTTTTCGCCTGATCTGCCGGGCGGCCGGGCTCGCTCTTCCGGTCGTCCTGGGCCTCATGGTCGTCAACCTGGCGAGGCTGTCGGCCCCGGTCTGGCAGCGGGCGGGGACGGGTCTCGTCACGGGAATGCGGTGGGCTCCGAGCCAGAACGAGTTCGGGGTCCTCCCGTTCCTCTACGGGACGCTCGTCACCTCGGCGGTTGCGCTGGTGCTGGCGACCCCGATCGGCCTGGCAACGGCGCTGTTCATATCGGAACTGGCGCCGCGAGCCGTCCGACGGCCCGTGGCGGCCCTGATCGACCTGCTCGCGGCGGTCCCCTCGGTGGTCTACGGGCTCTGGGGCATCTTCGTGCTGGTTCCGGCGTTGCGACCGGTCCAGCGCTGGCTGGCGGACACCCTCGGGCCGGCGATTCCGATCTTCCGCGGGCCGGCGCCTGGGGTCGGATACCTGACCGCCGGCGTGATCCTGGCGATCATGATCCTTCCGACGATCTCCGCGGTGAGCCGCGAGGTGTTCCTGACCGTCCCCGGCGACCAGCGCGAGGCGGCGCACGCACTCGGGGCGACACGCTGGGAGGCGATCCGGGTCGCAGTGCTCCCCGCGGCGCAGAGCGGCGTCGTGGGAGCGATCATCCTGGGGCTGGCGAGGGCGCTGGGTGAGACCATCGCCGTCACGATGGTCATCGGCAACTCGCCCCTCATCAACGTGTCGCTGCTCTCGCCTGGCTACACGATGGCCAGCGTGATTGCGAACGAGTTCGCCGAGGCCACCACCCCCCTCCACGCCGAGGCGCTGGTTGCGGTCGGGCTGCTGCTCTTGGCCGTCACCGTGGCGGTGAACATCGTCGCGCGGCTCCTCGTGCGCCGTACCCGGGTCCGGATGGCCCGGTGAAGCGGGCATCGCTCCGCCGCCGGCTCGTCGACCTGTCGATGCGCGGGCTGCTCGGGGTCGCCGTGGCGGTCGCCATCGCACCGCTCGTGTGGATCCTGTTCGACGTCGCCCGGCGCGGGATCAGCGCAGTCAAGGGGCTCGAGTTCCTCACGAAAGGCCCTCCCGGGGATCCCTCGGCCGTCGGCGGCGGCGTCGCGAACGGGATCATCGGGACCTTCCTGATGGTCGGAATCGCCACCGCGATTGCTGTCCCCGTGGGCATTCTCGGAGCGGTCTACCTGGTCGAGTTCTCCCTCGGCGGCCGGCTTGCGTCGGGAGTCCGCTTCTTCGCCGACGTGATGACCGGGCTTCCGTCGATCGTGTTCGGTATCTTCGTGTATTCCGTGATCGTGATCGCAACGGGTTCGTTCTCGGCCCTGTCGGGAGCGCTGGCGCTCGCCCTGATCATGTGGCCGATCGTGCTCCGCACCTCGGAGGAGATGCTCCGGCTCGTGCCGCGAGAGGTACGCGAGGGAGCGCTCGCCCTCGGGGTCCCGCGGTGGCGGGCGGTGCTGCGGGTGATCCTTCCGTCGGCGGCTGCCGGCATCACCACGGGCTCGCTGCTCGCGCTGGCTCGGGCCGCCGGCGAGACGGCGCCGCTCCTCTTCACCGCTCTGGGGAACCAGTTCATCGCCTTCCGGTTGGACCACCCGATGTCCGCGCTGTCGCTGGAGATCTTCCGCCAGGCCACCACCGCCTACGATGCGGCCAATGCCCGCGCGTGGGCCGCGGCCGCAACGCTGATCGGGATCGTGCTCGTCGCCAGCGTGGCAGCGAGGACCCTGGCGGCGCGGCGGAGGCGCGCCTGATGGGCGCCCGGATCGAGGTGGGTGGGCTGTCGGCCTGGTACGGCGACCGAAAGGCCCTCGAGGACATCAATCTCCTGGTCGAGGCCAACCAGGTGACCGCGGTGATCGGGCCGTCCGGCTGCGGAAAGTCGACCTTCATCCGCTGCCTCAACCGCTTGCACGAGGTGGCCGGGGGCCGGACCGACGGAAAGGTCCTCGTCGATGGGACCGATATCTACGACGACTCGGTCGACCCCGTCGCGGTCCGGCGCGCCATCGGCATGGTGTTCCAGCGGCCCAACCCCTTCCCCACCATGTCGATCTACGACAACTGCGCCGCCGGCCACCGCCTGAACGGACGTGTCCCGAAGCGCAAGCTGGACGAGATCGTCGAACGGACCCTCGCCAGGGCGGGCCTGCTGGAGGAGGTGAGGGACCGCCTCGACGCCCCCGCGTCGGCGCTGTCCGGGGGGCAGCAGCAGCGCCTCTGCATCGCCCGGGCGATCGCGATCGAGCCCGAGGTGCTGCTCATGGACGAGCCGTGCTCGGCCCTTGACCCGGTGGCAACCCTCCGCATCGAGGACCTCATCCGCGAGCTGCGCGAGCGCTATACGATCGTGCTCGTCACGCACAACATGCAGCAGGCGGCGCGCGTCGCCGACGTCACGGCATTTCTCCTCGCGGAGGAGTCCGGGGAACCCGGACGGCTCATCGAGGTGGGGCCCACCGACCGGATCTTTCGGCAACCCCAGGACGGGCGCACCGAGGGATACATCACAGGGAGGTTCGGCTGATGGCACAGGCCCGCCGCCACTTTCACGACGAGCTGGCTGCGCTCGAGCGCAGCGTCCAGACCATGGGGGCCGACGTCCAGAAGCTGTTCGCGGAGGCCCTCGTAGCCCTGGCGGAGCAGGACCCCGAGCGCTGCAGAACGGTGATCGCCGGCGACGACGCCATCGACCGCGTCTACCTCCACAACGAGATGTGGATCATGGACCTGCTGGCGCTCCAGGCGCCGGTGGCTTCCGACCTCCGCCTGATCAGCGCGCTCCTGCACATCACGCTCCACCTCGAGCGCATCGCCGACATGGCGGTGAACATCGCCAAGATCGTGAAGCTTGCATCCGGGCTCCCGCGCAGCGAACGGGTGATGGAGCACCTCGAGGAGATGGGGGCGGTTGCGCAGAAGATGCTCGGCGCCGCGATGCACGCATTCGCGCAGCGCGACTACGAGCTGTGCCGGCGGCTGCCCGAGATGGACGACCCGATCGATCGCCTGAATCGAGGGATGCTGGCGGAGGTGCTCGAGGCCTCGGACGACAAGCAGATCCTCGAGTGGGGAATCCGGATGCACGTGGTCTCCCGTCAGATCGAGCGCATCGGCGACCACGCCGTCGACATCGGTGAGCAGGTCGCCTTCCTGGTCACCGGAGAGTTCGTGGAGTTCGTGGACGCCTCCCACCCCGAACGCGGAATCGGGGAGTGACGGCGGCGAGGACTAGCGGGTCGCTTCGCTCCCCGGTACAGGTTGGAAAGGCAAGGGGCGGCTCCGGCCGCGGTCCTCAATGTCGGCCCGCCTCGCCTCACTCGGCGAGCCGAGGCTTCGCCGGCAGTCCTCTATGCCGGCAGGCCCTCGCTTCGCTCTGCCTGCCGGGCCTCGCTCGGCGAACCGAGCCTTCGCCGGCGTCGTTCAATGCCGGCAGGGCCTCGCTTCGCTCGGTGCCTGCCGGGCCCCGCTTGGGTGCGCCCCTGGTGGGCTCTCGTCCCCAAACTTGACTCATTCGCACGAACTTCGGCACCTCAAGCTGGGGCACCTCAAGCTGGGCTAGGTAATCCGGACTCTTGACGCCCGGCCGGCCGCGGCGGCAGCATACGAAGCCCCAACCAGGCGCAGACGCGCCAGGGATCCTATGAGCTTGAATGTCGCCACGCTGGTGGCGGACGGGGCAGCGTATGTCACCCTCGCGGGAGAGCTGGACGTCTGGTCGGAGCTGAAGCTCGATGACGCGCTCCGATCGGTCGAGCGCCGGCACCCGACGCAGATGCTCGTCGACCTCACCGGCCTGACCTTTGCGGACGCGACCGGCCCCCGCCTCCTCCAGGCGGCCAACGAGCGCGCCCGCCGCGAACATCGCTCGCTGGCCGTCCTTCAGGGGCCGGCGCAGGTCCATCAGGTGTTCTGCCTTGCGGGGCTGGAGGGCGAGCTGAACTTCGTCTGTCCGGGGGATCTGGAGGACGAAGCCGAGTAGCACCGTCGAGCCGCGCCGGCCGACGCGGTCCCGGGTAAGGTCCTGAGCCAGTGGCCCGACCCCGGAAGGATCTGCCCGAGCTTCGCCGGCTTGCCCGCGCCCACGGCGTCCAGGCCAGCTACGTCGACGTCTTCCGCCGCCGGAGGGTGGCCTCCGCCGAGACGTTGGCAGCGATCCTGGGTGCCCTCGGGGTTTCCGCGGAATCCGACGCCGACGTCCCCCGCGCGTGGGCAGAACACCACCGCCGCCGGTGGGAGCAGCCCCTCGAGCCGGTGATGGTCGCCTGGGATGGCAGCCCGGCCGCCCTCGAGGTGCGCCTGCCGGCGAATGGGGCCGAGGGCCCGCTTACGGTGGATCTGGCCCTCGAAGGCGGGGAGACGCTCGGATGGCGGCTTGATCTCGGAGACCTTCCGGTGGAGACGACCGCAGAGGTCGGACGGTCGTCCTACGTCACGAAGCGGCCGGTGCTCGAAGGCGAGATCCCACCCGGGTATCATCGGCTGTCGTTGGGGCAGGGACGCCGGCACGCCGAGGCCCTCCTGATCTCCGCCCCCCGCCGTGTCTACGGAACGCCGGAGCGCGACTGGGGCGTCTTCCTCCCGCTCTACGCCCTGCGCACCCGCGACGACTGGGGCGCCGGCGACTTCGGTGGCCTCGCCTCGCTGCTCGCCTGGGCGGCCGACCTCGGGGCTTCGATGGTGGGCACGCTCCCGCTGCTGGCCGCGTTCCTCGGTGAGCCGTTCGAGCCGAGCCCCTACTCACCGGCCAGCCGCCTGTTCTGGAACGAGCTGTACCTCGACCTTGCTGCCATCCCCGAAGTTGCCGCCTCGGCGCGCGCAGCGTCCCTCCTGAACGCCCCCGGATTTCGGCGGGAGCTTGCCGAGCTCCGAGTACGCGAGCTGGTGGACTACCGGCGAGTGGCCGAGTTGAAGCGCCGGGTCCTGGAGCCCGCCGTCGAGGCCCTCCTGTCCGAGGAGTCGCCGCGGCGTGCAGCGCTGAACGAGTACGCCGCGGCCAACCCCGGGCTGGCGGACTACGCGCGCTTCCGCTCCGAGACCGAGCACCGCCGGTCGCCGTGGCAGACCTGGCCCGGAGGCGCCCGCGAAGGGCGGCTCGAGCCCCGGGACGATCGCGCCTATCGCTATCACCTCGCCGTCCAATGGCTCGCGCACGAGCAGCTTGGCGGCCTGCGCAGCGCCGGGCACGGCGCCGGCCTCTATCTCGACCTCCCCCTGGGGGTCCACCCCTCGGGGTTCGATCCGTGGCGGGAACGGGAGTCGTTCGCCCTCTCGGCGTCGGGTGGGGCACCAGCGGACGCGGCGTTTCCGTCGGGCCAGGTCTGGGGCTTTCCCCCCATGCACCCAGAGGGCATCCGGACGACGGAGTACCGGTACCCGATCGCATGCCTCAGGCAGCTGCTCGGACATGCCCAGGTGCTGCGCGTCGACCACGTCATGGGGCTGCATCGCCTCTTCTGGATTCCCCAGGGGGGGTCCGCCACCGGGGGCACCTACGTCCGGTATCCGGCAGAGGAGCTCTACGCGATCCTGTCGATCGAGTCGCACCGTGCCCGGACGGCCATCGTCGGCGAAGACCTGGGCACCGTCCCCACATACGTCACGCGCTCGATGGCCCGGCACGGCGTCCGCCATTCGTACGTCGTCGAGTACGAGCTGCTGGGCGGGGAGCTCCGGAGGCCCCTCGCCGCGTCCCTCGCGACCCTTGGCACGCACGACATGCCGCCCTTCGCCGCCTTCTGGGAGGGGCTGGACATTCCGCAGCGCGTCGAGCTCGGCCTCCTCGACCGGGGGAGCGTGAGCGAGGAGGAGGCGGCGCGACGCCGGATGCGACAGGCCCTCGCGGGAACGCTTCGAGCCGCCGGAGTCCTGCGCGGGCGGGGGCTCCCCGAGGCCGGCGTGGTTGCCGCCGCCGCGCTCGAGTACCTGGGATCGAGTGAGGCCGCCACCGTGATGGTCACGCTCGAGGACCTGTGGGAGGAGCGCCGGGCGCAGAACGTGCCCGGCACCCGCGACACCCACCCGAACTGGCGCCACCGGTCCCGCCACACCCTTGAGGAGACGATGCAGATGCCGGACGTCGCCGGCATGCTCCGCCGAGTCGATCACCTTCGAAGGGACGGGAAGGGCGGTCCGTAACCGGTGACTCCGGCTTCGGCTCGCTCCGGGGGCGGGTAGGGTATTGGCATGCCTTCAGAACGACGGACGACGCGGCCGGAAGAGGAGGTCACGCGCCTCACGCCGGACGATCTCTACCTCTTCAACGAGGGAAGCCACCTCCAGCTCGTCCACAAGCTCGGCGCCCACCCGATGACCGTCGGGAGGGCCCGCGGAACCTACTTCGCGGTGTGGGCCCCCGATGCCGAGGAAGTCTCGGTCGTGGGTGACTTCAACGGATGGGAGGGGCGAGATCGGCTGACCCCGCGCGAGAAGTCGGGGATCTGGGAGGGCTTCGTGGAAGGCGCGAGCAAGGGGGACGCGTACAAGTTCCACGTCGCGTCCCGCTTCCGCGGCTACCGCGCCGACAAGCTCGACCCCTTCGCCGTGCGCACGGAGGTGCCGCCCCGGACGGCCGGCATCATCTGGGACCTCGACTACGAGTGGGGCGACGACGAGTGGATGCGCACCCGGGGCCGGCGGCAGTCGCCGACGGCGCCGATGTCGGTCTACGAGGTCCACCTCGGCTCCTGGCGGCGGGTGGCCGAGGAAGGCAACCGCCCCCTCACCTACCGCGAGCTCGCGCCGACCCTCGCGGAGTACGTGAAGGAGATGGGCTTCACCCATGTCGAGCTCCTCCCGATCATGGAGCACCCCTTCGGCGGATCGTGGGGCTACCAGTCGACCGGGTACTTCGCCCCGACGGCGCGATTCGGAACTCCGCAGGACTTCATGTTCTTCGTCGACCACCTGCACCAGGAGGGGATCGGCGTCATCCTCGACTGGGTCCCCTCCCACTTTCCCACCGACGAGCACGGGCTGGGCTACTTCGACGGGACCCATCTCTACGAGCACGACGACCCGCGCAAGGGGATCCATCCGGACTGGAACAGCTTCATCTTCAACTACGGGCGCAGCGAGGTCCGCAGCTTCCTGCTCTCCTCCGCGCTGCACTGGCTGACGAACTACCACGCCGACGGCCTGCGCGTCGACGCGGTGGCGTCGATGCTGTATCTGGACTACTCCCGCAAAGAGGGAGAGTGGATCCCCAACGAGTTCGGGGGCCGCGAGAATCTCGAGGCGATCAGCTTCCTGCGACGCATGAACGAGGAGGTGTTCCGGGCGCAACCCGGTTCCCAGACGGTGGCGGAGGAGTCGACCGCATGGCCGATGGTGTCGCGGCCAACCTATGTCGGCGGGCTCGGCTTCGGGTTCAAATGGGACATGGGGTGGATGCACGACACGCTCACTTACCTGCGCCGCGACCCCATCTACCGCCGGTACCACCACAACGAGCTGACCTTCCGGCTGCTCTACGCCTTCACCGAGAACTTCATGCTGCCGCTCTCGCACGACGAGGTCGTGCACGGGAAGGGGTCGCTGGCAGGCATGATGCCCGGCGACGACTGGCAGAAGCTCGCCAATCTCCGGCTGCTGCTCGGCTACCAGTTCACCCAGGCCGGCAAGAAGCTGCTGTTCATGGGCGGGGAGTTCGGCCAGTGGAGGGAGTGGGACCACGACGGCAGCCTCGACTGGCATCTCCTCGAAGACCGGCGGCACGAGGGCGTGCGCCGGTGGGTGGCCGACCTCAACCGGCTCTACGCTTCGGAGCCGGCGCTGCACGAGCGGGACTGTGATCCGTCCGGCTTCGAGTGGGTCGACGCCAACGACGCCGACGGGAGCGCGCTCACCTTCCTGCGGCGCGGCTCTAGCACCGACGAGTGGGTGCTCGTCGCCTGCAACTTCACGCCCGTCCCCCGGCCGAACTACCTCGTCGGCGTCCCCCGCGGCGGGTTCTGGAGCGAGATCGCCAACAGCGACGCCGACGACTACGGCGGGAGCGGGCAGGGCAATCTCGGCGGCGTCGAAGCCAACGTGGTCGGCGCCCACGGGCGCCCGCGCAGCCTCACGATCACGCTGCCGCCGCTCGGGATGGTGATCCTCAAGAGCTCCTCGGCCTGATCCGGGGGGCGATCGGGCTCAGACTCACCCCCTCACGCCGCGGCCGCGAAGCGCCACGCGCAGGCTCCCCACCAGCTCCAGGAACGCCCCCTGCTGCGCTTGGGAGAGGTCGTCGAAGACCTCCGAGACCGCGGTGATGCGCTGTTCGAAGGCGGCGGCGGCCACCTCGATGCCCTCGTCGGTCAGCTCGACGAGCAGTGCCCGCCGGTCGCTCGGATGCGGGCGGCGCCGGACGAGGCCCTCGTCCTCGAGCGAGTCGACCAGCGCGGTCATGTTGCGTGGGCTCAGACCGAGCCGCTCGCCGAGCGAACGCATCATGGCCGGGCCCTCGCACCCCAGGGCCTCCAGCAAGCGCACCCGGGGGTAGGACAGGCCGCCGGACGCGGTCGCCTCGAGCCAGCGCATAAAGGCCGAGGCGAATGCCGCGGCCTCCTCGACGAGCTGTCGGCGCCGGAGATGGTCCTCCGAGGGCGCCGCTGGCGTCGTGGTGGAACGCCGTCTGCTCCTCGTGGCCATATCTCGATGATACTGCTATCGTGTTATAGTTACAAAGGATATTATCGATCTGAAAGACAGTCCTCTACAGGATAAGTACCTCGGGAAAGGAGTTGGTGATGGACGTTGGAATGCTGATCTTGCGGCTCGTGGTGGGGCTCACGATCTGGGCGCACGGCGCGCAGAAGGTAGTCGGCTGGTTCGGGGGTCCGGGAATCGAGGGCACCACCGGCATGGTGCGCATGCTCGGTTTCCGCCCGCCCCGCCCGATGGCGTGGCTCTCCGGTCTCGCCGAGTTCGCCGGTGGGCTCCTCCTCGTGCTGGGGTTCGCCAGCCCGCTCGGGGCCGCCGCCGTCGTCGGGGCGATGACCGCCGCCGTGGTAACGGTCCACTGGCGCAATGGCTTCTTCGTGACGAAGGGCGGCTACGAGTTCAACCTCGCACTCGCCGCGGGTGCAGCGGCGATCGCCTTTGCCGGGCCCGGCGGCATCTCGCTCGACGCGGCATTTGGATGGCACCTTGCGGGGCTCGGATGGGGCTTTGCCTCCTCTCTCGTCGGGGTGGCCACCGCGCTGGGGGTGCTCGCGAGTCGAAGGCCGCAGCCCGAGCAGGCCTCGCCGGGCCAGCGCGCCGAGGCGGCCTAGCCCTCAGCGATACGGGGAGCGTCTGGGCGGGATTCCGTCCGGGCGCTTCCTCAGGATTCCGGCTTGATCACCATGTCGATGATCACGAGGAAGAGGACCACAAGGTCGATGCGGGCGATACGAATGACCCGGCCGGTCCTCCGGGGTACCTCGGGATCCTCGGGGCCTGCTGCTCGGCAGGGCGATCCGCTTCGACTCGGGGCCCAGGAACGCAGACCCGGTCACCGCCGTCGACACGATGCCGACGATCCCGATCACGAGCCCCAGCGTCCGCAGGTCGTAGCCTCCCCGAAGCGCGTTGCGATGCCGGCGACGAGCACCACCAGGGACGCCGGGAGAAGAGGCGAGTTCCGAGCCACTAGCCCAGCTCGAGGTGCCGAAGTTGGTGCGAATGAGTCAAGTTTTGGGACGAGACCCTCCGGGGCGCACCTCAAGCTGGGCCCGGCAGGCGCCGAACAGATTGAGGCCCTGCCGGCATAGAGGACTGCCGGCGAAGCCGGCGAAGTCGCGCCAGGTGGTCGCCAGGGGGCAGCGCCTCGCGATCTCTGGGGGAAGTGCCGGATCGAGGAGGGCCAAACCCGGGGTGAGGACCCGGCTGTAGGTCTTGGTGAAGAACACGGCGATCTCTCTTCCGAAAGGGGTGAGCTGGTAG